>NC_011661.1:309260-618520 GCF_000021645.1 Dictyoglomus turgidum DSM 6724
CAACCTTGAAGATAGAGGTAGAAGGGATTACTTTTATAAAGCCTGATATGTTAGAGGTGCTATAGGGAGGGATTTTTATGGACAAAGTAAGGGTTGGACTTGTAGGGGCAGGTTTCATAGCAAGGATTCATATGTCAGCATACAAAGAGATTTCTCCATATGTAGATATAGTGGGGGTTTGTTCTGGGAGAAGAGAGAATGCAGAGAGATTTGCAAAAGAGTATGGAATTCCAAAGGTTTTTGATAACTATGAAGAACTTTGTGCATCTTTTGATGTTGATGTGGTGGATGTATGTACTCCTACTAATCTTCATGACGAAGTTATTATTTGTGCTGCTAAAAATAAAAAGCATGTAATGTGTGAGAAGCCTCTTACAGGCTATTTTGGAGAGGATACCGACAAGGAACTTGTAGGAATAGAAGTGCCTAAAAGTTTTATGTATAAAAAGGTTTTGGAGAAGATAGAAAAGATTGAAAAAGTAATAAAAGAAAATAGGGTTAAGTTTATGTACGGAGAGAATTTGGTGTACGCTCCTTCGATTGAAAAAATGAAGAGAATGATTTTAGCATCTTCTTCTCCTATTCTGGAGATCAGAGCGGAGTGTAGCCATTCTGGATCTCATGCCAGTTATGCTAAAAAATGGAGGACTTCTGGTGGGGGGAGCTTGATGAGGCTTGGCTCTCATCCTGTGGCTGTGGTACTTCACTTAAAGCACTATGAGGGATTGATTAAAGATGGAAAACCCATAAGAGCAAAAGCAGTGTGGGGCGAGGTTGGAAATTTAACAAAGATAGATAAATTTTTGAAGGAAGAGAAGCATTATGTGGCAACCTCTTGGGAGGATGTGGAAGATTGGTCCGTTATTGTTATTGATTTTGAAGATGGAACAAAGGGCATAATTTTTTCCAATGATATTAGCCTTGGGGGATTAAAAAATTGGGTGCAAGTAAGTCTTTCTTCAGGCATGATTTATGCCAATATAAATCCAAATAATATGATGGTGGCTTATACTCCTGAAGAATCTATTTGGAAAGAGGAGTATATAGCTGAAAAAATTGAGACAAAGGCAGGATGGAATTTTCCATCTCCTGACGATTTTTGGACTAGAGGATTTCCTCAAGAACTTAAGGATTTTATCCTTGCAGTGATAGAAGATAGAGAACCTATATCTTCTTTCGATTTGGCAAAGGAAACAGCAAAAGTATTGTATGCTGGGTATTATTCCAGTGAAGAAGGGAGAAAAATTGAAATAGAGTAAAAAATGGGGAAGGGTAACTCCCTTCCCCGAAAAAAATAGATAGGGGGGTTCTGTATGAAAAAATATTTTACCTTATTAAGTCTTCTTTTGGTAGTTCTTTTTATCTCTTCCCTCTCTGCTCAGAGCACTATACTTATAAAAGCCACATCGCCATTCCCAGAAGGGCATATAATAACTCAGACCATGGTGGAGTTCAAAAATATAATTGAAAAGGAGACGCAAGGAAGGATCAAATTTGAACTTTCTATTGCAAAGGACACAGAGGAGCAGGCCAACGAAAGATGTTCTAAGGGAGAGGTAGATATGCAATTTACAGGAGGGAGAGCTATAGAGGTATTTGCACCTCAATATTTCTTTATTAATGCACCCTTTGTCTTAAAGGATTACGAACATTTCTTTAGAATAATGAAAGGACCAATTGGGGAAAAGGCAAAAAGTGAGATTCTTAAAAATGGTAACATGTACACTCTTGGTTATCTTTATAGAGGATATAGGCAGATGACTTCTAATAAACCAATACTTGGATTAAAAGATCTTGAAGGGCTGAAACTTAGACTTCCGGTAGTCCCTACTTGGATTAAGGTTTGGGAAACTCTTGGGGTAAAGGCGGTTCCTGTTCCTTTAACTGGATTATATCAGGCTCTAAAAGATGGCACTGCTGAAGCATCAGAGGGAGATTTAACTCAGATTTCGGGATATAAACTTTATGAGGTGCAAAAGTATTTAATCATCACAAATCACCTTGTTTCCTTTGGTTGGGTGCACATGTATAAACCAACCTTTGATAAACTCTCTAAGGCAGATCAAGAATTGTTTATGAAGACTGCTGAAAAAGTGTGTAATACAGCAACAATGAGGCTTCTTGCAAGTGAAAATGATATTTTAAGACTACTTATGGAAAATGGTATGACTGTTATATATTTAGATGCTAAAACCATGGCCCAGATAAGAGATAAAGCAAAACCAGCTGTAGAAGAGCTTTTCAGAACTACATGGCCTGTTACTACATGGGAAGAGGTTCTTAAGCAATAAACCAAACATCATAGGAGGGAAAGGGGTTAATCCCCTTTCCCTCTTTTTTAAAATTAAAATTCACACCTTTTTAATATAAATTTAACTGATTCTTAAATCTTTATTAACACAGGTTAGTTATAATTTGTATTGAAATAAGTGAAAAAGGAGGGATGCAGAATGAAGATAAGACTTGAGAGAGTTAAAATAGATCAGTCAAAAATTAAGCAGATTAGAGTAAATACTAATAGGGTTGAGGAGATTAATCTTAAGGCAGAGTCGGTAGTAAAAGATTCTCCTATAATAGAGTATTTGAGAACTAAAACTTTCTAAACTGAAGTAAATTTTCTAAATAGTAAAAATTTCGTAAAGAGGAGACTTATAAGTCTCCTCTTTAATTTTTTAAACATCTAAAGGAAATATCCTTCCTTTGTACTTCAAAAAACCCACATAAAATGTATGTTGACAGCAAAAATTTTTGATGTTATTTTTAGTTAAGTACTTAAGTTAAGATTTATATTAATTACTAGGAGGTGTGTTTAATGTCTTTCTCAAAACCTAATTTTTCAGAAGCTACTCTTACCCGTCTGCGTTTAAAAGATTATTCTCCTTTTAGTGGAATGTGTGTCACTTGTCTTGACGGATGTCCCGGTTATTGTGAAATAGCAAAATCTGGTGTTCGTGGTAGAGAGTATATTTATCCTAAACCCTATGGGAAAGTAACTTCAGCTTCCGAAAAGGATTATCCTATTGATTTTTCCCATTTTAACATCAATGGTACCTGTGTAGGAGCTTTGGGCGTGGAGCCGGATCCTGATAAGGCTACTTTTCCAGCTGTTGATATTGAGACGAGAATTGGAGATATTAAGTTAAGGGGACCTTGGTTTACCACAGGTCTTGGGTCTACCTTTATTGCAAGGGATAACTGGGAAGGAGTAGCTATTGGTTCTGCTTTATTTGGAACCATGGTTGGAGTAGGAGAAAATGTATGTGGTGTAGATCCTGATGCAGAGATTAAGAATGGAAAAGTAATAAGATCTCCTGAAATGGAGAGAAGAATTAAACTGTTTAAGGAATGGCAAAGGGATAATTATGGTGGGGTAATAGTTCAGGAAAATGTTGAGGACTCAAGACTTGGTACCCTGGAATATGTAATTGAAAAACTTGGAATTGAGTTTGTAGAAATAAAGTGGGGACAAGGTGCAAAGGATATAGGAGGAGAGATAAAACTTTCCGATATAAAGAGGGCAAAACAATTAAAGGATAGAGGCTATATTGTATTTCCTGATCCAGACGATCCCGTAATTCAGGAGTTATATGAAAAAGGCGGAATTAAAGAATTTGAAAGGCATTCCAGACTTGGAATGGCATCAGTAGAAGGATTTGTTAAAAGAGCAGAGGAGTTAAGAAAAAGAGGAGCAAGATATATTTCTCTAAAAACAGGAGCATATAGACCAAAGGATCTTGCTCTTGCTCTAAGGGCTGCTTCTGAAGGAAAAGCTGATCTTCTAATCGTGGATGGTGCAGGTGGCGGAACAGGAATGAGTCCATGGAGAATGATGAATGAATGGGGAGTTCCAACAGTTTACTTAGAAGCCTTAACATATAAATATGCTAAGATGCTTGCCGAAAAGGGTAAGCATGTACCAGCAATAGCTATTGCTGGTGGCTTTACTCTTGAGGATCATATCTTCAAAGGGCTTGCATTAGGAGCTCCATATGTGAAGCTTGTGGCTATGGGTAGATCAACTTTGACCGCAGCAATGGTTGGAAAGAATCTTGGTGAATGGATTAAGAAGGGTACTATACCTAAAGAATATGCCGAGTACGGTAATGATGTGGAAGAGATATTTGTAGCAGTGGCTGAGATGAAGAAGATGCTTGGAGATGACTGGAAGAAAGTTCCTCCTTCTGCTCTTGCAGTATATGGCTATTTTGACAGGCTTGCAGTAGGCTTGAAGCAATTTATGGCTGGTGCAAGAAAGTTCAAACTTGAATATATTTCAAGGAATGATATTGTAGCTTTAACTAAAGAAGCAGCAGAAGTAACAGGTATACCTTATGTGATGGATTTAGACCACGAAGAGAGCATGAAGATTTTGTTTGATTAATTATTAAGTTCTATTTAAAGGGGAGAGATTTTTCTCTCCCCTCTTTTTTATAAACCTAAGCCTATTCCAAAGGTAATTATTGATGATTCTTTTATAGTAATTGGTTTTGGCATTTTATCGGAAGACACATTAATCTTTAAATCCGTAGGACCTTCCAATATATAACTCATGTTCTTAATGGTGGCTCCAGGAAAATTAGAATAACAGAGCTCTAAATAAAGACCTGACAATAGATAGTATTTAATACCTACAGAAAAGAAAAACATGTAATCTGTTTGTCCTTTAACCTTTAGTGGGGTTCCAGGTTCGTAAAAATACCCATTCCAATATAGTCCTGGATCTCCATACCAGGATGGTTTTAAGGTGTCTGCTACTGAATCAATCTCATAATAAACAGCTCCTAAAACTGTAAAAATACATAATTGGTTTGTAGCTTTTAAATTTAAGTATAACCCTCCTCCGTTTGCCATTAAGATACTATCAGTGCTAAATCCTGTTTCATTAAAAATATTGGTATAAAAATACCGTTGAGAATTACTGAAGCCTATACTAAGACTGTCAGTATAAAAGAAGGGTATCCTTATATTCAACGATAAGTAAGAGATTTTAGAAGAATTAGCATTTTGGTTAATATAGAAGGTATAGTCATCTCCAAAGACATCAATTACTGTAAAAGATGTACTTAAAGGATCATTATAAAGATAAGTATCTCCGTATATAGGTCTTTGAAAAGTTATATTACAACGATAGAGCCCTTCTAAAAAACTGTCCCAATCAAATCCAAAACTTTTTGAAGAATATAAGGAAAAAAGTAGAAAAACAGCGATAATCACAATAGTTGTTTTTTTGAGTTTAAGAATATTCCTCATGAGATTTCACCCCTTAATGAAATATTTTTTGGAATTTATATTATTAATGGAGAAGGTCAAAATAAGTCCTCTTATTTTTTTAAGAGAAGATGTTTTTAGAAGTTGTAAAACTTGGGTTTATAATGTATTATATTTTCTGTTATGCTGAGTGAGAGAGATTTGGAAATTAAAATTGAGAATGCTCTAAATAAAATAAAAATTATAGACATTCATACCCATCTTTTTCCTCCATCCTTTAAAGATTTGTTCTTGTATGGTATAGATAGTCTTCTCACATATCATTATCTTATTGCAGAGACAATTAGATATTTATCTATTTCTCCTGAGGATTTTTATGCCTTATCTTTAAAAACACAGGCAAACTTAGTATGGAAAACTCTTTTTCTAGAAAGATCTCCTATAAGTGAATCTGCAAGAGGTATAGTTACTATATTTAAGGAGCTTGGAATAGATTTAGGAGAAAGGGATCTTTCTAAAATAAGGATTTATTTTGAAAAAATTGACAATGGGGAATATGTGGATTTAATTTTTGAAAAGGCAAATATTGATTATGTGGTGATGACTAACGATCCTTTTGATGAAAGAGAGATGGATTATTGGAGAAAGAATATGGTTAAAGATAAAAGATTCCGAGCATCTCTTAGGCTTGATAGATTAATAACTGACTGGGAAAAGTTAAAGAAACATTTGAAAATCAAAGATTATACCGAAATTAGAAAACATCTTGACGAGTGGTTTGCTATTATGAATCCTTTGTATATTGCCTTTTCCTTTCCACCTAAATTCAAATATCCTGATCATTCTTTTAGAAGTACAATATTAGAAGAGATTATTAGTTATGCTGAAGAAAGAAAAATTCCTATAGCTTTTATGATGGGAGCAAAACGTGCTGTAAATCCAGCATTAAAATTGGCAGGAGATAGCGTAGGAAGAAGTAATATTGAGAGTATTGAAAACCTTTGTAGGAGTTTTCCTAATAATAAGTTCATGGTTACTATGCTTTCTCGAGAGAATCAATATGAACTATGTGTAACTGCAAGAAAATTTAAGAATTTAATGATCTTTGGATGTTGGTGGTTTTTAAACACTCCCAGTCTTATTGAGGAAATAACTAAGATGAGAATTGAGCTTCTTGGTTTTTCTTTTATTCCTCAGCATTCTGATGCCAGGGTATTAGAACAGCTTATTTACAAGTGGAAGAATAGTAAAGAAATTATTAAGAAAGTGGTTTATGAGAAATATCTTGATTTGATAAAATCAGGTTGGATTTTAAAAGAAGAAGATATAGAGAGGGATCTCTCTCAACTTTTTAGAAGAAATTTTGAGGAATTTGTTCTTAAAAAAATATAAGTGATTTTATTGTGGGAGCTATTCTTGCAAGTATAGCAACTACTCTTCCAGAGATAAGTGTCTCTATAATATCCTCTTTTCAGGGGAAAGGATCTTTAGCTTTAGGCAACGCCCTTGGGAGTGTTTTGTTTAATATTGCAGTTATTCTTGGAATTTCCTCCGTATTTAGACCCATAAAGGTAGATGATAAGGGTTGGAGAAATGCTTTATTCCTTCTCATTCTCTCTGGGATTTTAGGTTTAATGGCTTTGAATAAGTATTTATCAAGGTGGGAAGGCTTAGTACTAATAATCTTATATGGAATTTTCTTAAAACGGAGCATAGAAAAGGAAGAAATTTATCACCAAGGGAAAGAAAGAAAAATTGTTTTAATGGATATTGCCTATGTATTTATCATGGGTGGAGTGGTAGTTTTAGGATCTAAATTTTTGGTAGATAGTGATGATTATTGGACTTACAATTGTGGCTTTTGGAACCTCCTTACCAGAATTTGCCAATACTCTTACCTCCATAAAGCTTTCTGCTCTAATAAATCCTATCTTAATGGAAAAGGAGTTTTTATACTTAGTACTACCTATAGTTCTATTGGTGTTTTTTTCTTTAACGGTCTCCCTAAAAAGGGATAATATTATTGGAAGGAAGACAGGATTAGTCTTTTTAATTTTATACTTGATGTTTTTTATGCTTAGCTTGAAGGGTTAAGAATTTAGCTTAAAGTTTTTTATTATTTCTTTAATTTTTTCATCTTCTGTCTCACTAATTATATTTAAAACACTATCTACGAAAACTCTAACTTCACTTTCTTCCGTTAGTTTTAATTTTTGGTAAACGTAGATCCAATTTTCTGAATAATCATTAACAATCTTTTCTAACACATATTTTGTATCTTGAGCACTTTCCTCTAAAAGTTCAGATATTTTTTCATATATCTCCTGATAAAATTTTTTGCTTTTATATTCCTTCTTAATTTTGTCCCACAATTTCCCAAAATTATATATTATTTTTAACTTTTTGTCTTCAATTAGAGATATTATTTTGCCATTTTCTAAAAGAGTACCTAACAGTAGAATAGTTCTTTCTTTTCCCCAAATAGGATATTCAAGTATTTCTGATATATTAGCAGTTCCATCTAAGTACCATGAGAGTATTTCTTCTTCAAAGAATTTTTTCTCCCCTATATAAATAAATGGGTCTTTTTGTTTTTCTTCTATTAATAATTTGTATCTTTCAACATTGGCATTATTTAAGTATTTGTCTATAGATGTTTTTCCTAAGGAATATAAATGATCTATACACTCACTGACAAATTGTTTTACAGCAGAAGGAGAAAACTCGTTTAAATTATTAAAAATATCATTCCAGTTAATTTTTTCTGAGGTGGTTATATCTTCATAGATTTTTTGCACATCCTCTTGGGTTGGTCCATTTTCTTCTTTAAGGTATTGATAGAAATAGAGAGGAGATAATGTGGGAGGAAATACTAAATCCTCAAAAATGTTTTTTAGTTTTGATTTATGGTTGTCTAAAATTTTTCTAAAATGAGTCTTAAATTGTCTCTCACTTATACCTAATTTAGAGTACTCTTCTAATAGATAATTCCATGTCCTCCAAAAAATATAGAACCAGAAAATGTTAGGGTCATTATTTATTTTTATTAGCTTTTTGTTTTTTAAAAGGTCTTTTATAATGTTTAGGGCTTTAATTTTAGAAAGATTTGTTTCGTCTATAACATCCTTGACATATTTTTTTCCATCAAAAAGATTTATCAAAGTTTCTTCCTCTTTAGATAAATTTTGGGGATTTATAGGTATAAGGATGAGATTTGCAAAATAATGGTATTCATCTAAATTTTTGTCAGTTGTGAGTAAAATTTCTAATGGATCTAAATTGATGGAGAGCTTAGGTGGGTTAGTGTCGGGTATGAATGTAAAAGTTCCCTTTGACCATAAGAGAATGTCAACGATAGCATCTATGTGTTCTAAAGTATTGGTTTTGGCGTATACTATTCTGCCATCTTTGAAATAAATTTCTCCATAATTGTCTTTATAGTCTATTTGGAACTTTCCATTTTTCTTTCCTGAGGATATCAATTGGAAGACTTCCCATAATGGAATGCTTTCTAAATCTCCTTTAAGACTCATTTTAATTCCCCTTTTTGAAATAATATACTTTACTAATTAATTATAACAAAAAAGTAAAGGGGGAAGCGAATCCAATTTAAGCTTCCCCCCTTTTGCTTTTCTCTTTTACTTCTTCCAGAACTCTACCATTTCTCTAATCTGTTTTGTTTTATATTCTTCATATTTTTTAGCTCCAAGTTCATCTAAGCCTTTCAAAAATTCATTCCATATCTTATCAAAATCTTTTGTAGGTGCCATTATTACTTTTGGAATATTTTTTATAACATAATCAAAGAGCTTATTTCCTATGGCACGCATATCCTCGTCAGGTGTTGGATACATCCATAAATATCCCCAGGTTTTTACTGGATATTCTTCTGCTTTGGGGAATAAATCTTTCCAAATCTCTGCTTTATATGCTGCAAGAACCTTCTTCTCAACTTCTGTGTAGTTCTTTCTGATATCTTCTTTAGTGGTATCTGGTACAATGGGATTTCCAGTAGAGTCTATGTAATAATTAGGAAGTCGAGGCCATGGATATACGTACACACCTATTCCTGTTTTTCTACCAAAGTATGGATCTGTTCTTCTGGCTTGGTCTACGTCAGGTAGGAATTGTCTTTTTCCATTAATATATATGTGATGTACACCTTCTATTCCCCATTGCCTTAGTATATTTGCATCCTCAGTGCAGAGCCAATCCAAGAACTTTATTGCCCTTACGGGATCTTTACAACTCTTAGTTATAGCTATCCCCCATCCTCCTGTATATCCTACTCTTACGTCAGGTGGAGCTTGCTTAATCCTCTCGCTTACTGTTACAGGATAATATCCATACATGTATTCATATTTTCCTGCCTTTCTTAGTGCTGTTATTGGCTCTCCTACAGCCCATCCAGCATCAATTAAAGCAAGTACTCTACCACTGGCAATTTTAGCTTTGTAAGTGTCTTCTTTTTGTATGAAGGTTTCTCTATCTAAGAGTCCTTCGTTCCACATGTGATTGAGCCATCGGAAATATTCTTTCTCTATGGGTCTCTTGTAGTGGAAAGTGCATTTTAAAGTTTTTGGATCCACATATAGTTCTCCATCATCAGGGGCTCCTGTGGCTTGAAAGGCAGGATTTGTAACGCTTATAACTGTTCTCCAGTCATCGGCACAGAGGGTAAGGGGTATAGTGGGAAGACCATCGGTTAAAGGATGTTTCTTGTAGTAGGCTTTTATAGCATTTTCAAAATCTCTTAAAGTTCTTATTCTGGGATATCCAAGTTCCATTACTACTCTGTGCTGGAGCATGAATCCACCGTTTACATCAAGAGTTCTATCATTATCAGTGGTTAAACCGAGGCAGTAAATATGAGGGTCTTCTTTGCTCCATTTTAGTCTCTTTAGGTTCTCACCATAGGCCTTTTTAATATTTGGTGCGTATTTTTCTATTAAATCATCAAGGGGTATTAAGGCTCCCGCATCTTTTAGCAAGGATAAATCTCCTTTTGCGTAGATCAAATCAGGATAGTCTCCGCTTGCAGCCATGATTTGTATTTTTTCTCTTACCGCTGCTTGGTTAGGAGCATATTCTATATCTAAGGTTACTCCCGTAAGTTCTTTGATTTTTTGGGCCACAGGACTCTTAAATTGATCATCATTAGGGTTTACTTCTCCAATATATACTTTAAAAGTTATAGGCTTATTAGCTTCAGGCGTAGGATTCATTGGTTTGTATAATTTGGCTTGAGCATTTACTTCTCTTATGCTTACACTAAATATAAGGCTAATTACCAATATAGATGCTAAAAACCAACTTAAGAATTTTTCAGCTTTTCTCAAATTGAATCCCCCCTTTAAGGTATTTTTTGTTGTTTCTAAAAATTTTGAAAAGAATGTTTTAAGCACCCCCTTTCTTTTTTAATTCTTTATGGCACCAAGGGTCATTCCTTTTATAAAGTATTTCTGCAAGAAGGGATAAACTAACACTATGGGAAGTGTGGTTATTATGGTCATTGCCATTCTTAAAGACTGGGGAGTTACCCTCATAGTTCTTGTAGGATCTAAATTACTATAGTAGTCTATAGTAGTAGAGCTTGCTGCAGCGTTGGCTAAGATTTTCTGAAGTTCATATTGGAGGGTGGTTAGATTTTTATTACCTCCACAGTAGAGGTAAGTATCAAACCAAGAGTTCCAATGTCCCACTGCTACAAATAATGCTACTGTGGCTAAAACGGGTAAGGAGAGGGGTAATATTATTTTAAGGAAAATTATAAAGTCATTGGCACCATCAATCATCGCTGATTCTTGTAATTCCGAAGGAAGAGTATCAATATAGGCTCTAATTAAAATTAAATTGAATGGATTTATAAGTCCCGGAAGAATATAAACAAGAAAATTATTCATGAGTCCAAGACCTCTTATTAAGAGGTATTCAGGGACTAAACCTCCACCTACATACATAGTTATGACAAAAAGAGTTGTGATTAATTTTCTTGCAAAAAAATCTCTTCTGCTTAAAACATAAGCTACAATGGCTGTAGAGAAAACTCCTATTATAGTCCCTATTATGGTTCTCAAAGTAGATATTAATGCAGCTCTTCCTATACTCGGATAATTAAAAATTTCCTTGTAGTTGTCTAAGGTAAAAATTCTTGGGAAAATGGTAATTCCACCTTTTATAGTATCAAAAGGATCATTTAAAGATACTGCCAACACATATAGAAAAGGATACAGGGTAATTATTACTAATAGGATCATTAATCCATAATTTACAATATCAAAGGTCTTCTCCCCAAGACTTCTTTTCATGATAATCCTCCTAAATAATTCTGTAGCCTGTTACTTTTTTAGTAATTTTATTAGCTGAAAAAAGTAAGATTAAACTTATTACTGATTTGAATATTCCTGCAGCAGTGCCAAAGGAAAATCTTCCTGCCCTTATTCCATAATCAAGGGCATAAAGGTCAATCACATCAGACACATTTCTTACTGCGGAAGTTCTTAAGAGAAATTGTCTTTCAAAACCTATGTTTATGATATTACCTATGCTTAAAATTAAGATCATTATTACTGTGGGCATGATTCCAGGTAGAGTTATGTGCCATATCTTTCTAAATCTACTTGCTCCATCAACTTCTGCAGCTTCGTATAGTTCGGGATTAATAGAGGTCATTGCAGCTAAAAAGATAATTGTATTCCAGCCAACTTCTTTCCATATATCGGAGAATACTACAATCCACCAAAAATATTTAGGTTCCCCAAAAAAGAGTATAGGCTGTTTTATAAGTCCTAATCTCAGAAGTAAATAATTTACCACACCGTCAGGAGCAAGCATAGCATGCACAATACTTGCTACTATTACCCAAGAGACAAAATGGGGAAGGTAAGAGATGGTTTGTACAGTTCTTTTAAAGGCAGTACATCTTATCTCATTAATCAATATAGCAAGGATAATAGGAAGGGGAAATCCAAAAATGAGACTCAGAATACTCATTGCTAAGGTATTTCTCATTACAAGATAAAATTCAGGATCAGAGAACATCTCTTTAAAATACTTCAAACCAACCCATTGTTGCTGAAATATAGGAAGGCCGGGCTTATAATTTTGGAAGGCGGTAATCCACCCCCAAAGGGGGACATATCTAAAGATAATAAGCCATATTACGAAAGGAAGAACCATAATTATTAAATATTTTTGCTTCTTTATTGTTTTTAATGTTTTTACAAAATTCATTTTTTATTTCCCCTCTATTAGTCTTTTAAGTTATTTGTTAGCACAAAAAGAAAAACAAAATAACCCCAAAAAATTGACATTTTTATCCCCTAAAAATAGATATTTTTCAATTTACATAAAATGATTTAAAGTTCTATACTATACCAAAATGAGAAAGTTTCAAGATCTAAAGCTAAAGGAAAAGTTAATATTGTCCTTTATAGTGGTATCTTTTATACCTATACTTATTCTTGGAACTGTGACTATTATTCATTTTAGAGATTTTGCTCTAAGTTCTTCAGCAAAGGAAATTTACAATGAGCTTAATCTCGCAAAGCTTAAGATTATGGAGATGACCAATGAAGCAGTTAATACAGCAAATAAACTGATGATTGATCAGAGATTAAAGGAACTTTTACTTTATAAATATACATCTCCATTGGAGGCCTATTTAAGATATTCTCAGTATAAGGATATAGAAAACTATAAGACCCTTTATGCAAAAGCTATTTATCGCATAAGAATATATTCAGAAAATCCTACGATTTTAGAAAATGGTGTATTTTGTAAGACTAAAAAGGAAATAGAGCAAGAAGAATGGTATAAACTTGCAGTTCAGCTTAACGGTTTTATCATCTGGGATCTAATTTATCAAGATGTTTATAATGAAAAATTTGGAGTCTTAGTTATTAACCTAAATAAGTTAGAAATGAAAGACCTTTAATATAGATTTACAAAGGATTTTATCTGAAAAGGGATACACTTATGAATTTAATAACAAAAAGTATAGAGTTTTTGGAGTTTATCTTCCTTTAACGGGGTATAATAAGGATTTTTATCTTATTTCTATCGTACCTCTGGAAGTAATCATGAAAGAACCTAAAAGAATGCAGGATTTTGCCATAACAATAATTTTTATTGCTTTTATAAGTTCTATGGTTTTTGCAGGGATCTTTTCAAGAAGTATGGGTAGAAGAATTGCAATTTTAAATAAAGCAGTAAATGAGATCTCTCACGGAAACTGGGATCTTAATATTCCACTTCAGGGGAAGGACGAAATAGGGGAGCTTTCGGAAAATGTGAAAATGATGGCAAGGAATATTAAAAATTTGAATGAACTTATAATCAAACAAAAAGATATGAAGTTTAAAACTTTAATGGAACAACTTAATCCTCATTTTTTGTTTAATACCTTGGAAACCATTCATATGATAGCGGTATGTAATAATCAAAAAGAGATTGCGGATGTGGCATTGAGACTTGGAAAAATCTTGAGAAGATCTTTAGAAGCAAAGGGGAAGCCTGTAAGTATTGAATGGGAACTTGATCTTTACAGATATAAGGGAAGTATATATACTTCCCTTTTTGATCCAGCCTATAGTAGAAAATTCTGTAGTTCATGGGATAGAGCCTAAGAAAGGATAATGGTGTGGGGATGGAAAATCTGGAGTTGGAGAAGATTTTAAATGAAGATCAAGAAAACTATTCCAAGATAGGTTTAAAAAATACCCTTGAAAGAATTAAGTTGTTTTATGGTAATGAGTATGGTTTAAAAATAGAAACTCAGAAAAACGTAGGGACAAAAGTAGATATTATTCTTCCTTATGCAACTCTGAGAAAGGAGAGAGTTGATGTATAAGGTATTTATCGCCGATGATGAATACTACATAAGGGAAGGGTTAAAGAGGATTGTTAATTGGGAAAGATTAGGATTTAAGATTGTAGGAGAGGCGGAAGATGGTATTGAGGCTTTAGAGAAGATAAAAAGGATAAATCCTGATCTTTGTGTGATAGACGTTAAAATGCCAGAAATGGATGGACTTGAATTGATTTCAAATATTAAATCCTATAAAAATTCTACTAAAATAATTATTCTTACAGGATACCCTGAATTTGATTATGCCATAAAAGCCATTGAGTTAGGAGTCAATTTTTATATATTAAAGCCTGTGGATCCTGAAATTTTGAAAGAGAAATTAGAAAAGGTTTATCATGAATTAGAGAAAGAAAGAATTTTATATGAAAGTTCAAAGGGAAGGATAATGGAGAGATTTTTGAAAAAGCATTTAGATGTGAAGGAAGATGAGATAAATAATATCTTTTGTCTTGATCTTCCTTGGAATTCTTATCAGGTTGTTTTAGTGGATTGGGAGGATAAAAGTTTAGACAAGATTAAGGTTTTAGAAGATATTTCCTATTATTTTCCCTTTTCTTTTTTAGTTGATAATTTTATAGGCTTTATTATTAAGGACTTTAGTAAAGAGAAAAGAAAGCTCATAAATTTAAGAGATCATCTAAGAAACAAATATAGAGATTATTTTTGCTTTTCCATTGGAGAAAAAGTGTATGATTTTTTGAGCATTTCATCCTCTTTTGAGAAGGCGAAGTCTCTTTTCTCAAGAAGATTTCTATATGAGGAGAAGGGTTTCTTAGTTTATCCTAAAGGAAAGAAAAATTTAAAGCCACATTTAGAATTGGAAAAAATAAATAATGTGGCACTTTGGGTTGAGGTTATTGAGGATCTTGATTTTGTTAAGCTTTGGGAACTTTTGGAGGATAAGATGATAAAACATATGGTTTATGAAGATGAGGAACAAGAGATAAAGTTGAGTTATTTTAACCTTTATGTAGATATAGTTACTCTACTTATCACAAGATACTCACAGTTTAAGGAAAAATCTTTCAAGTATCTTAAGAACAGGATTTTTGAAGAATTTTTTAATAAAAGAACAATAATTGATCTCCATGTTTTTACAAAAGAAATTTTAACTGAGTTAATTAGTGATTTTTCGGAGATTATGGGAAGAAATCCTCTTGTAAAAATTACCGAATATATAGAATCTAATTTTTACAAAGATCTTAAATTGAAAGATGTGGCAAAGGAATTTGGCTATAACCCTTGTTATCTTGGAAAAATCTTTAAAAAGTATACAAAGGAAAAATTTAATACCTATCTTGATAGAGTGAGAATAAATAAGGCAAAGGAGCTTTTAAGAAGGGGGTTGAAAGTCTCAGAGGTGGCAGAGATGGTAGGCTACAAGGATACAGACTATTTTATATGTAAGTTTAAAAAATATACAGGGAAATCTCCCCAGAATTTTAAGGAAAGTATTTAACTTTCTCTTCATCTTCCCCAAATCTTGAAGGTTATAGGGTAATTCAGCTTTTCAAATTCAGGAATTTTTATTTTTAATCCCTCCTCATTTCTTTCAAATTTAAGCTCTCCTTTTAATCCCAAAAGCTCAACCTTTGCTACTTCTTTTTGGTATAAAGTAAGTTCTGTGCTTAGTGATTTTATCACTATCTCATCCTTTTCAGGCTTATTCATGAGAATGGCATAAAGGGTATCTCCTTTTGTAGTAAATCTTAAATCTCTTCCTGTATAGTTAATTTCCTTCTCACTAAAAGATCCCGCATTTCCTTTTGTGGGTCCCTCCCCATAAATTCTCCATGGTCTTGTTCCATAAATTGCTTCTCCATTTTTAAGTAGCCATTCTCCTATCTCAAGAAGAGTTTTTTGAGCTGCTTCTGGTATGGTTCCATCTGCTTTTGGTCCTACATTAAGTAATAAGTTGCCATTTTTACTTACAATGTCTACAAGTTCCCATATTAACTCTTTGGCGGGTTTGTAAATATCATTTTCTACATATCCCCAAGAAATCCTTGATATAGAAGTATCAGTCTGCCAATATATGGGATCAATATCCCCTAATTCCCCTCTTTCCACATCAAAGACTGCACATTCCCTTGGTACTGCATTCAATTTATAGTTAATTACCACACCTTTCCCCCATTCATGGGCTCTATTATAGTAATAAGCAAAAAACTTTTTTAGGTATGGTTCAAAGGCAGGTTGTTCTATCCACCAGTCAAAATATACTACTTGAGGTTGATATTTATCCACTATTTCCAAAAGACGAAGAAGCCAATCTTCTAAAAATTCCTCAGTGGGCTGCATGGGTTCTGGTTGGGCAGGTCCATATAAATCAAAATAATCTTTATCTCTTACATCGGAATCAAATTTCATTCCCTCATGGAAAAACCACCAATGCTCTGCTCTATGATAAGAAATTCCAAAGGTAAGAAAATTTTCTCTCACGGCTTTTGCCAGCTCTCCAATGATATCTCTTTTTGGCCCCATCTTGCTTGCACACCATCTGGTAAAACTACAATCATACATAGCAAAGCCATCATGGTGTTCTGCTACAGGCACCACATATTTAGCGCCTGCTTTTTTAAATAAATCTGCCCATTCATATGGATCAAACCTTTCTGCTTTAAAAAGATGTATAAAATCTTTATATCCAAATCTTTTGTGCTCTCCGTAAGTTTTTATATGGTGTTCATATTCGGGCGTTCCTTCAATATACATATTTCTTGGATACCACTCATTACTAAAGGCAGGAACCGAATAAACACCATAATGGATGAAAATTCCAAATTTGGCATCCTTGTACCATTCTGGAATTTTATAGTTTTTTAATGACTCCCATGTGGGCCTAAAAGGACCTTCTGGCATTTTGTACCTCATAATATATAAATTTCACCTCACTTTTAAGTTTCTTTATATACCTAAATAATACTACCAAAAAAGCAAATATGGAAAGAATTTTATTAAAATTTTTGGATTTATGTTAAAATTTTAAATGAGGGAAAATTTGTATGAACAGAAGCGATGATTGGTTAAAACAGGCTAAAAGGGATTATGAGAAAGCTCTTCTTGATTATGAACACTCATTTTACGAGTGGGCTTGTTTTGCCTCTCAGCAATCTGCTGAGAAAGCAGTAAAAGCTTTATATTATAAGTTAAATAGAGCTGTAAAAGGACATTCAATAGTAAAGATGCTTGATGGCTTAAAAGAGCTCATAGATGTGAGTGATGAAATTTATCATAGAGCAAGGATTTTGGATAGGTATTATAAGGAAAGTAGGTATCCTAATGGATTTCCTGAAGGAAGTCCTTATGAATTTTTTGATAAAAAAATTGCAGAGGAGGCTCTAAATGCTGCACGAGAAATTATTGGGTTCTGTGAAGATATTATCAGTAGATTATGATGCTTTAATAAATAAATTAAAAGAGATATCCTTTTTCATAAAGGAAAAGAATAGTAAAGTTATTAAGATTATGCTTTTTGGTTCTTTTGCAAGGGGAGATTATACTCCAGAAAGTGATGTGGATATAATGATTATAGTAAAAAATTCTGAAAAACCTTTTCTCTTTCGAGCTGATGAGTTTTTGGATTATTTTAAAGAAGTTCCCTTTGACGTGAATATAATTGTTTATACAAAAGATGAAATTGAAAAGATGGAAAAGGATAACAATATTTTTATTAAAGAGGTTTTAAGCTATGCTGTGGAGCTTGGGTAAAAATTTATCTTAAGTTTTCCTTTAACCAATTTTTGAAATTGTTTAGGTCCTCTTCCACAATGCTCCAATTTTTTGTTATTTTTTCTTTCAACATATTTACTTTTTCTGGAATGATTTCATAGTTATATGCATGCCTGAATATATATCTAAATCCTCGGAGTTCATTTAAAATAATAAAACTTTCCTTTGAGAGTACCTTAGGTCTTATTCCTGGAATTTCTATGGACATTCTTTTTAAAATCTCTTTATGAAAGAAGGATGCATTGTATAGATTGTGTAGGTTATAGGCTAAGTATATGGTTTTTTCTTTCATCTCTGGGTTAATGTTTTGTATTTCTCTGTATATTTTCTTAACTTCTTCCTCTTGAGAAAGGATATATCCTAAAAGAAAGCTTAATCTTTCCTTCTTCATTTTATTCTCAATCCTCTTTCATATATGATTTTTCTAAATTTACAATACTCAATTTCCACAAGATCTATGTTTCTTCCTATGATGTCCTCAAGATCAGAGAATATTTTGAAAAAGTCCTCTTTTAATCCTTCTACTGCTATATCCACATCTGAAAAATCATAAAACATATCCTCTTCTAATATGGAGCCAAAAATGTAAACTTTTTCTACTTTCTTTTCTTGAAAGTATACTTAAGTTTTGGGATTATATCTTCCAGTAATTTTTTTTCTCTTAAGCTCTCTTTCTTCTTTCTCTTTTAAAAGTTTTTCTTCCCAAACTGAGAAGTCAAACATGATTATAGTATAGCATAGTTCACCCCCAAAGCCCCCAATATATACTTTGGGAGACTTTGGGGGAAGAGGGGGGAGGAAGTTTGTATTACAACTCTATAGTAATCTCTTTAATTTTCTTTTCAGGTACAATTTTTATACCTTTTTCGGTTCTTTCTATTTTTCCACCAGTAATGTTTTTAGCCTCATTTATATTGAAGAGTAATATAGAATAGGGTTTTTCAGAATCTTTTTCTACGTTTATCTTTATTATGTTTTTCTCTTTAATAAGATTTACTTTTAAATCTACTTTTCTTTCTTGGTTGTAAACCTCGCAATATATTTTCTTTCCCTCTTGGGGCTCAAATACATATAAGATTACATTATTAGCATAATCATAGTCAGGTTTTTCTTTGTTTTCTCCCATAGGGATAATACTTCCCGGTCTTGCCATAAGGGGTAAGGAGAAATAATCAAACTTTTCTTTATACCATTTTCCTCCATCTTTTTTCTCGCCTGTCAAAAGATTGGTCCAAACTCCTACATTGGGAAGGTAATATTCTACCTCTCCTGTTTCCGAGAATATAGGTGCTACTAATAGGGAGTCTCCTAACATATACTCCCTGTCTAAAAAATGGCATGTAGGATCTTCTTCAAATTCAAGTACCATTGCTCTTAGCATTGGAATTCCCTTTTCAACTGCTTCTATTGCCTTTGCGTATAGATATGGCATAAGATTACATTTTAAGTTTACAAAAAATCTCAACACATCTACTGCTTCTTCATCATACACCCATGGTACTTTATAATCATGATTTCCATGGAGTCTGGAATGGGAAGAAAGAAGTCCAAAGGCAACCCACCTTTTATATAGATCAGGGGTTGCAGAGCTGTCGAATCCTGCTATATCATGACTCCAAAAACCAAATCCACAAAGTCCTAAGGACAATCCTCCTCTTAAGGTTTCTGCCATGGACTCATAAGTAGAGAGACAATCTCCTCCCCAATGTACTGGGAATTTTTGACTTCCTGCTGTAGCAGATCTTGCAAAGACCATGGCATTTTCCTCTCCAAGCTCTTCCTTAAGGGTTTCAAAGACGGTCTTATTGTAGAGGTAGGTATAAAAATTATGCATCTTTTCTGGATCAGATCCATCATAATAGACCACATCTGTAGGAATTCTCTCTCCAAAATCGGTTTTAAATACGTCAACTCCCATTTTTATTAACTTTTTTAGGTAATTTGAGTACCAGGCTCTTGCAGAGGGATTTGTAAAGTCTACGATTCCCATACCAGGTTGCCAGTCATCGGTTTGCCATATACTACCATCAGGCTTTTTCAAAAGATATCCCTTTTCTTTTCCTTCTTCAAAAAGTTTTGATCTTTGGGCAATATATGGATTTATCCATACACAGATTTTTAACCCCTTTTCCTTTAATCTTTTTAACATTTCTTCAGGATTAGGAAATACCCTATCATCCCATTCAAAGTTTACCCAATGATATTCCCTCATCCAGAAGCAATCAAAGTGGAATACATGAAGAGGAATATTTCTTTCTTTCATTCCTTCTATAAAGCTGGTCACTGTTTTTTCGTCATAATTGGTAATAAAAGAGGTGGTAAGCCAAAGACCAAAGGACCAAGAAGGAGGAAGATGGGGTCTTCCTGTAAGAAGGGTATAGTTTTCAAGAACCTCCTTTAAGTTTTCTCCTCCAATTAAAAAATAATTAATTCTTTCTCCAGGAACACTAAATTGTACTCTTTCTACATGTTCTGTAGCAATTTCAAAGGATACCTTCTCAGGATGATTTACAAAAACCCCATAATCTCTATTAGTTACATAAAAAGGAATGTTTTTATATGTCTGATCTGATACTGTGCCTGCGTCTGCATTCCACATCTCTACAGTTTGCCCATTTTTTATAAAAGGACCAAATCTTTCTCCTAGTCCATATACTAATTCTCCTACTCCAAGGTCTAAGCTTTCTATCGTGTAAGTTTTTTTGTTCTCATCTATAGCATATGCCATATGTTTGTGCCCCGAAGAAGTAAGTTTTTTGTCTTTCCAGTAAAAGGTATATTGAAAAGTGCCTTTTTTGTTTATCTTTACCTTTAGGTTTCCTGACTTTAGTATAAGAAAATCCTCCTCATCTAATATCTCAGGCTTATATTTCTTATCCCTATTTATCTCAAATTCTGGTCCTTTTTCTATCACTCCCTTAAAGTGGTATGAGATAACTTCTATGATATTGGGGAAAGGTGAGGAGAAATGAATCTCAAAAAGAGGACCATATAAAGTTTCACCACGGTTTTTAACAAAACTTGAAGGAGCATAAACTACTATTTCCTTTTCTTTAATTTCATAATCCCAAAGAATGCATGGATAATGAATTTTTATTCCCTCTCTTACTCTCCAATGTCCATCGGTAAATTTCATAATTTCCTCCTCCTATTCAAATCTAAACCAGTTTATTTTTAATCCTTTTTCTCCCCTTATGTATAGGTCATGAACACCCTCAATATTTTCATCCAAAAGATAAACGATTTCTCTCCATTCATTATTAGTATCCAAAGTTTCAAAAGAAAATTCTTTATCTATTTTGCTAAAATTTAAAATTATTTTGGAATAGTTTGAAGAAATTTCCATGACAAGCCTTTTAGGCCTACTGTAAAACTCCAGATCTCTGAAGAGAATATAAGAGTTGTTATCATTAAAGATCACATAAGTTTCTTTGAAATTTCCCTTTGTATTAAAAGATACATTATAACAATCGTCAAAATTAAAGGCTTTTGTTTTATTAAAAGGGTCTCTATTTTTAATCTCTTCTCCTTCCACATAAATTTTATCCCTTAATTTAATATCCTTAGATGATGCTCCAATAAGAATTTCATATTCTCCTTTTTCTACAAGATATCTTTTTTGCCTTACGTCCCATATGAAAAGATCTGATACAGGAATAGTTATCTCAATTTTTCTTTTTTCTCCTTTTGGAATAAAGACTCTTGTAAATCCTTTAAGTTGTATATTAGGTCTTTTGACTTTTGAATTTAGGGCTCTCACATATACTTGTGGTACTTCATCGGAGTCCATATCGCCAGTATTCTCAATTTCAAAACTGATTTTTATCTCCTCGTTTAATTTAAAGTTTTTTGAGTTTAAAACTAGATTTTTGTATGTAAACTCTGTATAAGTTAAACCATGTCCAAAGGGGAAGAGAGACTCTTTGTCGAAATACATATAAGTTCTCTTACCCCTGATAATATCATAGTCAGTAATAGGTGGAATGTCATGAATAGATTTATACCAGGTCATACTTAGTCTTCCTGCAGGGGAGAAGTTTCCCAAGAGAATATCCGCTATGGCATTTCCCATTTCTTGCCCTCCATGGGAAGACCAGAGAATGGCAGGAATATGATCCTTTTCCCAAGAAATGGCATAAGGATAACTACTTATTATAAGTAATACTACATTGGGATTTACCCTGAATACTTCTTTTACTAAATTTTCCTGATGTTCAGGAAGGACTATGTCAATTCTATCTTCATCTTCTCTTCCATTTACCATGGGATTATTGCCCACGCATAAAATTACCAGATCTGAATTTTGAGCAATCTCACAAGATTTCTCTATACCTTTTTCTATCTTCTCAATAATGAATTTTTCTTCGGGCAGATTTTCAAAGGTATCTTTAAACTTTAGTACATTTCCTTTTCTCTCATCTATATAGGCATATTTTCCATTCCAGGTTTTAATGAGGTAAGTTCCATCTCCAAGAGGATCAATGTTAAAAAGTTCCTTTACAAACCATCCAAATACTTCTTCTGATGCAGAAAATATGGCTGAAGTGCTATCATCACAGGTTAAGTATTTCCTATTTGCTAATCCTTGAAGGCTTTTCTTTCCCCATCCCCAATCTATGTATTTAAAACTTTCTCTTTCGGTTATTTTATCGCTTATTGCCCAAATAGGGCTTATCTCTGATTCTATAACTCTTAGATATCTATTGCTTTTAGCCGATTTTATTGCCACAGTATCGTAGGAGTCATGGTATAGAATTTCTTTGTCATAGAGTCTATTTATAATTCCTTGTAATATGGATACCTTATATGGATAAGTTCCACTATACCAATCATTATAGTTTTTGTGGGCAAGAGGTCCAATTACAGCAATTTTATTTATTTTATCTTTTTTGATGGGTAAAAATTTGTTTTCGTTTTTAAGAAGTACCACAGATTTTAATTCCGCCAGATAGGAAAGTTGAGAATGTTCCTTATCACATATCTTTGTAGGAGGAACATAGAATTTCTTACTTATCTCCTCATCAAACTCTCCTAATCTAAATCTTACTTTGAGAGAGTTTGATATGGCTTTATCTATATCTTCCTCAGTTATTAATCCTTTTTCTAAGGCTTGCCATGCAGATTCTATTACCAGATTAGGATCATCGGTGAAGGCGTCAATTCCAGCTTTTAAGGCATAGGCAAGGGTTTCATAGTGATTCTCAAAGGTTTTATGAGAGGTAACTGTTTGGCTAAAGTCTGCCGCATCGGTAACTACGCATCCTTCAAGGCCAAATTTTTCTTTTACCACCTCTTTTACTATAGGATTTATAATACAGGGGATTCCATTTACCGCATTGTATGCTGTCATGATGCATTGGGCTTTGTATTTTTCAATAACCCTTCTAAATACCTCAAGATAGTACTCATACATATTTCTCGGATCTATATTGGCTGAGAATTTATCTCTATCCTTTTCATTGTTATTGGCAAAAAAGTGTTTTGGAGTCATAGCAGTTTTAAGATATACGGGGTCCTCTCCTTGCATACTTTGTATATATGCACCTGCCATCTCTGAGGCAAGAAAAGGATCCTCTCCATAGCATTCCTCTGTTCTTCCCCAACGAGGATCTCTCCCCATGTCTACTGTTGGAGCCCAAAGCATAAGTCCTCCGATTTTACCCCTCATGTAATAATAGGCCCTTGCTTCTTGAGATACGACCTCTCCTATCTTTCTCATAAGATCTCTATCAAAGGAGGAGGAAAGTCCAATAGGCTGAGGAAAAACTGTGGCTTTTCCAAGCCAAGCAACCCCGTGAGCTGCCTCTCCTCCAATATAAAATTCGTGAATGTTAAGTCTTGGAATTTCTGCTTGTCTCGTGGGAAGAAGTTTTATCTTTTCTTCAAGGGTTAAGCGAGATACAAGCTCTTTTACTTTTCCTTCAATGTTCATAAAGTCATGTCCTCCCTTTTTAATATTTTTATTTATGAGATTAATTATATAACCTGAAAATTACTTTTATGAACCACGATATTTTTCTCTTTTAACACGAAATTGGAATGTCTTATAGAGCTGTTTTTTCTCTTTTTTGGAAGAACCTAAAATTTAGGTTGACATAAAAATCGGCGATTATCTGTGAATGGGAATATCATAAAGTTTTTCCCTTATAACTTTCAAGGGGCTAATTTTGTCCTCAACTGGGTATATCATTTTCAAAAAAGTTATAGGGGGTTTTGAATATGAAGATAGATAAAATTTTTTCAAGTCTGGAAATTATGGATCCTCAAACTTTTGATAACATAACCATTTTTCCATTGAAGCTTGAAATTGATAATATGCCTTATTTTATCAATTTAGATTCTGCATTGAAAACAGGGAAATTTCTTATAAAAGAAGTGAATGCTTTTGGAGAGGTACCAGTTTTGAAAGTGATAAACACTCTTTCAGAGCAGGTTTTAATTTTAGATGGAGAAGAGCTTAAAGGCGGAAAACAGAATAGAGTAGTAAATACCTCTATTCTTGTTAAGAAAAATAGCGAACTTACCATTCCAGTAAGTTGTACAGAAGCTCATAGGTGGGATTATACTTCTGAAGGTTTTAAAGATTCTGATGTAATAATTCCTATGGAAATTAGAAAAGAAAAGAATGAAACGGTACTCCAAAATTTAATCTCAAAGGGAGAATTTAGGTCAGATCAAGTTTCAATTTGGAATATGATTGATCTATATAAAAGGGCTTATAATGTGGACTCAGCAACTTCAGCTATGAGAGATATTTACGAAAAAGAAAAAGATAATTTGGAAAATAAGATCAGAAATTTTACATACACTGAGGGACAAAATGGTATTCTCGTATATATTAATGGAGGATTTGAAGGGATGGATATTATTCCCCTTGTTTCTGCTTATAAAAATCTCCATGAAAAACTGATAAGAAGTTGTATTTTTAGATATCCCTATAAAAAATATTACGAGGTTAAGGAGGTAAATAAAAGGATATTTGAAGAAATAAGTAAAATTGAGCCTTTAAAATTTAAATGGGTAGGACTTGGATGGGATCTTCTTAAGGAGAATAAATAGAACTACGTATTCCAAGGTCTTTTAAAAATTTCAATTTGGGCTAATTTTAAAGAAAATTCTTTAGAAGAAAAAGATATCTTCTCTATATTTTTAACAGGAAAAGCTCCTGCTACACTTGTAGTTATAAAGCATTCTTCCATATTTTTGATGTCTTCTAATTTTAGGAATGATATATCTACTTGGTAGCCTAAGCTTTTAGCTACTTCAAGAAGATGTTTCCAAAAGCAGTTTCTGTTATTAGTTTCTTTTCATTGAGGAAAAGGCAGGTATCAAACCCCAAGCTTTTAGCTCTTTCTTCTTCTATAACATTAAGCCCCATATTAAATGTTTTGATATAATTAAGAATATTGTGGGAATATTTTCTAATTTTAGATATTTTTATAGCTAAACCCCTATTATACTTTTCCCTATCGTATTTTATTTCTTTTTCTTCTATAATAGGTTCTTTTCCTTTAAAGTGTATTCTTAAAGCTCCAAAAGACAAATTTGTTTTTGTTATATAGTCCCTAAGATACTCTTCGAATTTTTCAAAGGGAAGAGAGAAAGGAAGTTTAAGTGTTTTAAAACCTCGTCTCATTCTATTATAGTGTTCGTATAAAGGTACTAAACCAAAGGTGTAAAAATACTCCTCTTTATTCAAAGAAATCAGCTCCTCCTGGAAAGGTTGCTTTGATTATATCTTTAAAGCTTACATCTCTCTTTAAAGTTCCATGTATGGTGGATACTAAGTGATATACTGAAGAATATTCTTCAACTTCAAAAAGTTTCTTTACTTCTATGGAGTTAGGAGTGCAAATTTTAGCTAAGTCATTTCTTTCTAAGTCTACAATCATGATAGGAGGTAAAGCTTAAAAGGTTCTATAAATATTTTTTCTTCTATAATATTTCTTCTCATAATCGTAAGAAATTTTTAAGTAAGTTTATTCCCTCCTCTGTTCCTATAGACTCAGGGTGAAACTGAACTCCTTTTTTAGTACAGGCAGCTATTTCTATAATATCATTATTGCTATGATTTTTCAAGAATAAGAGAGTGATATTTCACTACTCTAAGAGGATTTTTGATGTTCTTAAAGATCCCTTTTTCATCATGAATTATCTCATCAATTATTCCATGCATTGGTTTTTGAGCCTTTACAAGTTTCAAACCAAAGAATACTTCAATTGCTTGATGTCCTAAGCATACCCCTAAAATTTTTTTGCTGCTTTTGAAACAATCTATTATCTCAAAAAGTATATTGTCATCGGTGGGTCTCCCAGGACCTGGAGAAAGCACTATATAATACTTATCTCGTCTCTATTTTTTACAATGGTTTTCACTAATCAAGATATTTGATATTATAAGTATAAGTTTTGGTTTAGAAAAGAGGTGAGATTAATGGAAGTTTTTGTAGAAAGACTTCTTGATAAAGGGTATATTGATGATGAGGAATTCTTTGTCATAGTTACAGAAGTGGATTACAAAGATGAAATCCCACTTCCTAAGGGTATGTTTAAATTTCAGCCAGAATTTCTCTTAAATATTATTGAGGATGCAGTGGGACAAAATCCTGATTTGATTCTTAAAGTGTATAGAGCTTTAGAGGAAAAGAACCTATATAAATTTAATGCTGTCTTTTATAGAAGTATTAACATTGTGGGTTATGATATTAAAGTCAAAGGTCAAGAATTTTCAGAAGAAGAGGCAAAAAGCTTAGGGTTAAGTAGTGATCAGCATAATCAGATTACAGGGAAAATAGAGGAATATGTTGAAATTTTGAAAGAAAAGCTCACTGAGTATTTTTTTGAGTTTTATAAAGAAGAAACCGAGGAATTTGTATTTGGAGAAGAGTATATAATTGATCTTTTAGATGATGAGGATGAAGAGGATGATTCGGAGGATTACAATGAATGAAACTTAGCATGCCCTCTTCCAAAGTATATGTTTATTTTAATATTATACTGTTTAGCTAATTCTAATAAATTTTCTTTTACAAGGGAATAAAAATTATTAAAATTTTCCTTATCGAAGAGTATTTCCTTCATTCTTGGAAGAAGGTTAGGATAATGTTGGGACATTAACCTTTCTATCTCGGAAAATGTTCCGCCTCGGGTATTAAAACTTTCTGTGTAGATTTCTTCTATACCAAGAACTTTAAAGGTTTTTATAAGTTCTTCCGCATCAGAAAAGAATGGCCAAAAAGGTCCCATCATCACATATACTTTTATATTTTCCTGTTTTAGTCTTTCTATAGTATATATTCTCCTCTCTATGGAGGGAGAGTTTGGCTCTACAACCCTTTTCCAATCCTCATCAAGGGTATTCAAAGTTATATTTACATCAATATTTTTAAATTTTTTAATGAGGTCAATGTCTCTTAAGACAAGATCAGATTTTGTTAATATACTAAGAGGATAAGGATATTCTGAAAGTATTTCAAGGATTTTTCTTGTAATCTCATATTTTTCTTCTAATGGCTGATAAGGGTCAGTTACAGTTCCTATATTTATATTACCGTTTTTGTATTTTTCTCTCTTTATTTCCTTTTTAAGGACTTCAGGCATATTTACCCTTATATCTACAAACTCTCCCCATCCTTCTGTATGTTTTGTGAATCTTTTCATAAATCTTGCATAGCAATAAAGACATCCATGAGCACATCCTACATAGGGATTTATTGCCCATCCTCCACTGGGAAATCCACATTTTGATATTGCAGTTTTGCAAGTTATTTCTTTAATAACCATTTATTCCCCTTCCCTCATGGTTCTATTATATCAGAGGTTAGCATTCTTTTAAAAGCATAGAAAACTGATCTTTTTCAAAATCTCTTCATAATGCTCCATATCATCCATATGGTAAAGCTCTAAAACATAGTTCCTTAAAACAGAATAAAGAGGTCTTGGAGCTGGTTGGTTAAAGTTTTCAGAGGTGAGCTTGATTATCTTATCTTTAGGTAAGTTAAAAATTTCGGCTACTTTCCAGGCGAAATCATACCTTGTGATAATTCCCTTATTTACAATGTGATATGTGCCATATAATTTTGTAAAAGAGAGTTCTTTTACCTTTCTTACTAAATCGCCAGCATAGGTGCAGGAGGCAAAATGGTAGTTTGATAAATAAATCTCTTTCCCTTCTTTTAAGCTCCGATAGATTTGAGTAAAAGCATTGTTTCCATATTCTCCAAATACGTAAGAAGTCCTTATAATAAAATATTTTTCACAAAATTCTTTTACAAAAAGTTCTCCTTGTAGTTTTGTTCTTCCATAAACGTTTATAGGATTAGGAGTATCAAATTCTGTATATGGCGAGTTCTTATCTCCTGAAAATACATAATCGGTACTTATGTAAATTAAGGGTATATCAAGAATAGAGCAAGCTATAGCAATATGCTTTGTACCCAGTGCATTTACTTTCCAAGCTAAATCTGGATCCCTCTCACATATGTCAGGAGATCTTATAGCTGCAGGGTGAATCACTAAATCAGGCTTAAGTTCTATTATTTTTTCTATGGTATTTTTATCTTCTATGTTTATATCTTTATGGGTCAAAGGGATCACATCATGATCTTGAAATTCCTTTACAAAATATTGTCCTAAAAAACCTCCTGCACCTGTAATTAATACTTTCATATTAAATTCTTTCCCATCCTATCTTTTCTAAGCTTTTTATTTTCTCCTCCTCGTCCCCTAATAGGATTATGAAATGGTTTCCTATAGGATTTTGTAAGAAAGAATCATCTTTTATCTTTGCTGTAATTTGAGTTCTACACATGTTTTCTTCAAAGGGCTTTTTAACTACCTCTCCTGTAAATAGTGTAAATTTTTTGTTTCTTCCTATTCTCAGGATGGTAATCTTTTCAGAATTTATGTATCCTTCTATGCCTACACTACTTAAGGTTTCAAAGTGAGTATTTAGGTTGAAATACTCTGGAATATTAATTGCTATGGTACAATGGGCAAAGGTATATTCGTTATTTTCTATTCTGGCAAGGTTTGCCATGAAAGGAGTTTTATTGGTTAGCTTGTAAGCAAAAAGCATGGTAGCAAGGGCTTCTGTATCTCCTTCGCAACTTGCAATAATTCCTTCAGCATTTAAGAGAGATAGGGCAAGGCATCCTGTAATTTTTAAATTTATAGCCAAGTCAAAACACCTTACTGTGATAGCATAAAGATTATATTTATCTATGATTTTCTTTAAAGAGGTATAAACTTTTGTTGCTTTTAAAAGTTCTTCTTTTGATATTTTTTTATCCTTTGAAAGTTCCCATATTTTATCGGAAAGGGTAGGATCCTCTTTAAGATTTTCTTCTACTTCTTTTAATGATATTTCCACGGGTTCTAATCCGAGCTCTTTTAATACATCATAATTTCCGCTTTTTATTAACCAATCGCTGGGCTTTCCTATAATCCCTACTTTTTTATTTTTTAACTCATCCATGACTCTTAATACATTCATTATGTTTTCGTCAGGTTTTGTGATTAAAATGGTCTTTATACCTTTTTCCTTGGCATAGGCTTGAACTTCTAAGCTTGCAGCAAGACCATTTGCTATGCCAAAGGGTATGATAAAAAGTCCATCTTTTAAATATTTCAAGGCTTCTTCTTCAGTTCCTCCAGTAAGAAGAATTATGGCATCAGGATCTTCACTCTCCTCTAAATTTAAATATCTTCCTAAATATTCTTTTGCTTCTTTAAGTTTTTCATCTACTTTATACGCTATGGGACTTAAAAGAAATTTTACTTTCATAGTTTATTCTCCTTTACAGAATTTTTTAACATATTCTGCCATTTGTCTTCCAAGCATTCTACATGCTTTTTGTTCTGCCTCCTTGGGATATCCCACAGAGACTGCCCCATAATGGGCAGTAACTCCTGGTGCAGAATAATCAGGAAGTCCAAAAACTAAATAACCATAATTCATAAGGACGGTTAATATAGAATATAAAGTGGCTTCATTTCCACCTCCTAGGCCTCCTGAAGATGAAAAAGCAGCCCCAATTTTTCCCTTTACCTTACCCCAGGCAACACTAACACTCTCGTCAAAAAACTTTTTCAGTTTCCAAGTAAGGGTACCACAATATGCAGGAGATCCTACAATAATGCCATCAAAGTTTAAAAGATCTTCAGGAATAGCATCATCTACATGTTTTATTACCACCTCTACCCCTTCTACTTCTTGTACACCTTTTGCTACCTCTTCTGCCATCTTTTTTGTATTCCCTGTTGCACTGTCGTATAAAATTAGCACCTTTGCCATGAAATCCCTCCCTTTTTGCATTTTGTCAGCTTAATATACTTTATTCTATCTTGAAAAGTTAGCAAGGACAATAGTTTAAATTCTACATAAGACGAAAAGCTCACTACTAATAATTCCTGAGTGTGGAAATCCAAGCATAGAGGTATATTATGAAACTGTAAAAAATTTAGCTATAAAAGATTTTGTTCCTGAGACTAAATGGTTTCTATGCACAAATCCAATCTGTAGAGTAGTATATTTTTCAGATAAAGATATTATTAATAAAGAGAATAAAGAAAATATTCCAGTATGCTACTTTGTAGGTATAACATATAAAGAATTATCTTGGTAAAACCAATAGTGGTATGTGTAGATATAAAAATCCCACGGAAAGGTGTTGTGCTAAGAGACTACTTTGATACAAATATAGAAACCCTTGCAAGGGTTTACGCAATTTTAATTTTTATTTTATCTCACATAAGAATCCTTTTCTTTGCTTATTTGAAATTTTTGGAACACTCTTCCCTTTCTCTTAAAAATCCTTTAAATCCCACATAGTTCAGATCAAACTTGTCCATCTCTTTGCCCTCCTATTCTTATTCCTTAAAAGTTTCATACAGTCTACCAATAGAATGAACTATATAACCTCTTACTTCTTCCCCTAAAGCCCATTCCTCAATAACTACATATCCCAGTCCTCCAGATGCATGCACTACTTTGAAATGTCCCTCTATAGTTGGTTCAATAAATAGCCCACAATGACATACTATCCCATCTTTATTTCTTACAAAAACAATGTCGCCTGCTCTTGCTTGTTCGAGGGGGATAGGAATTGTGTTTTCTGAAAAGAGCGCTTCTACAGTTGCATCGTTATAAATTTTTCCTTGATTTTTGAATAAAAGATTAGGACATACTTGCTGGTAGCCCCATACAACTAACCCTGAACAATCAAATCCTATGTCAGGACTTTGAGCTCCTAAAACATAAGGTTTCCCAACTTGACTTATTGCATACTCTACTGCTTTTTGCCCTTCTTCAGGCGTAATTTCCCTTGTGTAATATGAAATGCTACATCCTGAACCCCAAATTAAGCTAAGACAAAATAACATAATCAGGAACTTTATTTTCATCTTCTATCACTTCTCCTGTTTAAATCCCCCTTTATATTTTCTTTTTATTTTAACTCTAAAACTATCTCTTAGCGTATGCTTTTATCATATAGAGGGGTTAGGTCAACTTCTGGCCCTCAAATTTTTAAGGCAAAAATTTTTTAGGAAGGGTATTATTAGAAGTTTAATTGTTATCTTGAGTAATAAGTGAAAGCGTAACTATAAGTTGGGTTTTCTGATTTGTAATAAATTTGGTGATAATTATTGCTTAATTCAATCCAATCCCAGATATCGTCCCAGTTGGTGTAATAAGGTTGCCACTGTATAACTTTGTAGGGTTGATTGTTATAGGGGCATATTAGAGGTTCTGGAAAATACTGAGGATTATATAATACATAAGTAGAAAAAGACCAAGCATCAATGGGATATTGTTTGTTTTTTAAGTAGTACATCTCTAAAGCTTCTTTTACAAGTCTCATATTATAGAGGTGAGCATTTCTTTTGGCTTGATTTATAGTTTCAAAATATAGAGGTATAGCAATGGCTATTAATATGGTTAATATGCCTATAACTACTAAAAGCTCTAATAATGAAAAACCCCTTCTACCCATATCCAATTATTAAATTTATATTAATTTTTAATCTATTTGAATTATATCATAGTATAATTAAATATAAAATAACTTCTAAGATTATTTATTAAGAGGTGGAAAAATGAAGGAAAATTTGAATTTTCCATATTTTATGCCAACTAAAATATGGTTTGGACCTGGAAGCTTAGAAAAGTTAAGGGAAGAGAAACTTCCTGGAAAAAAAGCACTTATAGTTATCTCTGCTGGAGGTTCAATGAAAAAACTTGGTTATCTTGATAGGCTTATAGATATCTTAAAAAGTAGAAGGGTTGAATATGTTGTTTTTGACAAAATTCTTCCTAATCCTATTAAGAAGCATGTAATGGAGGGAGCCCAGATTGCAAGAGAAGAAGAGTGTGACTTTGTTATTGGGCTTGGTGGAGGAAGCAGTATTGATTCAGCAAAAAGTATCGCATTAATGGTAAAAAATGATGGAGATTATTGGGATTATATTGTAGGAGGCACAGGAAAAGGTAAAAAACCTGAGAAAGGTGCGCTACCAATTGTAGCTATAACTACCACAGCAGGGACAGGAACGGAAGCAGATCCTTGGACTGTAATAACCAATGAGGAAACTAATGAAAAGATTGGATATGGAAATGAGTATACTTTTCCCACTTTATCCATTGTAGATCCAGAACTTATGTTAAGTGTTCCTCCTCATCTTACTGCCTATCAAGGATTTGATGCCTTTTTCCATGCAGTAGAGGGATATATTGCAAATATTGCTAATCCTGTAAGTGATCTTTATGCTTTAAAAAGTGTAGAGTTAATTGCTAAATATTTGCCAATTTGTGTTAAAAATGGTAATGATCTTATTGCGAGAACTTATGTGGCTCTTGCCAATACTCTTTCAGGATTTGTTGAGAGTACATCAAGCTGTACTTCGGAACATTCCATGGAGCATGCTCTTTCTGCTTTTCATCCAGAACTTCCCCATGGAGCTGGTTTGATTATGCTTTCTGAGGCTTACCATACATTTTTTGCTTCTAAGATTCCTGATAGATATATTCAACTTGCTAAAGTAATGGGATTAGACGTAGATTCTCTCCCTGAAGAAGAAAAACCTTATGCTTTTATTAAAGCATTGAAGAAGCTACAAGAAGAGTGTGGAGTAGCAAATTTAAGGATGTCTGATTATGGTATAAAAGAAGATGAGATTGAAAAATTAGCTCAAAATGCTATAGAGACTATGGGAGGACTTTTTGAAATGGATAGATATAAACTAAGTTTTGATGAGGTAGTGGAAATATTGAGAAAAGCATATAAGTAAATTGTGGTTTGTGGGCTCTCTCCAAAAGGAGAGAGCCTTTTTTATTTATGGTATAATACTTTAAAATGAGAGGGGTATTGTATTTTTTATCCTGGCTAATAGGGTGGGTATACTACAAGAGTCTGAGATTTCTCAAGAAAGAAGGGGAAATTTCAGGGGAATATAAAGTTTCGGTGATAATACCAGCGAGGAATGAAGAGAAGAATTTAGATAAGCTTCTATATTTACTACAAAAGCAAACCTATAAACCCTATGAAGTGATAGTAGTGAATGACAATTCCGAAGATAATACGGAAGAAGTAGCAAAAAGGTACGGAGTGAAAGTAGTGTCTTTATATGAAGATCCACCAGAAGGTTGGGTAGGGAAGAACTGGGCAATATGGAATGGATATCTGGAGTCAAGGGGAGAGATTTTATTATTTTTAGATGCAGATGTAGAGCCGAGGGAAGAATTTATAGAGGTAATGTTGAGTAATTATGAGAAATACGGTGGGTTAATTTCCTGTTGGCCATATCAGAGATTTGAAAAATTTTATGAGCATTTGAACTTTATTTTTAACATTGGCGCTGTTATTACTATGTGTGCCATTAAAAAAGAGGGAGCCTTTGGTCCCTCTATGATGATTTCAAGGGAGTATTATGAGAAGGTAGGGGGACATAAGGAAGTTAGGGACAAAGTGGTGGAAGATCTTCATTTTGGGAACCTTTGCATAAAGAAAGGGGTTCCAGTAAACAATTTTTTAGGCGGGGAATATATAAAATTCAGAATGTATCCTAAGGGGTTGAGAGATCTTATTGAAGGTTTTTCCAAAAATTCTTCTCAGGGAGTAGTCTCTTTAAGTTTTACCAAGTTTTTATATCTTTTGATGTGGTTTTATGGAGTTTTTGGAAGTTTTGCTTTTGAAAATCTCATAAATCTTTGCTATCTTTTATTCTCTTTTCAGCTATATATAATCTCTCGTAGATTAGGAGATTACAGTATTATAGATTCTATAATATATCCTATTCATTTTATGTTTTTTATAACAGTTTTGTTATATTCTACTTTTAAGACTTTTCTATTTAAATCAGTATCGTGGAAGGGGAGAAAAATAAATGTGGGATAAAATTCTAATTATCCTTCTCCAATTTCTCTCAGGTTCAGTTATGTACTCTTATTTTATTGCAAAACTTTTGAATATAGATTTAAGAAAGGTGAGGGATGGAAATCCAGGAGCCTATAATTTATGGATTTCTACTAACTGGAAGATAGGTTTGATTGGGGCACTTCTTGATTATTTGAAAGGTATTTATCCCCTTCTTTGGTTTGTAAGGTATAAAGATATAAAAGATAAATGGCTTATTACTATTTCTGCCCTTGCTGGAATATTCGGACATGTGTTTTCTCCTTTTATGGAGGGAAAAGGAGGAAAAGGAGTTGCGGTTTCCTTTGGAGCCTGGACGGTAGTTACAGGGCTTGAAGGACCTTTATTTTTAGGTCTCTCCATGTTTATATTCAACCTTGCTAAAATGCGAGGTGCAACGCCAGAGGAGGATGCCTTAAAGGTCTTTTATGGATTTTTGTGTTTAGTGCCTTACGTGATTTATAAAGTTTTTACTGGACACCTCTATATACTTATTCTTTATCTTGGAAATTTTGGAATAATAGCATATTCTCATAGGAATGAGCTTTTAAAGGTTTTTGCAAATGCATAAAGAAGGCAAGTTTTGTAGTTTTGGTTATTCCTGTTTAATTTTAAGAGATATATATTTGAGGAGAGTTTAAGGATATATGTGGATTTATAATTGACTTTATGGTATAATTTTCTCAAATGAGAATTATTTTATTTTTAATCTTTTGGCTAATAGGGTGGGTATACTACAAGAGTCTGAGATTTCTCAAGAAAGAAGGGGAAATTTCAGGGGAATATAAAGTTTCGGTGATAATACCAGCGAGGAATGAAGAGAAGAATTTAGATAAGCTTCTATATTTACTACAAAAGCAAACCTATAAACCCTATGAAGTGATAGTAGTGAATGACAATTCCGAAGATAATACGGAAGAAGTAGCAAAAAGGTACGGAGTGAAAGTAGTGTCTTTATATGAAGATCCACCAGAAGGTTGGGTAGGGAAGAACTGGGCAATATGGAATGGATATCTGGAGTCAAGGGGAGAGATTTTATTATTTTTAGATGCAGATGTAGAGCCGAGGGAAGAATTTATAGAGGTAATGTTGAGTAATTATGAGAAATACGGTGGGTTAATTTCCTGTTGGCCATATCAGAGATTTGAAAAATTTTATGAGCATTTGAACTTGGGTTTTAATTTGGTTTCTGTGTTTTCTATGACTCTTTTTGGGAAGAAAGAGGGAGCCTTTGGTCCCTCTATGATGATTTCAAGGGAGTATTATGAGAAGGTAGGGGGACATAAGGAAGTTAGGGACAAAGTGGTGGAAGATCTTCATTTTGGGAACCTTTGTATAAAGAAAGGGGTTCCAGTAAACAATTTTTTAGGTGGGGAATATATAAAATTTAGAATGTATCCTAAAGGATTAAAAGATCTTATTCAAGGGTTTACTAAGAACATTGCAAAGGGTGCATTTTCTATTAGTCTATTAAATTTTTTACTAGTTTTTCTATATATAACAGGGGTTTATGGAAGTATTTTTTATTTTAGGAGTACAGTTTTAAATTTTTTATATGCTCTTTATGCTACTCAACTTTTTGCAATACAAAGAAGACTTGGAGATTATAAATGGTATGATGCTTTCTTTTATCCTTTGCATTTTTTATTTTTCTTTTCCATTTTTTTATATTCCATTATTAGAATATTTTTTGTAAAAGCGGTAATATGGAAGGGGAGGAAAATTCGTGTGGGTTAATTTAGGAGTAATATTATTACAATTTCTTTCTGGCTCTATTATGTATTCTTATATCATAGCAAGGATTTTAAAAGTGGATCTTTCAAAAATAAGGGATGGGAATCCTGGAGCCTCTAATTTGTGGAGAGCAGTAGGCTGGAAATATGGGATTTTAGCACTCTTTCTTGATTATCTTAAGGGAGCTCTTCCCCTTGCAATTTTTGTATCCTTAGGAATAGTAAAAGATAATTTTGTCATTTCTTTAGCTGCCCTTTCAGGGGTTTTAGGACATGCTTTTTCTCCCATCTTGAGGTTTAAGGGAGGAAAGGCGGTGGCGGTTTCCTTTGGAGCATGGTCTGTACTTACTAAGTGGGAGGCACCTATGCTTCTTGGAACTATTTTTACCATATTTACTATTATTAAACCCAAGGGTACTACTGTTCAAGAGGATGCTTTTAGGGTAATTCTTGGTTATTTATTTCTTTTGCCCTATATAATTTACAAATCTTTCCATGGAGATTTTCATCTTCTTATTTTTTACGATGGAAATTTTGCTGTTATCTTATATAAGCACTATAAGGATTTATGGGGATATTTAAGAGGGCAATCCTGATATAGGTTAAAGTATCAGGACTGCCTAAAATTTTATTCTAAGCTAATCTTTAAATTTACAGGATTTCTTATAATGTCAGATACGGGACATCTTCTTTCTACTTCCTTCATTAGCTCCTCAATTCTTTCTCTTTCAACTGGAGAGATAATTTTAACCTTTGCTCTTACCTCTTGATATCCTGCTCTAACACTTGGATCTCCCATAAATCCTCTTGGATCTAAGTCTCCTTCAGTTTCAATTTCAATACTTTCTAAGGGTATATTTTTCTCTCTTGCTACTACTGGTATTACAATTCCAAGGCAACCAATTAATGCGGCAAGTACAACTTCAACAGGGTTTGGAGCGGTATCCTCTCCACCAAGAGATGGAGGCTCATCCATATTAATTGTGAACTTATTTCTAATATTTACCTCAACCTTAAGATTGCCTTTCCATTCTCCCTTTGCCTTAAAGGTTACTAAGTTTGCCATTTCCTAACCTCCTTGTTATATTTTTTATTCTTAACAGTTAATTATATAATTTAATACCAAAAAGTAAAGATTACAAAAATCCAATTTATAAGCTTTTGGTTTATTGATATAATAAAAATATATGGTAAGGGATAAAATGAGGGGTCTCACATTTATAGAGATTTTAATAACTGTTTTTATCCTTGGAATAATTGTTATTGGCTTAGTAAGCATTTTATCAAACTCAATAGATCTTTTCTTACTCAAATCTGAGGAGAGAGAAGTTATTTCAAATCTAAATACCGCAATGGATAGGCTTACCAGGGATATAAGACAGGGAAGAAGAGTGTTATCCTTGAGTTCTACTTCCTTTTCCATTGAACTCAGTACAGGAGTGACGCATACTTACTCTTTAATAACAGGGGCTGATGGTAAAAGTTATTTGGGAGTTGATGGGCAGATTCTTGCAGGACCAATAAGTAGCATCACTTTTACAGGGATGAAGGATGACTTTACTTATACTACTGCTCCTAGCGATATAAAGATAATAGCTTTTACTATAACTATGACCGATGGAAGGAATATGGCAAGTACTGTGGCACTAAGGGCAGAGATGCCAAGGGTAACAGGTGAGGTTGTGATTACAGAGATAATGTATTATCCTCCTTCTAAAGATAAAAATAGCAATAATGTTGGAACTTCTAATTCTCAATTTGTGGTTATATATAACAATTCAAATACCCCTGTTGATCTTAGAGGATGGAGTATAAATGGTAATCAGTTTACCACCTTGGTAAGTGGTACTTGGACATTATATCCTGGAAAGTCAGCTGTTATTGGGTCATCGGGATCAAATCTTATTGATACTTATTATTTTCCTTTACCTTACTATGCTTCTTATATAAAAACTTCAAGCGGTGGTTTGGGATTAAATGGAAGCCCTCTTAGTTCTAATTCGGATACTGTGGTACTTCGTAACAATTTTAATAGAGTAGTAGATCAAATCAGTTATTCTTCTACTTGGGGCGGATATCCTAAGAGTACTTCAGGGCGATATAGGGATTTTTACTCCTTGGTAAGGAAATCTTTAAATGCTCCCTCTCAAGATCCGAATAATTGGGGTGATTCTCAAAATTTAAATTTTGTGATTAATCAGGGAAACGTTGACTATGTAGCTTATTGTTTGCTTCCCAAACTTGTAATCACAGAAGTCATGTATTTACCTTGTCCTTATGTGATTTTGGGCTGGTCAAATTCAAATCAGAATGAACGGGAATATATTGAAATTCATAATCCCACCTATTCAAGCATTGATTTAACTATAGATTGGTCTAAGAATAATTTTTATTCTGTTTATACAAATTCAAATCCTATCTATTATTCAACAAAATGGATCCTTAATCCTGGAGAGTATGCTGTTGTAAGTAGTTCTGCAGCAAATATAAAAAGTTACTACGGTTTATCAGAAAGTATTATCTACATGAAAACAAATTCACCATCCTTAGCTAGTCCTACATATACTAATCTACCTGATACTTCCTTTACTATTACTCTTTTACAAAGAAATCAAAGCTTTAATCCTCCTAATGGTACAAATAGTTATACTATTGATTATTTCTATTACTCCCCATCCTTAGGTGGATTTCCTTATACTTCTACTTATTTAAATAGGTATTATTCTATTGAAATTAAGAATTTAGGCTTACTTGGTCTATTTAGGAGAGAAGATAATTATGTTCGGAATGTTGCCTCTTCTATTAGTCTTTGTTATACTGTTTTTATTCAATGGGAGAATAATAATCAAGGTAAGAGATATGAAGTGTATTGTAGTCCTGGTTCTAAAAATTCGATCTCTCCTTAAGTATCTTTCTTTTTTTGCTTTAAAAGGTGATTTGGTTTGTTAGAGAGGGCAAGAGTTATTCTTAAAAAAGGAGTGCATACAAAGGTTGTTAGGGGAAATCCTTGGATTTATGATAATGAGATATTGAAGATTGAGGGAGATTTTTTGCCAGGGGATGTTGTAGATATTTATGATGTAAGCAAAAGCTTTATAGGAAGAGGGTTTATAAATCCCAATTCAAAGATAAGAATAAGGATTCTTACAAGAAAGGAAGAGGAAATAGATAAAGAATTTTTTAGAGAAAGGATTCTTAAAGCTTGGGAGTATAGAAAAAAAGTAGTAGATACCGATTCTTGTAGAGTGGTTTTTGCTGAAGCAGATTTTCTTCCAGGACTTATTGTGGATAAGTTTTCAGATATTCTTGTGATTCAAACCTTAACTCTTGGGATAGATAGATTTAAAGAAGTTATAGTGGAAGTTCTTGATGAGATTTTTCAGCCAAAGGGTATATACGAAAGAAACGATGTCTCAGTAAGAGAGCTTGAGGGACTTCCTCAGGTAAAAGGTTTTTTAAAGGGAAATTTTGATACAAAAGTGGAGATAGTAGAAAATGGAATAAAAGTCATTGTGGATGTAGAAAATGGTCAAAAAACAGGCTATTTTCTTGATCAAAGGGAGAATAGGGCAAGTTTAAGGGGATTGGTAGATGGAGCAGAGGTTCTTGATGTCTTTTGTTATACAGGTGGATTTTCTCTTCATGCATTAAAATATGGAGCAAGTAAAGTTGTGGCGGTGGATTCATCGGGTATTGCTTTAGAGATAGCAAAGGAAAATGCTAAATTAAATGGATTTATGGATAGGATAGAGTTTATTGAAGAAAATGCTTTTGATCTTTTAAGAAGATTTCATAAAGAGGGGAGAAGTTTTGATGTGGTGATTCTTGATCCTCCTGCCTTTGCTAAGTCATCAAAAAATATTGACGGGGCTTTGAGAGGATATAAGGAAATAAATTTGAGAGCCATGAAGATAGTAAGGGATGGAGGATTTTTAATTACTTGTTCTTGTTCTCAGCATATTACAAGGGATCTTTTTGAAAAAGTCATAGAGTCTGCTAGTTTTGATGCCAATAGACTTCTTCGTCTTGTAGAGTTTCGCTATCAAGCAAAAGACCATCCTATTCTTCTTTCTCATCCTGAGTCTTTATATCTTAAGTGTGGGATTTATCAAGTTTGGAAAAAGTTATAATCTTATAACCGATTTTAATTCCTCTCGGTTTTCATAAAGCACTTCAAAGATGTCTTTATCAATGTAGCCCTCTCTTGCAAGTCTTCTCATATAATTTATAGCCATTTTCTCAGAGACTCCTTTTCTATATGGTCTATCCTCTAAAAGAGCAGAGTAAATATCTGCAGTGGCTACAATTCTTGCTTCAATAGGTATTTCATTTCCCTTTAGTCTAAAGGGATAGCCTTTTCCATTTAATTTTTCATGATGATAAGAAGACCATATAATTATGTCCTCAAAGGGAATGGAATTCTTAAGAGTTAAAAAAGTTTTAAAGGGATGCACTTTTATGTATTCTGTTTCTTTTCTTGTTAATTTATCTTTTTTTAATAAAATTTTTGAAGATAAGGCTACTTTTCCAATATCGTGAAGATATCCTGATATTCTTATTCTCTTTATTTTTTCATCATTTATATTTAAATTTCCTGCCAAAAAGGATGAGATGTTTGCTACGTTTCTTGAATGTCTTACTTGAATCCTGCTTCTATAATCTACAATTCTTGCAATGGCTTTTGAAAGGAGTAAAAAGGAATCAATATCAAGCTTTATATCGCAGTAAAAGTCCTTAGGAGTTATGTTATCATAATTTATTTCAAACCAAAAGGATTCCTTTTGAGAAAGATCATAAAAAGCGTTAAGTACATCAGGATGGAATAAATTCTCTCCCTTTTCTTTTATTTTTTTAATTATCTTATTCTTCTCTTTTAGTATATATTTACTTTTGTCATAGTTTTCATCAATATGTTCTGCAAGGTTTAATATTTGGCTTTCTATAGGTATTTTTTCATCTTGATAAAATTCTCCTCTTCCTAAATTCCAAGAAAAATGATGGTATTTTATTATGGTGGCGGGTCTTTCTAAAAAGGGAATATCCGATAGGAATAAGCTACTTTTTAAGGCATGATCAGAAATTTCCTTATGGTTGTAATTATTATTCTTGTTCCCATTTCCTGCATCATGAAGTAGGGCTGAAATGACAAGCTCATATTTGGATTTTTCTGGGAGCTTTAGGTGGTTTGCTATAGCGAGGGATATATTAGCTACCCTAGAAGAATGTCTTCGGTTTTCAGGAAGCTGACTATCCAACTGTTCAGAAAAAGCAAGCAAAAAAGCAAGTAGAGACACCATTTTCTCCATAATTTTTCAGGTAATTTTAACACGACAAATTTTTTTTGTCAAAAATAATAAACCTTACTATTAAATTATTTTACCCTTAAGTTTTCGAAATTATTCTTTAATCAATGAAAATAGTTTTACCCTTTTCTGGATAAATTAACCTGCAAAAATTCTTGAATTCCATCTCCATTTAGATGTCCGCTGGCATGAAGAGGGGATTCTTCTCTTTTTTCTACTAAATTTCCCCTTATCTCTAAGTTGAAATATCTTAGCCAATTTTCTACTTTTTGCTGGTCTATTTTCATCTCTTCATTGAAAGCTTCGCTTGAGGAGAATATATATACTCCTTTATCAGGTAAAATGTCTAATAAAATATGAAAATCATAATAGGAGATGCATAAAATATAGTCCTTTGAATTTTTATTTATCTCCTTTGCTGTTACGACTTTTCCAGGAATATTTTTATATTTTTGAAGAAGGTTTTCTTCCCAAGTGTCATAATTTCCTTTAGGCTTTGCGTAAAAGGTTATGAATTCGTCCTTTTTAGGGTCAGGATATCCTATAAGAGATAGGCTCTCAAGAAGATATATGTCTTTTAGGGTTAGGACTAACTTTCTTCCTGTTTCTTTTTCTACCTCTAAAAAAGTTAATAACCTATCAATATTTCTTGGACCAAAATCTGCAATTACGTAATGAAAACAAGATTTAACTATCTCTAAAGCTTTTTCTTTTACTTTCTATTCGGTATAAAGTTTTTCAATATTAGGGTGGGTGCCTTCGCATATGAACACTTTTACATCCATTTCTTTTAAATTTTTCATAAATTCCTTTGTTAAATTTCCATTTCTTTCGTGTAGTCTTAAGTCTACTGTGTATACAATCCATCCTGCAGAGGTTTTTATAGCAAAGCTTCCTGCTCCTGGAATAGAGTGATCTACAGGAAAAAATATAATTTCAAAAGGACCAATATTAAATTTATGGTTATTAATTTCTAAGAATCTTTCGTAAAGATCGCTTATCTTTTTCTTTTCTATCTTTCTCCAGAATTCAAGTATTTTATCGTTGAAATTTTCTGCATAGGTGATGTATTTTCGAGGTTAAAGAAGTTATTATTGGGATTTTATGATTTATATAGGGGAGATAGCCTATGTGATCTAAGTGGGCGTGAGATATGAGTAGAGCAAGAGGCTCTATTTCTCTATAAAGAGAATGTTCTTTAAAATCTCCCCAGATTCCAGGAATTTCTAAATCTTCCCTATATAAACCTCTTAAAGGAGGAATAAGGCTTAGGTGTAAGTGGTCATAAATTCCTAAAATTTGCCTTGGCCTTAAGAATTAGTCAAAATATTTGTTCTCTTCATTAAAATTAGTTCTAAAATCTAAAAGGATAGAATTGTCTCCATCTTCTAAGAGTATTTTATTTCCCCTATGCAATTTACCCCATCATAAAAGTTAAGCTTTACATGCATATTTTATTTTATCACATGTTAAAATATAGGAGAAAATTAATTTTTAATGGGGTGATAAGAAGGTATGAACGAAACTATAAAAACTATCAAATCAAGGGTTAGTGTAAGGAAATTTTTGGAGAAAGAGGTTCCTAAGGAGATTTTAGAAGACCTTATTGATTGTGGAAGGCTTGCTCCATCAGGGTATAATAGACAGCCTTGGATATTTCTTGTAGTTACGGATAAAGAGTTAAAAAATAGGCTTGCTGAGATTACTCCTTGGGGAAGATTTTTAAAAGAGGCTGGCGCAGGAATACTTATATTTTGCGAAAAGGACGCAGAAACCGCCCTTGAAGATGCTTGTGCTGCGGGAGAAAATATAATTATTGCTGCTCAATCTTACGGACTTGGAACTTGTTGGATTAACTCTTACAAGAAAGCTTATTCTGAAGATGTAAAAAGGCTTGTTAAATGTCCTGATAATATGGAACTTATGGTCATGCTTGCTGTGGGTTATCCAGCAGAGATTCCTCAAAGACCTCCTAAGAAATCTCTTTCTGAGGTATTGAGGTGGCAGACCTTTTAAGGCCTGAAATAATATACGAAGATAATCATCTTCTTGTAGTAAATAAGCCCGCTGGAGTTTTGGTTCAAGGTGATATCACAAAAAGTACTACTCTTCTTGAAATCTCAAAGGCATACATTAAGGAGAAATATCAAAAGGCTGGGAATGTTTTTCTTGCTATTGTGCACAGACTGGATAAACCTGTATCAGGGGTGGTAATTTTTGCAAGGAATTCAAAATCTGCAGGAAGACTTTCGGAAGCTTTTCGAGAAAGAAAAGTGGAAAAAGAGTATTTAGCAATATGCGAAGGGATTTTCAAAATAAAAAAGGGAACTATAAATGAAAGCTTATTTTGGGATGAAAGGGAAAGAAAAGCAAAAATCTCTAATAAAGCTGAAAGTAGAGTTGCTATTACCCATTATGAGGTTTTGGAAGAGTTTAAAAATTTGTCCCTTGTAAGGCTCATACCTGAGACAGGGAGAAAACATCAGTTAAGAGCTCATCTTTCCTATATAGGACATCCTATATTGGGAGATGAAAAATATGGAGGGGTAAGAATATTTAAGGATAAGATCTTTTTGCATTGTAGGAGGATGAGGATTCCTCATCCTGTAAAAAAAGAGATTATGGAATTTAAGACAGAAGTTCCAAATTTCTGGAGTGAATTTTTAAAAATTAAAATTTAAAAGATGAAAAAGGGTCTAAGGCTTACTATAGAACTAATTCCAGAAAGTGCATGGGGAGAAAATTTGAGGAAATATCTTCCAAGGGAAGTTTGGAATAAAATAAGGAGAGAAGTTTTAAAGAAGTCAGGATACAAATGTGCCATATGCGGAAGCTCAGAGAAACTTCAATGTCATGAAGTATGGGAGTTTGATGATGAGAATCATATTTTGAAATTAAAGGGTTTTATGGCTTTGTGCGAGAAATGCCACTTAGTAAAGCATTTTGGTATGGCAGAAATTTTGGCGTCAGAAGGTAAAACAAATTTGGAGGATCTTATAAAACATTTTATGAAGGTAAACGACTGTGATAGAAAAACTTTTGAGGAACATAAAAAGGAGGCTTTTAAAAAATTTAACGAAAGATCAAGATATGAATGGTTAATAGATATCACTGTATTAATATAAGATGGGGAAAGGGGAGGAATGAGGATTTTAGGGATGCTTGGTTCTAAATTTTTTGCATTTCGTGTAGGCTTCTCAAATAAATAGTGTCTTTTCTATCAAGTTTAGGTGTTCTCTTGCACTTTTTTCCCACGAAAATTCTTTTGCTCTCTCAATCCCCTTGTCAATTAGTTCTTTTCTAAGTTTTTCATTCTCCAATACCTCTTTTATTCCCTTAGCTATATCCCACTCGTCATGAGGATTTATATAATAAGCCGCATCTTTGCAAATTTCCCAAAGAGGTGGTATATGGGAAACTACAATGGGACATCCACATGCCATGGCTTCCAAAGGGGGGAGACCGAAGCCCTCATAAAGGGAAGGAAAAACAAAAATCTCTGCCAGATTATACAAATATGGAAGATCTCCTTTATCCACGTGTCCCGTGAAGATTACCCTCTCTTTTAAGATAGTATCTTTATTTATGAGCTCAAAAATCTTTTTATCCCCCTTTAAGAATCCTTCCTTTTGGCCTGTAATTACTAAAAATAGGTCTTTAAAATCCCCTGCAATGATCTTAAAAGCCTTTAAAAGTCTTCTTAAATTTTTATGGGGTTTTACGTTTCCCACAAATAAAAGAAATCTATTGGGCAACTTGTATTCTGATTTTATTTTCTCCAATTCTTCCTTCTCATATACTCTGAATCTCTCTCTATCTACGCCATTATATATTACCTTAATCTTCTCTTCCTTTACTCCTGTGTATTTTATGATTTCAGATTTTGAAAAGTTAGAAACAGTAATTATTACATCAGAAAGATTTACCGAGGAATTTATAAGGAATTTAGCATAAGTCCTTTCAAAAGGACTGTAAAGTTCTCCAAAGGCCAAATGAAATACGTCATGAATAGTAACTATTCTTTTTTTAGCTCTTATAGGGAAAACAGGTACATTAAAATGTGGAGACCAAAAAATATCCACATCTTTTATCTTTAGGAGAAACTCTATTTGTTCTGTGGGAAAATAGATAGGGGATTTCATGGATATAAAATTCAAGTTAGATATATCAATATATTCTTCTACTTTCTCCCTTTCTCCTAAGAGGGAAAGATTTAAATGATTCTTCAAAAAAGGAATTAAATTTTGAAGATAAGTACCTATTCCAGAGGAATCTATCATTCGAGCATCAAGAAGAACCTTGGTCATTTTCTCATTCCATAAAAATTAGATAATTTACTTTTTTCTAATCCTTTTGAGCTTGATCCTATGCTTCCTCCCTCTTTATGGTATATTCTACTTCTCCAACAGTGTGCTAATTTATATCCTTTTCTTTTTGCCATTTTAGACCAATCTAAATCCTCGAAATATAAGACATCCATAAGCCATACATCTTCTATGAATTTTTTTGTCATATTGTCCTTAATCATCTACAAAATATCCTCTATTCCGGAATAATGTACAACAATATAAACTTTTGCGTTATTCATAACTTTCTCATTACTGAATTCCATTTGTTAATAAATTCGGATAAAACTATCTCTTTCTTAAATCTCTTTCCCAATTCTTTGGCTCTTAAAGACAAATCTTTTTTATCATCCTCTGTCAATTGAAAATATTCTATCACCTTTTCTGCGGCTCTTTTAGAGTCTAATGGTACTACGAAGTCATCTCTTAATTTTTTTACTATCTCTTTAGCTCCTGTATATTCTGAAACAATAGCAGGTAAGCCTCCTAAAAGAACCTCTATGGTACTTATCGAAAAAGCCTCACCTCTTCCTAAATGAAGGTAAAGGGATGATTTCTCTATATATTCATAGATCTGAGAGAATCCTACAAAATGAACTCCTTGATAATAGAACTTTTCTTTGATATCTTTGTTCCAATTTCCTAAAATAAATAACTCTGCATCTTGAAACTCTTGTTTTACAATTTTGAAGGTGTTTATCAATAGGTCTATTCCTTTACAAAAATGATCGGGACCGTTTCCTACAAATAGAATATTATGGTTAAATCTTTCTTTTATAGGAAGATTTAAAAGATGATTATATCTTTCTTCTTCAATGAATGGATAAGCTACTATGAATTTTGCTCGAGGAGATATTTCCCTTAGGAGATCCCTTTCCATCTCCCCTATGCATATGAATAGGTCCACCTGGGGAATTGCTAATGAATGCATAAATCCCTTGAAAAGGTTCATGTTTTTAGTTTTAATGTAGTACAACTTGGGATCCGCTGAAATGTTAATTATAAATTTCTTAAATTTCTTAAAGGGTAAGATTTTAAATAAGGCAGGAATTAAAAAAGTTCCTTCGCAGAGGAGAATGTCATAAGGGGAAGAGTTTAAAGAAAATTTTACATAGGAGAAAATTCTTCTTAAAGGTTTTTTATTACTACATAATATATCCAAATCTTTAGCTCTTACCGCTTGGGCTAAGCTTTTATGAAAAGTATGTGGGATGTAGTAAAGGAAAAAAATATTTTTACCATTTTGCATACGCTAACCTACCTGCGACAAATATAGATTAACTAATTTATCTACTGAATGCTTTTCTAAGTACTTTGATCTTATAAGATCATAAAGCTCTATGTTTTGGGACTGAGCGTTAACTTTTAAAATTCCCTTCTTTATTGACTCTATACTATTAGGATCACAGTAGACTACTTTGTCCCCAAAATATTCTATCACAGGCTTGCATTTTCCTACTAATATGGGTTTTTTAAATATTCCAGCCTCAAGGTTACTTAAGCCAGGTGTTTCTAAAAAGCTTGGTAGTAGGTGGGCTTTGCAGTTTAAGTATGCGGATTTTAACAAGTCGCTCTTTCTATCGATATATTCTATGTGTAGAATTTTGTCTTTATTAGTGTAAACTAATTTTTCAACTTCTTCTTTAATGTTATTATTTCTAAATCTAAATTTGCCTATTAGAACCAACTTTTTTTTCAAAATAGGATATACTTCTAAGAATGCTCTTAGAAGATTAAGAGTGTTTTTCCTTTCGTCCAAAAAGGCTACGGAGAGAAAATACTCGTCCTTATCAAGGTTATATTTTCTTAAAAATATGTTAGCATCCTCAGGATTATTAAAGATAGCGAAGCTGGAGTCTACATAATTGTATATTATCTCAATTTTGGGAGCATCTATTTGAAATAACTTTATTAACTGTACTTTTTCAGCATTACTATTTACGATAATAAGATCTGATTTGGAAAGAAAATATTTTTTATAGGAGAAAAAGTTAGGAACAGGACAAAGTTTTGAGAGAAGAGACCCTATTAACATCCTTGTCTCCTTTTCATAATAGAAGGTTGGGCTTACAAAAATCTTTATATTGGGAAAATTATTTTTTAAGTTTTTTACAATATCATAAAACCAGTTACTATAACCAAAGAGGTGAATTATATCAAAGGTTTCCTCAATTTTAAAGAAATCTAAAAGATTAACTTTTATATCAAAATTTCCATTATTAATATGTTCCATATAGGAAAGAAGCTGAACTTCCTTTCCTCCAAAGGCTATAGAAAAAGGGAAATCGCTTAGAAAAGCTACTTTAATCATAGGTACCTCAAGAATAATTTTTAAGAACTTCTTTTTGCCATTTTATTACTTCCCTTACACCTTCTCTAAAAGAGATCTTAGGTTTGTATCCTAAATTTTTTATTTTTTCTATGGAAAACCTTTTTACAAGACTCAGAAATTTAGAAGGTGGATCTATAATCTTTAAATTTTCAAAATCTCCTCCTACCTCCTCAATAATTATATTTGCTACCTCTTCCATAGTATGATATTCATCGGACCCAATATTAAAAGCCTCATATTTTTCTGTTATAGGGTAGTCTAACAATAGTTTAACCCCGTCGATAAAATCTGAAATATAGCACCAGGCTCTTATTGCTCCTTTATGAACTGTTATAGGTTTATTATTTAAGGCATTATAAACAAATATTGATATGGCACTTCTATATCTATTGGAATATTCTCCAGGGCCATAAACCATAAATGGTCTAATGGTTAATGCTTTGAGACCATAATTATCTACGTAATGTTTAACTATAGCTTCTCCATAAAGTTTGGACAGAGCATATATATTTGTTGTTATAAATGGATTACCTTTTAGCTCTATATCTTCCTCTTTGACCTCTTTCCCTTCATTAAAGAGTTTTCCATACACTTCAGAGGTACTAAAGTATATCAATCTACTATTATATTCTAAACATAAGGAAATAATATTAAGAAGCCCAACATTATTAACATATACCATCCTTTGAGGATATTCTTCTCCTATTAGTCTCCCTACTTCTCCAGCAAGATGTATAACTGTACTTATTTTCTCCTTTTTAAAAACCTTCCATAAATCCTCAAAATGAGTCACATCAGCTCTTATATAATCGCTATAATCAGTAATCTTTTGGTCAATTCCTATAATTTCAAATCCATCTTTTTTCAAAGAATCATATAAAAAAACTCCAATAACACCTAACGCTCCAGTAATAAGGATTTTACTCATAATTTTTCTCCCTCATATTTGTCAGTAAATTTTTAAAATAAATTTCTAAGTCTTCCCAAATATTAGGAAAAGATATATTCCACTTTTTTAGGTAGCGGGAAAGTTTTTCTGTAGATCCCCAGAAACTAACAGGCCATATTTCTCCTTTTTCTTCAACAATATAATTAAAAGGTTTTATAGTATGTAAGAATTTAACTATGTCTAAAACAGATACTTTCTCAGAATGATTTAAGTTTGTTACCTCTAAAAATTCATTATCTTCCTCCTTCATAGTTAATAATGCATTTACCAGTACTTCTGCAACAAAATTTACAGGTAAGGGATTTAAAAATGATCTACCTCCTCCTAATACTTTCACTATATCCCCATTTACAGCCGATTTTGCACATTTAGGGATTAATCTATCCATTCTTTCTCCTTTTCCAAAAGAATACATTAATCTAAATATCCATAACTTTGATAAGTAACCAATTTTGTAAAAATACTTAGCATATTCTTCTTGAAACCGTTTTGAAATACCATAAGGTATAGTTGGGTAATGAATGATGTTTTCAGGAATCTCTCCTGTAAGTCCATAATATACTGCTTGAGAAGACAAGAGTATTAATTGTCCTCTAAAGTGCTTCATAAAATTTAAAAAATTTCTCACATTTAGATCGAGATCCATAATTGGATTATTATAAGCCATATTGTGAAGACTATTACCTGCTAAGTATATGCAATATGAGAAATTTCTAGCAAGTTCACAGTCTTTTTCATCTTGGAGGTCTAATTTGACTTTTTGGAATTTATTCTCAATATTCTCTGGGTGTTTGTTATAAGTAAATATAAATTCTTTAGCAAAAGGCTTTTCTTTAATTAAGTCTTGTATCCCTCTTCCAATAAAACTACTTCCACCAACTACCAATATCATAACTTTTTTCTCCTTTCTCTCAACAATATTTTAAAATTCTCAAAGACATCACTCTTAGATTTTTCTTCGACATCTTTATAGAAATTGTCTCTACTTAAGCCTAAAGATTCTATATGCTGAGTTGTTTCTATTAGAGCCTTATTTAATAATTTTGACCTCTTTAGACCGGGGCTGTTATTTATCATGTAATTAATTAAAAATTCCGATGTAAAAGGATAAGCTAAATGTATTTTCTTACCACTGTAAATAGCTGATAGTAAAAACAATGCTATAAGTTTTGATAGTTCTTTTAATATTTCCTCTTCCTCTAATAGTTTTAAGATCCTTACTCTTGTTAAATCACAGCCATAAATCATTTCTTTTATTTTTTTGGATGTTTGAAACGGATGTTGTGTATAGAATACACCCACATCTTTTATAATTGCAGATTTAATTTTTAATAGTGCGTAACGCATTAGTAAATCTCCATCGGCATCAACATTTCTTAATAAGGGATCAAAACTTCCATAATTTTCTAAACAATTCCTATGGAACATTAAAGAACTACCATTTATTGGGTTTGAGTAAATTATAAATAAAAAGAGAAAATCTGTGCTAATAGAGGATAGACAACTTAAGATTTTAGACTTATACGAATTTCCCATTAGTATGGCGTTATTAATACTCTCTCCTATATAATATTTTTCAAAGAAGCTCCATAAAGTCTTATTTTTTTTCATTGTAAATATTTGTTTTTCAAGTTTTCTAGGATTTATAAATATATCGTCAGCGCTTAGCCAACAAATATAGCTCCCGTTAGCCTCCTTGAATCCTACATTTAATGCGTTTGCAGCACCTTTATTTTCCTTTAAATTGATGATTTTCATATAAATTTCTTTGTTTGGAACTAAATTTTCTAAGCTTTCTATAATGTCTAACGTATGGTCAGTGGAACCGTCGTTAATAACAATGATCTCTATTGGTCTATAAGATTGCTTAAATATAGAAAGTATAGCATTCTTTATAAAATGTTCCGCATTATAAGCAGGAATAACTACACTAATAAGGTCTTTTCCCTTCATACTATCCAATCACTTAATCGAAGAAGATGCTTATTAGTTACCTTTGTAAGAGATCTCAGCCTTGTTCCTGTTCCCCCTGCTAAAATTACTCCTTTCATAGGTTAATAATCTCCTTATAAAAAAGCAAAGTATATCTTATGCATATTTTCATCGCTTTTTATTATTTATATCATGAGATTTAATAAAATAAAATATTATATTCCATAAAAGGTGTTGAGAAAGTAGGACAACAAAGATGACTTTCTTGAGATTTTGCGCAGTGGGTAAGCAATATTTCTCTTGCTTATTTCTTTTTATTTTGTTATAATTTTGCACCGAACGACGTTCGTTCAAAATAAGGAGTGAAGGAAATGAGGATAAGTAAAGAGCCTGAAATAAGAAAACAAGAGCTAATTGAGACTGCTCTTAAATTATTTTTGTCCAAGGGTTATGAGAAAACCTCTGTTAGGGATATTTTGCGAGAGGTAAAGGGATCTCCTGGGATGTTTTATTATTATTTTTCCTCAAAGGAGGAGATTTTTGAGGAGGCTATAAAATACTATGTGGAGAATTATATAAAAGAGCTTTCTCAAATTTTTAAAGATGAAAATTTAACCCTGCAGGAGAAATATCAAAAAATAGTCAATGCAGTGGTAAAAGCCTTTGAAGATATGAAGTCTCTTTCAGATATTTATTATAGTCCTCAATATTTTCCTTTAAGAGTTAAAGTATCTTTCAAAATCCTTGATGGATTGAGAGAGCCCTTTGCAGAACTGATTGAAAAGATTAAAAAGGACAGAAATCTTGACTCTAAAAAAACTGCTACCTTTATTCTTTATGGAGTATATGGGTTATTACACAAAAATGCAGAAAATTTAGGAGAGCCAAGTAGTATTCAGAGCATAATGAACTTTATCCTTGAGCTTACGGGGAAAATTTTGGGAACTTTAAGTATTTAGAAGGGGATGGTGATTGTGTATGAAGAAAATTTACCTATGGGCATTTAGACATTCTAAGCTGGTACTTATTTTTTCTTTGGCTTTATTTGTTTTTTCTTTATATCTCACCTTAAACTTAAAAGTTAATTATGACTTATATTCTCTTCTTCCTAAGGATTTATCCTCAGTAAAAGCTTTAAATACTTTGAGAGAGAAGTTTAAATTAGGAGAAGAAGGCTACATATTGCTTCCTTTTAAGGATCCAAAAGAGGCTGATGAATTTAAAAATAAAATTGCAAAAATAAATGGGGTTTCTAAGGTCTCATGGATCTCTGATTATCAAGATATCTTTGTTCCTGAATATTTTTGGAATGAGGATTTAAAAAGTAGGTTTATAAGAGATGGTTATACCTTTTTAAAAGTAGATTTTATAGAATCTTCTCAAAGTCCTTTAACTAAAAAAGCTTCTCAGGAGATAAGAAAGCTTCTTCTTAAGGGGGCTTATTTTACAGGAAACGTGGCTATTGCTGAAGATCTAAGCGATTTGACTCAAAGGGAAACTGCAAAATATCTTCTGATAGGAAGTATTTTTGTAATAATATTTTTGTTTTTTCTTTTGCCTTCTATGTATGTTCCTCTTCTTATCTACTACAATATTTTCCTTGCTATTTTGGTGAATACTGCCATCTCTACTTTAATAGGGCAGGAGATAAGCTTTTTAACCAGGATGCTTGTGAGTATACTTCAAATGGGAGTTACTATGGATTATGCCATATTCTTGTATCATAGATATGAGGAAGAGGCAAAGAATAATAGTAGAGAAGAAGCAGGATGGATTGCAGTAAAGACTACCGCTACAAGTATTATTGCAAGTGCAGGGACAACTATAGCAGGATTTCTTGCTATGACTCAGATGAAGTTCGGACTTGGAAAGGATATGGGATTTATCTTAGCAAGGGGAGTTTTGCTTTCTCTCATATTCTCTTTAACTATTCTCCCTGTACTTTTCTATCATTTTTATAATAAGTGGGCAAATGCAAAAAGATGGGTTTTAAGGCTTTCTGGAGAAAGACTTTTTAAATTTATACTTAAGGCAAGACCTATAATTTTTGTCATATTTTTAATTGGGGTAGCAACTATTCTTTTGGCTCCTAAATTTCCTATGGACTATAAACTTCTAAGGGGATTTCCAGAAAATGTTCCATCCATGATAGGACAAAAAAAGCTTGAGGAAATATTTGAAAAAAGGTCTACTATTTTTGTTGTGGGAGAAGAGAGTCCAAAAAATTGGCAAGAGATCTTAAAGATTTTGAAGAAGGAAGAACATATTACAGGGGTTATGGGGTATTACAATATGGTTGATCCTCTTTTGCCCCAGTATATGGTGCCAGAGAGTGTGGTGAAAAATTTCTTTAAGGATAGCACGTCTTATGTGACATTAGATACAAATTTTGAATATGGTACTCTTGAATCCTATAAGTTTGTGGAAAGGTTAAGAGAAAATGTGGAGAAAAAATATAACGTAAAAATTACAGGTGTTCCTGTTTTAAATTATGATTTGAAAAATGTTACTACTAAGGATCTTGATAGGGTAAATTTCATCTCTATTATTGCTATATTTTTCATAATTGCTTTATCTTTCCTATCTATTCCTATTCCCTTCCTTTTAGTATTGGTCATTGAGATGGCTATTACCATAAATCTTCTCATAGATTATCTTACTTATGGATTTGTATTCTTCTCTTCTAACTTATTTATAGGGGCAATACAACTTGGTGCTACTATAGATTATGCGGTACTCCTTACATCAAGATATTTGGAGGCAAAGAGCAAGGGACTTGATAGAGTTTCCTCGGCTCATTTTGCCTTTGAAGGTGTAAATAGTATTTTAACCAGTGCTGGTACTATGTTTTTTATAGCGCTACCCTTAGGAATTTTCTCTGAGATATTTATGGCGCAAAATCTTGCCATGCTTGTGAGTAGAGGAGCAATAGTAAGTGTGCTTTTTGTTACTCTATTTATAATTCCTCTTCTTGTTACCTTTGATCCTATTATTGAGAAATTAACTTTTATTAAGAGGGAGGGAAAATAATGAAAAGGGCATTTATTATAGGAGTCATATTTTTGCTTCTTATTGGGCTTTCCTTGGGAAACTCTTTAAAGATTAAAAATGATGAGACTGTCTATGTCCTTTTGGATTATGATGGAAAAGCAAAAAAAGTGGACTTGGTAAATTGGATTGAGGTACAGGGGCAGGGAGGCTTTGAGATAGTAAAGGATGCAAGATATATTAAAAATCCTGATCTTTATTCTGAAGATGTAAAGATGGACTTTACAAAAGACAAAATAAGATTTTATGGAAATGTTAAAGAGGTCAAAAATATTTATTATAAAGCAGAGGTTAACAGAAAGCTTCCTTTAGAGTTTAAGTTCACCTATAAATATAATGGAAAGGTTGCAAGTCCTAAGGAATTTTTGGGAAAATCTGGAAATTTAGATATTGAGATATATATTAAACCCATTGAAGATTTGCCTTTTAGAATTGTTATGTCCACAGAATTTCCTTCTGATGATCTTATCTTGAGAAATCCTGAAGATTTTATGGTAATGGTACTTGGTAAGACCGTGAGAGTTACAGGATTTACTTATCCAATCCCTGATGGAAAGATAATTTTATCTTTAAAAAGTAATAAGTTAAAAGTTCCTGATATTACTTTTACTGCTCTTCCTTCTCTTCCTCCCGTGGATCTTTCTACGGGAGAAAAATTAAAGGAATTCTATAATGGATTAGAAGGATTTCTTATGTTAAATCAAGCTCATCAAAAGATATTAAAAGGAATATTAGAAAGTCTTGAGAAGAATACTCTTTCTATACCTCAAGAATTTCTTACTCTTCCCTTTACTTTAATGTCCTATCAAAATAAAGCATACTTTATTTCTGATAGTTTAAAGACCTATCCTAAGAGCTTTAATAATCTCTATGAATTTATAAAAAGCAAAGCAGAAGGTAGTAAAGAAGAAGATTGGAAGAAGGCTTTGAGTCTTGCGGAGGAAGTAAAAAAGGAAATTGAAGAAAATAATATGTCCGATGACGTGAAAAAGATTGGAGATTTCTTGGCTGATTTAAATTTTCAAAGCAAAAAAGCTATGGATCTTTTGAGTGCATCTCTTGAAGGACTTCAAAAGATGGAAGAGCTTTTAAATACTATACTTTATGGAGGAGAGATTGAAGGAAAGAAGCTTCCAGGGCTTGTAGATGTAGAAAAGAATATGAAAAAGTCAAAAGATACCTTAAAGAGTAATTTAATGGAATTGGAAAAGGGAGAAAAAAAGCTTAAGGAGTGGGAAAATAAATTGAAAGATTATAACTTTGCAGGAAGGATTGAGGGAGCAAAATCCATAGTAAGATTTTACTTTAAATTAAAAGAGATGAAATAACAAAAGGGGGCAAGAGAATTACTCTTGTCCCCTTTTCTAATGTCTTAATTTAACCAGGTAGCTTGTAAATATCTACATCGTAGATTTCAAGTTCATCATAGGTTCCCATCATGGCATGAGGTCCATAGGGCCAGTATGCCATACCATAATACTTTTGCCCAAAGGGATTCTGTCCTATGAAAAACAATTCTCCATTGTTAAGATCAGTGTTGTAGTCATTCTCTGCTACTTTTATTCCATATTACTGCAATCTCTGTAAATTGATCTGTAGGTAAAGTTATACTTTCAGCTATAGCATAGGACCAAGAGTATCCACTCCAAGTTCCAAAAATCATATTTATTATTTTTTCTTGCGTGTTTTGATCTACTCCAAATAGCATTACATTTGAAAAGCCTCCAGAAAATGCTTCCAGCCACCCTACGGTGTCCAAGAGAAAGGCTTCAAAGCGATTATTCATCGTAGTTGAATCATAGTAAGTCAACTGATAGTCTGAATTAGGTTTAAAGTAGAATTTAATAGTTCCCTCTGTAGGGTTTAGATATTGGGTGCTATAGCATATATAACTGTTTAAAGCATCTAAGTGAACGCCTTTTCCGACTTTACCGTTTACAAAGGATATATTTCTTATAGAGTCTATGGTTTCTCCATAGAATGTACTTGTATATGTATTTTCATTATTTGTTTCGTTTTCAAAGTGGTCCACAAAAACGGGAGTGTTGCCTTGAGTTGGAGGATTAGTTTTGGGAATGCATCCGCTAATAAAAAGAAACATAAGGGAAATTAAGGAGAAAATTAATGTTTTCTTCATGTCCCCTCCTTGAAAAATAAAAATTCAGAAGACTTTAGAAAACTTGGGTTATTAAAAAAGGGTTAATTAGGATTTATATAAGAATATGATTAATCAACTTTTTTTAACAACTTTGGGAAAAATTTGATCCTACTTTCCCACCTCCTGTAAAGATTTTTACATTTATAGTTTATATTGTTTATAATTTGCCGTAAATTGATGTACGTCACATTTTTAAAAATTTTTAGAAATTTTAGAAGATTACCTTTGAAGAAAGGGTTAAAAGGGTTACAATGGTTGAGGCAATAAGAACACCAGAAGTTATAGAGATAATAGCTTCTTTTAAGCTGAGCCCTAAAAATCTTGCCAAAATTGCACCTGTAAAGGCTCCTGTTCCAGGAAGGGGAATTGCCACAAAAACCGCAAGAGAAAACACAATCCCCAAGGAATATATTCTTAATCTTTTAAGTTTATTCCTTACAAAGCTATCATAATATCCCTTTAATGGCTCTTTGCTAAGTATATATTTTCCAATCCAGTTAATAATATTGTAAATTATTATTCCCATTAAAGTATTTCCAAGAAAGCTTATAATAAAACTTTCTAATGGAGAAAGGCCATTATAAATTCCGTAGGGAATAGATATTCGGCATTCTCCTACGGGAGTCATAGAAAGCAAAAATACTTTAAAGATTAAACTTATATTCATGGAAAATATTATAATAACAATTTCAAATTAAATTCAAGCCATTCTCCATAACTTACAGGAGAAGTAGTATTTTTGGCAATAAAAAGCTTCCTTTGAAAAGGCAAATATATTATGCTTTGCAATGTTAAGCGGGTGCTTACATTTTTTAAAATCTCCTTCCCATATTCCACATCTATTTCTTCTTTTGAGCTTATCATCTCTCTTATTATCTTTTCTCTTTCCTTAGTATTTATCTGTCTTACAAAAGTGCCATCTACCGGAGTAGGAAGTTCTTCAATGAGTTTTTCTGCCTGCTCTGATATCATTTCGGGATGTTGAAAGTGGTTAGTTATAACTAAGAATCTCTCTTTATCAAGTGCTCTTATTGCTTTTTTTCTAGGGCTAATCTCTAATACTACTGCCTTTTTATCATCAGCAATTAATAGGTTTAGACCTTGATAGGGATATAATGCATTTTCTAATGCCTCATCGATACTATTAGAATATTGGATTATTTTTCTTGTAATGAGACATTCCGGAGCGCCTATATTGGTTTTGTGGCTTTGAGATACATTTATAGATATATAAAGGTTTTTAGATATTCCTGTGTAGGCTCCTACAAGTCCAGGAAAGGATATAGAAATAAATGGATTTCCCTTTTCAGGATAATATTTAAAAATTACAGGACATAGTGGAAGCTCATTTACAAATACACCATAATCTAGATTTCTTCCTATTATCAGATTTCCATCTTTATTTCTAAATACAAAGGCAGAGCAACCAATTATAGATATTTTCCAGTAATAATTTAATACTATTTCATCCATGAGATTGAAAAGGAGTATATTTTCATAGGGGACTTCTGCTCCATTGGATATTCCTTTCATCTCTTCTATGAGTTCTTTAAATTCTGGGTAAGTTTTCCCAAATTCCTCTGCTAGTTCTTTGGCAGTTTTTAATATGGTTTTATATATGATGAGTTTTTCAATCCTATGGCTAAAATATTGAATTTCTTCTTTTAATTCTTTTCCATGTTGATATCCTATCTCATAGGGGTTTCCTCTGAGTTCTACTATCCTTATGCCAGTATCCTTTAATACTGGCTCGGGTTTGATACAGCCTTGTGAGGATATTAGTATGAGAACTAATAATAGAAGAAATATTCGCTTCATATTACAATTTTAAACTTTTTAAATATTCTTTTTCAATTCTTTTTAACAAAATAATGTTATAATCTTTTTTGAAGGTTTATATGGTTGAGGAGGGAATATGAAGAGGTTTTTAAAAATTTTTTTTATCCTTCTTTTCCTCTTAAATTTTGCCTATGCTAAGGAGTATTTTATAAGAGAAGCAATACTTACCTATGACATCCTACCTACAGGGGAGATTAAAGTAGAAAATAAATTAACTTATGATTTTTCCGGATCCTTTTCCCGGGCATGGATAACTATTCCAAAAGGAAAGTATAGTATTGGGGAAATTTCTGTTGGAGAGATTATTGATGGGATTTACAAAGGTTATTCTTATCATAAAGAGACTTCAGAAAGAATTCCTGGAACCTTTGATGTGGTTCAAGAGGGCAACCAATATAAAATAACCTGGTTTTATAGAGCTAATAATACCAAAAAAACCTTTGTAATAAGGTATAAGTTAGAAAATGCTTTAAAAGTTTACGATGATGTGGCTGAATTTTATTGGAAGGTATGGGGTGGAGATTGGGATATAGGTCTTCCTGCTTTATGGACAGAAGTAAATTTACCCTCTGAGATTAAATCTACTAATGATGTATTATACTGGCTACACCCTAATATAGATGGAAAGATAGGTATTAAGAAAGATTATAAGGGAATTGTAGCTTATGCAGGAAATATTCCCCCCCATCAGTGGGTAGAAGTAAGGGTTGTATTTCCTAAGAGTTATTTGACTAAGCTTGATCCCTTTAAAGTAGAATTAGCTTCAGGAAGTGGAAGAAATCTTATATTAGATGAGGAACAAAGATGGCAAAAACAGGAGATTGAAGAAGAGCAGAGAGAGGTTGTATACATAAAAGTTTTTGGTGTATTTTCTCTTTTGTTACTTTTTTTAGGCATTTTCTTACCCCTACGGATATATTTTAAGTATGGAAGAGAGCCAAAGGTAGATTATGAAAGGGATTACGAGCAGGAGCCTCCAGCGGATATCCCACCCGCATGGGTTGAGGCTTTAGTAAATCAAGCTTCTACTTTAACTCCTAACTCCATAGTGGCCTCAACTCTTGAGCTCGCAAGAAGAGGTTATATAAAGATTGAGGAAGAAGAAAAGCGAAGCTTTTTAGGACTAAAACATAAGGAATATAAGATCGTAATTACTAATAAAGAGATAGAAAATGATCTTTCGGAAGAGTTAAGGCTTCTTCTTGAGGAGTTAAGAAGTTTTGGAAGAGAATTTTATATATCGGAATTGAAAAAGAAAGACCTTTCTAATTTCAAGAGAGAGTTTGACAGTGTTGTAAAAAACTATGTTTTTAAAGAGAAAAAGTGGATTATTGATGAGGGAAAGCAAAAGCTTTATATCTTAATTGCTCTTTGGATTGGACTTGGAGTTTTATACTATTTGGGAATTTTCTCTTCTGCTCTTTTTAGAAATGAGCTTTCTTTTTGCAGCGTATTTTTATGGTTTATTCTTTTTATAAATATAGTGATCTCTGCTTTATTCATACGTCCTGTACAGAGATATTCGGAGGAAGGAAAGCTTTTAGCCCTAAGATGGAAGGCATTTAGAAGATATCTTAAGGATTTTTCTTTAATCTCTGAGCGTCCTCCTTCATCCTTGATCTTATGGGAGAAATATTTAGTTTACGGAACAGTTCTTGGAGTTGCTAAAGAAGTTTTAAGGGCTATGCAAATGCTTAATGTGCCTGTAGATCAGATAAGCTGGTATGTTCCTATGTCCACCTCCTCTGCTATGGGACTTGCTGATTCAATTCAGAGCTTTAGCTCATCTCTTGAAGATTTTAGTAGTGCCTTTTCAAGTAGTGTTATATCCTCTACTTCCTCTGGTTCTTCGGGAGGAGGTGGCGGTGGAGGAGGGGGAGGAGGCGGAGGTGCAGATTAAAAGGAGATTTTGAGAAAGGAGTGATTATATGCTGGAAAAATTAAATGATTATTGGAAAGCTTGTTGTTATTTAGCTGCAGGTATGATTTATTTATGGGATAATCCTCTTTTGAAGGAGCCTTTAAAACCGGAACATATTAAGGAGAGACTTCTTGGACATTGGGGAGCAAGTCCTGGACTTTCCTTTGTTTATGTACATGGAAATAGGGTGATAAATAAATATGATTTAAATTGTATATTTATAGCAGGCCCCGGACATGGAGCACCTGGAGTAATTGCACCAGCCTATTTAGAAGGAACGATAAGTGAACTCTATTCTCAATTTAGTCAAGATGAAGAGGGAATGAAAAATCTTTTTAAAGCCTTCTCTTTTCCAGGTGGCCTTGGTAGCCATTGTACTCCAGAACTTCCAGGATCTATTCAGGAGGGTGGAGAGCTTGGGTATAGTTTATCTCATGCCTTTGGTGCAGTATTTGATCACAAAGATCTTATTGCCATAACCGTAGTAGGCGATGGGGAAGCAGAAACTGGTCCTCTTGCCACTTCTTGGCATTCTAATAAGTTTTTAAACCCTGTAAGAGATGGGGCGGTACTTCCTGTGCTTCTTCTCAATGGCTACAAAATAAATAATCCTACTCTTCTTTCAAGGATAGAGAATGATGAACTTATAAATCTTTTTAAAGGATATGGATATGAGCCTTATATAGTAGAGGGAGAAGAATCCTTTGAAGTTCACGAAAAGATGGCAAAAGCTATGGATTCTGCCGTTGAGAAAATAATTAATATATGGGAAGATGCAAGATCTAATAATAAACCTTTTAGACCTTTATGGCCCATGATTATATTGAGGACTCCAAAGGGATGGACCGCACCAAGAAAAGTAGGGGATCACTACATTGAGGGTTATTGGAGAGCTCACCAAGTACCCTTCTCTGATGCCAAGGAAAATCAAAAATCTCTTGAAGTTCTTGAGGCTTGGCTTAGAAGTTATGAGCCTCAAAAACTCTTTACACCTGAGGGGAAATTGAGAGAGGATTTAAGAGAACTTGCTCCAAAGGGCGAAAAAAGAATGAGCGCTACTCATTATGCTAATGGAGGATTTTTGAGGAAAGAATTAAAGCTTCCTGATTTAAAAAATTATGCAGTTAAAGTAGAAAGCCCTATTAATGATGAAGCGGAAAATACTCGTCCTCTTGGTATATTTTTGAAAGAGATTATTAGGTTAAATCCTGATAATTTCAGAGTTTTTGGACCTGATGAGACCAAGTCTAATAGGCTTGATGCGGTATTTGAATATGGAAAGGCATGGATGGCTAAAATATTACCCGAAGATGAAGATGAAGGATTTTTATCTCCTTTTGGAAGAACCATGGAGATGCTTTCAGAACATACCCTTGAAGGTTGGCTTGAAGGCTATCTTCTTACAGGAAGACATGGATTTTTAAATACCTATGAAGGATTTGCTCCTATTATTTCTTCCATGGTAAACCAATTTGGAAAGTGGCTTGACATATCTTCAGATATTCCATGGAGAGCTCCCATATCTTCTTTAAACCTTCTTCTTACATCAGTAGTTTGGAGACAGGATCATAACGGTTTTACTCATCAGGATCCTGGATTTATTACCTCTATTGTAGACAAATGGCCTAATGTGGTAAGGGTATACTTCCCACCTGACGCCAATACCCTTCTTTGTACTGTCTGGCATTGCTTCCAAACCACAAATAGAATAAATATTATTGTTATTGATAAACAAAAACATCCTCAATACTTATCTATAGAGGATGCCTTTAAACATGCCATGAAGGGAATAGGAATTTGGGATTTTGCAAGCAATCATCCTGAGCATGAGCCCGATGTGGTTATAGCAAGCTGTGGAGACATACCTACAAAAGAAGCTATTTATGCGGTAAAGATACTTAAAAAATTGTTCCCTAATCTTAAGATAAGATTTGTAAACGTACTCAATTTATTTACCCTAACTCCTAATACAGAACATCCCGATGGACTTTCCGATAGGGAATTTGACTCCTACTTTACAAAGGACAAACCAGTAATATTTAACTTCCATGGATATCCATGGCTAATTCATAGACTAACTTACAGAAGAAATAACCATAAAAATATCCACGTAAGAGGGTATAGAGAAAACAGAAAAATTGGAATAGATGCAGGATATTTAGCCCCCTTCTTAAAAGGAAGAGGAGGAATAACCACTCCACTTCAACTTGCTATTCTTAACCAGATAGATAGATTTAGTATTGCTATGGATGTGATAGAAAGGGTAGAAGCATTGCAAGACGAAGGTGGATACTACAAAGATCTTTTAAAGAATAAACAGATTGAAGCCTTAGAATATGCATATAATCATGGAGTTGATAAAGAATTTGATGAAAAAGATTTATAATTGAAAAGAAAACATTCATTATAGATAAAGGGGAAGGAATTTACTGCCTTCCCCTTTTTTATTTAAATTTTTTTTGAAGGAATAATTTTGACCCCAAAAGGTTTTATTTTAAATAATAAGTTTTAAAGATTTTTGATATAATAATTTTAAAAGATAAGCTCTGAGGGAATTAAATGTATAAATTTGAATAGGATAAAGAGACAGGGGGAGTTATATTAGTAAGCTCTTCAACTTCAGATTTACCCTCTCCACGTCCAGTTTTTTATGAAGAATTAGACCTCTTGGGTTTTGATAAGTATTGGGAATATCCAAAATCTGAGGAACCTCTTTTATGGAATATTGGTAGAAAATATTACTATTTTGGAGAAATGGTGGCAGAAGTTAGAGGGGGTAATATATTTGAGGATCCTAAGATTTTATTCACAGACAAAGGAAAAGATTTAAAGCTTAAACCAATAGATTTGAAAGGGATGATAGAAAAGAATATAGAACCCTTGAAGGTATTAGAAAATGAAGCCATCGATTTTATAAATGATGTTTATAAAAAATATAAAGAAAAAGTAGATTATTTTATTGTTTCCTATAGTGGAGGAAAAGATTCTCAAGTAGTCTTGGATTTGGTAAGTAAAACTCTACCCCCTGATGAATATATAGTAATTTTCACAGATACTACAATGGAGATTCCACCTACTTATGAGGTGTACGAGAAGACAAAAGAATATTATCAAAAGTTATATCCCAATTTGAAATTTCTATACAGTAAGAAATGAACAACATTCCTATGATTTATGGAAAATATTTGGACCTCCAAGTAGGATAATTCGTTGGTGTTGCTCTGTTTATAAAACTTCTCCTCAAGTAAGGTTTTTAAGAAGATTGAATCCTGACAAGGAAAATTTGAAAATTTTGGTTTTTGATTGGGTTAGAGCAGAAGAAAGTGCAAGAAGGAGTACTTATGAGAGGGTAGGAGAGGAAGTAAAGCATTATACAGTCATTAATTCAAGAGTCATATTGAATTGGTCATTTGTAGAAAGTTTTCTTTATTTATTTTATATAAAGCTTAAAAAAAATAGTGATGGAGGAATATTAATAAACAAGGGATATAGATATGGTTTGGGTAGGGTTGGTTGTAGTGTTTGTCCTTAATTCAGAGTCCTTTTACGACTGGTATTATAAATTTGAGAAAGTTAAAAATATTATAAAAGAGGATGCAGAAAAAATTGTGTTTGTGGATGGTTTGGGTGTTGAATTTTTAAGCCTTTTGCAGGCCATTTTAAAGGAGAAAGTTTTTGATACCAAAGAAAATAAAAAGTCTGCTGAAGTGGGAAAGGAACAGTCTCCAAAGAAGTCTTCTCGTGAAATTGGAAAGCTAAAAGTTAGGAGAAAATCAGAAGAACTCTTTAAGGATTGGGCTAATGATGTATTAACTAAGTATCACTTTGAAGAGATCTCTAAATACCCTAGCCAGAAAATATCTTGGCTATGGACTTGAATATATGGATTTAGTTCAGGAAGGTTATATTGGGCTTATAAAAGCAGTGGATAAATTTAATTGGAGAAGAGGATACAAGTTTTCTACCTATGCTACTTGGTGGATAAGACAAACAATAACAAGAGCCCTTTCGGAGAAAGCTAATTTAATCAGGGAACTTTCAGGGAGAGAAAAGTTTTAGAGTTAAGATATGGATTAAAAGATGGTATTCCGAGAACTTTGGAAGAAATAAGAAAAAGGTGCATCTATCAATTTCTAACTTTTGATTTGTTTTTTCTTTTATGGTATAAATAAGCAAAAATAGAGGGGGTAAGAATTATGAGGAGACTTATATTTATCCTGAGTTTTTTTATATTTTTCTCCTTTTTAAATGTTTTCTCTTTTGCAGATTTTTCTGAGCCTGATGCAAGTATTGTTATTAGCCAAAATACATTAAATAAATTTTTAAATGTGATAGGGGAAGTGGAAAAATCTGATAGATTTAACATCTCAGGAGTTAAAGGAGAATATACTTGGATAGTTAGAAATCCAAGGATAATTTTGCGTAAGGACAAAGCAAGGTTTCAAGCGGATGTTACCGTATCCCTTAAAATGCCACCTTTGAGCTATTCTACTCCTGCCTATGGAGAGGTATCTATAAAATATGATCATGAAAATAATAAGATAAACATTAAAGTAGAAAAAGTTGCCTTTGAGGTTGCTTTTAATATTTTAGGAAAGAAAATAGCCTTAGGAGAGGTAGATCTCTCTAAAATTTATCAAATAGCCTTTACTTTTCCAGGACCAAAGCCTTTTGAGAGTTTTACAGAGGTAAGTATGCCCGATGGAAGTAAAAAGAAAATAAGAATTGATACTATTCCTGTTTTAATGCTTGATGAAGGAAAAATAATTGTGGGAACTCAAGTGAATTATAGTTCTTTAAATGGTAGGTAGAAAGGGTTTTTCTTTATTAGAAATACTTATAGTATTAGGTATTATTTTTATAATTGTTTCTATTTCTATTCCTTTATTTTTGAGAGTTCAAGAGGATGCAAAGAGAAATTCTCAAATTTACAATCTTTCTCTTGTTCAACTTGAAATTGAGAAATTTTACTTAAAAAATGGGAGATTTCCATCCTCAGAAGAAATTCAAAATCTCTTAACTACTAATTTCGTAGAGAACCCTATATGTCCTTATAATAGTCTCAATTATATTTTTACTTCTAATATAACAGCCTTTAGAAATGCTCTTAAAAATAATAATTTTAATAATGCCCACATAATATATTATTATGTATCGGGGAGGACTTATACTCTTTGGTATTATCCTCCTAAATTTTACGTAGGTAATAAAGCTACAAAAATATTCCACTATCCATGGTGCTGGACTTTGCCAGCACCACAAAATCAAGTTTTTTTTAACACGAGAGAAGAGGCTATCAATAATGGTTATAGACCTTGTGGTAATTGTCAACCCTAAAATTTATTTATAAAATTTTGCTCTAACCTCATCCATATTTATTACCTTGTTGTTTAACCTAGATTCTTCAGCAGAAAAAGCCATGAGATGACTTTCTATGGATTCTTCAATATTTGATAATGTCTCTTTTATTTCTCCTTTTAGTGCTTTTACAAATTCCTCCATTATTCCCTCGTCTCCTCCTGCATGTCCTACTAAATCTTTAAAAGGTAAGTTAAGGTTAATTATTTCTTCCTCTTTTCCAAATTTCTGTATGTAAATTTTATTCTCATCAAGATCTCCATAAATTTCTCCATGGGAGCCATAAAGATATATTTTTCTCGTAATCTTATTAGTAAAGGCGGTCATTGTAAAGGATGCATATACATTGTTTTTAAATTTTATAGAAACTTCTTGATGATCAACCACATTGTTATCAGAGTAATATACACATCTTCCATAGGGTCCTTCTCTTAGGGCTTTTAATCTTCCTTCTAAGGAAAGATCTTCAGAAATTACAGAGACAGGCCACCCTGTATAATCACCAAGATAAATTTTCTTGGCGTCATAGGGACAGTCCACACTACAGTCAAGACACCTTTCCTTTGCTTCTTTGGGAGCATTTTCTCTCTTGAAATATCTTAGTTCTCCAAAGGATGATATGGTTTGGGATTTTTCGCCAATAAGAAAGGTTAAAATATCTAAGTCATGACAACTTTTTGCTAAGATTGATGGTGCTGATGTTTCCGAATTTCTCCAATTTCCCCTTACAAAGCTGTGGGCAAAATGGAAAAAGCCAATATTTTCTACTAGATTTATACCAATAAGCTCTCCTATTTCTTGTTTATTTAAAAGTTCTTTAAGTTTTTGGAAAAACATGGTATATCTTAATACATGGGCTACAGTAATACTCGCATTATACTCTTTTGCTACTTTATATAGTTCTTTAATCTCCTCAAGGTTTACTCCAATAGGTTTTTCAAGGAGTATTTTATATCCCCTTTTTATGGCTTCAATTGCAGGTTTTACGTGCATTCTATCCATGGTGGTAATAATTACACCATCGGCAAACTTTTCTTTTTCAAAAACCTCTTCCCAGGTTTTAAATTGTCTTTCGGAAGGAATATGGTGTTCTTTTGCAAATCTTTCTCTTCTTATGTCATTTGGTTCTGCTACTGCAACTACTTTTATGTCAGGTCTTCTTAATATTATCTTTCCATAGGCTTCGTAACCTCTATTTCCTGCACCAATCATTATAACTTCAACAGGTCTCATAATTTATTCTCCTCCTTATAAATTTCTAAAAGTTTATTTATAAATTTCCTTTTTTTCTCTTTATTTCCAAAGCTTAAAAAGGCAAGAAGTATAGCACCAAGTACAGGAGAAAGCTTTGGAGGCTCAACTTTGTAGCCTTCTTTCTCCAAAATATTAATAAACTCTTCTCTTACAATATCATTCTTCTCCAAAACACTCCCACTATAGGTCACAGTTATGGGTTTTTTAATTTTTAGAAATTTATTCGCCGTGGTTACAGTAATAGCTAATTCCTTTGCTGAATCTTTTAATATCTTTAAAGCCTTTTTATCTCCTTCTTTAGCAATCTCATAAGTGATTTTGGCAACGGAGGCAATATTTGATCTTCTATCCTTTTGAGGATCATAAATAAACTCAATAAAATCCAAGTGATCTTTTAAGCTTAGTTTTTTAAAGAGTAATTTGGTTAAATCTGTCTTTCTTTTTCTTCCATCAAGTTCTCTACTTACTTCATTTAATGTCCTATAGCCTATATAATATGCACTCCCTTCATCCCCAATAATGCTTCCCCATCCTGAGACCCTTATATCTTTATTGCCTTTTCTTCCATAGGTAATGGTTCCTGTTCCTGCTACTACATGGATTCCATCTCTTGCTAAATTTCCTCCAGCCCATCCTATAACTACATCATTAACAATAATGTCGGGCTCTATTTTTAGTTCATCTTTTATTATATTTCTTAAAATTTTTATATCTTCTCTAAATTCTCCCACTGCAGGAAGTCCAAAGCAAGATTTAATATCCTTAGGATTTATATCCTTTAATATAGAGGAAAGAAGTTCCTTAAGATTTTTTCTAAAAACCTCTTCTCCATTTTCTAAGATATTTGTAGGTCCTGATGTATTTTTAAAAATGAGGTTACCCTCTTCGTCAAAGAGGTAGGCAATAGTTTTTGTTCCTCCTCCATCTACGCCTAAAAAATACATTTTAATCACCTATTTAACTTGGACTTCTAATATATTATTATCTTTTGTAATTTCCTCAATTTTATTCTCTGGGTCTATGATAAAGGTTAATTTTTTAGGAGTACTTTGTGAAAATTTTAAGGCAAATTCTTGATCTCCATTTTTATCTAATCTTTCCAGATTAAATTCTCCTATAATAATGCCATTTTCGTCTTTTACAACAACTTTTATATTCTTTGCATCCATTAATCCCACATTTCCTACCTTGAAATATACTCTGTCTTTCTTTTTCGTAAATTCCACCTTGCCAAATAAAAGTTCTGGTTTTTGTGGATATCCTATAAAAGCTACTTTTGCTCCCTGAAAGCCAAATTTTTGCTGTATTCCAGGAGTATTTGGATCATTATCGTAAAGTTCTTCTTTTTTCACTTTAACTTCAAAGGTTTTGAATACTTCAGAATCTCCTACCGGAAGTGAAGCAATCATGGGCCAATTTAAACCATTAAAAGTAGTTATTTTTAATGCCATCTCTTCTATACCACCATCGTAGAAAGTCACATAAAATATAGAGTCTTTTTTCTCTTTAAAGGTTAATACTACTCCTGCTCCCCATCCTTCACATTTTCTTGCTTTTGTTCCCCATATATTTTCAATTTCTTTCCATCCATCTCCATACAAAAAATCCTTATCGTTTCTTCCTATAATTATCAGTTGATTTACATTATCAGTAGTATAAGTTCTTTCTTTAATTGGGGCTGAGAGGTCATATACTTTAGATATGTAAAGATCGGTGATAGAATAGAGAAGGTTGTATTTTTGACATACTTCTTTAACATAATTTATTAATTCTACATCATCCTCTTCGGCATAATTTAGGGTGAGAATTATGTAGCCTTTTCTTTTGGCAAGCTCAATTTGTTGTCTTACATATAGATCATTTATAGAGTTTTTTTCGTATTTTCCTGATTGGAAATTGTATCCTGAAGCAAAATCTTCCCAAAGTACTGCATCTATATAATCTCCAGTATATTCAAGAAGAGGAAAGCCTCTGTTTTGTATTAGGATTGCTTTAGGAAAAGTATCTCTTATTTTTTTAATAAGGCTTACCATACCATCTTTAGTTTGAGGAAAAAGTACTGCCGTATCTACTGTGTCCAAGAAAAAGCCATCATAATTTTTGTCTATTAAAAGATTCTTCATCTTGTTTATTACCAAATTTTGCCATTTTTCACATCTTGCATCCATATACCAAGAATTCCAGTTTACATTCTTTCCTAAGACACAGTTTTGTAAATCTGCTGTAGGGGGAGTATCGGATTCTCCGATGGTTACATAAACAACTACCTTTTTGCCCTTTGATCTTAAGTAATTTACCTCGTCTTTGGTAAGGGTATAATCTTGAATAACTATGAGATCATATTTTTCAAGTTTTTCAACTTCTCCTCTACCATAAAAGAATACAAAATTTTTAATATTACTAAGTTGGGATTCCTTTAAGGCAAAAGTATTTTGACAACCAGTTATTAGAACTATAAGTATTATGATAGCAAAGGTTAAAAATGGATTTTTTGAAATTTTAGTCTTCATAGAACCTCACCTCTCGTATTTTATTAAAGAGGGGAGAGAGAGGGATTCCCTCTCTCTCCCCGATATTTCTATAGCTTTTTAGGTTCCAGTTAAATTATTTTCTTCTATAATTTCTTCTATAGTATTATCAGGATCAATGCGAATTTCAGTAGCATTAGAGGCATTTTCAAAAATTAATTCCTTTGTTGTATTTGGATTTAGAAGAGATATTGTTTGAGTTGCTAATATTTGAGGTTGACCATTTTCGTATGAGTAGATGTTAACAGTTACGTTTTCAGCAGGTTTCAATCCTATGTTGGAGATATCAACTACTAAATTAGGTCCCCATTCTACTTTGCTAAATAATAGTTCAGGTTTTTCACCAGGATTTCCTATGTATGCGACTTTTACCGTATCAACACCATTCCCATTAATATCTGCGGCATAAATTGAAAATTGTTGCTGAATTCCCTCTCTACTATTCTCATTGTCATAAAAATCATCTTTGCTTATATTTACTTTTATGACTTGGAACTTTTTAGCAGTATCCGCTTTAATTTCCTCTTTCAAAATATTTTTCCAGTTATATGGAGGAGTTTTATTATCATAAGTGTTTATATATAAGATTTTAGGGGTATCGTCAGCATTATAAATTGCTATATAGAAGAAAGAATCTATGTTTTGGTCAAAAGTGAGTACAAATCCGGCATCCCATGGTTTGCAATACCTCACATCTGTTGAAAATATATACTCTATATCTCCCCAGCCACCATTAGGATCATATCCATATAGTCCATCCTTAGTTCCACTTTGCCATGCATCATTGTAACCTATTAAGATTAGTGAGGTGGTGTTGGTAGGAGTTTCTAAACTTGTTGGAGTTTCTGGTGGTTGAGTGTTTTGTTTTGCAGAACACCCTGCAATGACCATCAAAAATAAGGTAATTGCAAGTAATTTTAATAATTTAGAACTCTTCATTTTCTCAACCCCCTTTTAAATTAAGAGTAGGGAAGAAGTAGCCTTCTTCCCTACTCTTAGCTCTTAGAATTTTCCTAAAGGATCAACAAGAATTAAATTACCCCAGAAGGTAGGATTACCCCAGTTGGGGCTTGCTCCAGGAGCAGAACTCATCATCATTTCTTGATCTAATTTTCCAGGTGTATCGGTATCGCTTGGAGAGAAGGCAAATCCCATTATTAAATCGGGTTCAGGCTTTACCTTTATCAAAGACCATGGTATAGCAACTTCCACAGTATACCCATCGTTGGTTCTTTTTACTGCAATTTTTGCCTTTTTAACTTCATCTGCGAGAACTGGTGGGGTCCATACCCATATTTCGGGAGAAAGGAGTTCAAAATCTCCAGGGCTTATCCCTAATTGATAATCATCCTTGTTGTTTTTATTGTCTTCAAAATCACTTTGGAGATCAGTATCAAACCAAATTTCAATGTGATCTCCTTGCCACATATTTTCTCCTGTTGCTAACTGTACTATACTATCATCTTTTAATACAGCACCAATATATAGATAGGTCTTATCCCAGAGCATATAGTAATATACTGATAGATCATTGGGACCATTCCAGTTTTCTGGAATGTAGTCTACATCACCTTTAAGACCTACGTAGTACCTTGGTGAAAGGAAATATTCACTAATTTTAATGTCTCCATCAATAGTGGGTGGTGTTGTAGTATATGGTACATAGTGGGTCCAAGTGCCTTTTCTTAATTTTATGTCTTCAGCAAAGGATAAAGTTAATGTTAGAAGGAGAACTAAACTTAAGACTAATAAGAAACGCTTCATTTTGAATACCTCCTTTTGATTTTTAAATTTTTGCTTAACCATAAGGTTTTTAAAAATTTATTTTGTCTTTTTCACCTCCCCTTTATTTTTCTAATTTTTTCCAAGCCTCTTGCAAGATTTTGTTAACTCTGTCTTCAGCGGTTTTAGCAGCCTTTTCAATATCAACCTTTCCTTGCCAAGCATAGCCGAGGGTAGTTTCAAGCATATTATTCCATTCTAACCAAGAAGGAGTAAATTCAAGAGATTTGAGTTGTCCCTTTTCATATAGAGAGAAGATAGTGAGAGCGGATTTAATGTTAGGATCGTCGAAATATACTCGGGTTTTCAATTTAAGAGCGGGTATAGCCTGATGTTCTTTTCCCATAATTTCCTGCCCTTTAGGTCCAGTAGCGAACTTAATGAATTCCCAAGCAGCCTCTGGATATTTAGACTTAGAGTAGATAGCGAGGGAAAGTTGGTTAGCGGACATAAATCTTCCAGCAGGTCCTGAAGGTATAGGAGCGATACCCCAACGGAAAGGTAGTTTTCTATAGCTAACAATGAAAGAAGATATTCCGAGTGTAGTTGCGAAGTTTCCAGTCATGAAAGGATCGGAGAGTCCCTGCATGAAGGACTCAGAGGGACAGACCTTATATTTATATCTTAGTTCATACATAAATTTAAGACCCTCAAGGGATTTAGGGTTAGAGTAGATGGTGCAGGATTTTTTATCCTTAGAGAGTACAGTACCTCCTGCGCTCCAAATGATAGGATAGAGTCCACCCTCACCCCAAGTAGGGACATAAGTTCCCCAGATTTCAGGAGTACCATCTTTATTTTCATCTATAGTTAATTTTTGAGCTGCCTCAATCCATTTATTCCAATCCCAAGACCAGTCAGGATATTTAATCTTATACTTATCAAAAATATCTTTGTTGTAGAACATTATACCGCCTAAGGTGATATCCCTTATCATAGCGTAAATCTTTCCATCCCATTCACAGAGTTCTGGATTGTAGTAATAATTTTTGAAGTTGATATCTTTTTTAGCCCAGTCAGTTATATCTTTAAAGACGCCCTTAGAGGCAAGATCAATAAAGTAGGCTCCACTTATTAGCATCACATCTGGTGCATTTCCAGCTGCAATTCGGTTTTGTAGTTGTTGCCAATAAGCTCCCCAGGCAGCAGATTCTAAATTAACAAATATTTTATTTTGGGACTGATTAAAGGCGTCAACGATTTTTCTCTCTACTTCAATTTCCCTTATATCTCCCCATCTCATGTAAGTAATTTGGATTTTGCTCTGTCCAAGAGCTGAAAGAGACAATAGGATTAAACTAATTAGTGAAATAAATAAAAATTTTCTCATAGAAACACCTCCCTATTATTTTAGTCCTGCTTGGAGCATAATACCCTCAATAATATACTTTTGAGTAAGTAGGAATAGGAGCAATATAGGAAGCACTGCAATGGTAGATCCAGCCATAATATAGTTCCAATATCCAAAACTTTGTCCTTGAAGGAAGGACAAGCCAGCAGTAATAGTCATTTTATTTATATCGTTTAGATAGATTAGGGGACCAAGAAAGTAGTTCCATTGATTTATAAAAGTTAGAAGAGCTACTGTTACAGTTACAGGCAAAGATAAGGGGACATATATCCTATAAAAAATTTGCCAAAAAGAAGCTCCATCAATTCTTGCAGATTCAAAGTAGGATTTAGGAACACTTCTGTAGAATTGTCTTAAAAGAAAGATCATGTATGGTGCACCTGTAAAGGTAGGTACCCATAATGGCTTTAAAGTGTTGATCCATCCCAAGTACCTAAAAAGAATGTATTGGGGAATCATGGTAACGTGAAATGGAACCATCATTGTGAGAAGCAATATGGAAAACCAAAAACCTTTACCTTTAAAGTTCATCATGGCAAAGGCAAAAGCAACAATAGATGAAGATAATAGTACACCAATGGTAGAAACAATAGAGAGGAATAAAGAATTTTTAAGCCAAGCAATAACTGGTGCAATTTGAAATAACTCCTTATAATTTTCCCATCTTAGCTTTGAAGGAAAGAGGGTAGGTGGAAATTTAAAAATCTCCCCCCAATCTTTTAGAGATGTAAAGAACATCCATATGAAGGGAAGTAACATTAGAACACCTATACCAAATAGAATCAAGATTAAGATTAAATTATTTATTCCCTCTAATTTGGTTTTATTCATTTAATATTCCTCCCATTCATTGATAAAACACGTACTTCTTTTCTATCTTGAATTCGATATAAGTAACAAATCCTATTATTAGTGTTAAAATCCAGGCAATAGCTGAAGCTTTTCCTATTTTGAAATATTGGAAAGCATTTTGGAATAGGTAATATACTATGGTCAAACTGTGCTCATCTGGCCTTCCATTAGTAGCAATATAGGAAATGTCAAATACTTGGAAAGACCATATAAAGGAAGTTACCAATACAAAGAAAGTAGTGGGAGATATTAAGGGAATAGTTATTTTAAAGAAGATTTGCCATTTATTAGCTCCATCTATCTCTGCAGCCTCATATATTTGGGGATCTATAGCTTGTAGCCCTGCCGTAAAAAGGACAATATTGTATCCTATTGCTCCCCAAACAGCAATAATTATTAAAGAAGGGATTATCCAATTCGGATCGCCGAGCCAATTAGGTCCTTGAATTGAGAAAAATTTTTTAAGTAGATAATTTATGATGCCTACTTGGGGATGCAGTAGCCATACCCACACTACTGTATTTGCGACGGCAGGAGTTACAGAAGGAATGAAATAGATAGATCTTAGTACAGAGAAAATACTCTTTGGCCTATTCATAAGGTAAGCGAAAAATAGGGATATGAAGGTTGAAATAGGAACCGAGAAGGAAAAGAGCAAAGTGTTTCTTAGAGATTTCCAAAAAAGTTCATCTTCCAACAAGGATAAGAAGTTATTAAATCCAATTAATTTAGGTGCACTTATAAGATCCCATTCTGAAAAACATAAGATAATGGAAAAAATTAGGGGACCAAGACCAAAGAATATTAATCCAAAAAGCCAAGGTGATAGGAAGATATATCCTATTAGGTTTTCTATAAATCTATAGCTCTTTTTTATCATAATAGTAACTCCTTTATTTTTCTAATTTTTTCCAAGCCTCTTGTAAGATTTTGTTAACTCTGTCCTCAGCGGTTTTAGCAGCCTTTTCAATATCAACCTTTCCTTGCCAAGCATAGCCGAGGGTAGTTTCAAGCATATTATTCCATTCTAACCAAGAAGGAGTAAATTCAAGAGATTTGAGTTGTCCCTTTTCATATAGAGAGAAGATAGTGAGAGCGGATTTAATGTTAGGATCGTCGAAATATACTCGGGTTTTCAATTTAAGAGCGGGTATAGCCTGATGTTCTTTTCCCATAATTTCCTGCCCTTTAGGTCCAGTAGCGAACTTAATGAATTCCCAAGCAGCCTCTGGATATTTAGACTTAGAGTAGATAGCGAGGGAAAGTTGGTTAGCGGACATAAATCTTCCAGCAGGTCCTGAAGGTATAGGAGCGATACCCCAACGGAAAGGTAGTTTTCTATAGCTAACAATGAAAGAAGATATTCCGAGTGTAGTTGCGAAGTTTCCAGTCATGAAAGGATCGGAGAGTCCCTGCATGAAGGACTCAGAGGGACAGACCTTATATTTATATCTTAGTTCATACATAAATTTAAGACCCTCAAGGGATTTAGGGTTAGAGTAGATGGTGCAGGATTTTTTATCCTTAGAGAGTACAGTACCTCCTGCGCTCCAAATGATAGGATAGAGTCCACCCTCACCCCAAGTAGGGACATAAGTTCCCCAGATTTCAGGAGTACCATCTTTATTTTCATCTATAGTTAATTTTTGAGCTGCCTCAATCCATTTATTCCAATCCCAAGACCAGTCAGGATATTTAATCTTATACTTATCAAAAATATCTTTGTTGTAGAACATTATACCGCCTAAGGTGATATCCCTTATCATAGCGTAAATCTTTCCATCCCATTCACAAACTTCCGGATCGTAATAATAATTCTTAAGATTTATATCTCTCCTTATCCATTCGGTTATATCTTTGAACACTCCCTTTGAGGCTAAGTCTATGAAATAAGCTCCATCCATTAAGATCACATCTGGTGCATTTCCAGCTGCAATTCGGTTTTGTAGTTGTTGCCAATAAGCTCCCCAGGCAGTAGATTCTAAATTAACAAATATTTTATTTTGGGACTGATTAAAGGCGTCAACGATTTTTCTCTCTACTTCAATTTCCCTTATATCTCCCCATCTCATGTAAGTAATTTGGATTTTGCTCTGTCCAAGAGCTGAAAGAGACAATAGGATAATCAAAAAGCTAAAAATTAAGAACTTTTTCATTTTCAAACCCCCTTTAAAACTTGACTACTTTACTCAAATTCCTTGGGCTCTCTACATTTATGTTTTTACTTTTAGCAATATTTAGACCTAATATTTGTCCCCATATGACTTTTAAGAAAAGGCTTTCGGGAAGATCGGAAATGTAAAAGTCAGATCCCTTTCCACCTATGGTTATTACTTCTGCCCCATAGCTTTTTAGTTCATCGATTAACGGTTCTTCAGCCTGAATTCCTTTTGTATATATAGAAACTAAAAAGCCCTTTTCAAGAAGAGATTTGGGACCATGTCTATATTCAAAAGTAGAATAAGCTTCTATCTTTGAAAGCGACATTTCTTCCAACTTTAGGGCAGATTCTCTGGCAATACCTTCCTCTGCTCCAAGTCCTAAGAATATGTAGTGGTTATAATGGGTATAGTTTGAAGATAATTCATTGGCAGTATTTATTATCTTTTCAATTTCATTTAGTAGATCTTTGTATATGCTTAAATCTTCTCCTTTAACAAAACTTGCTATCATCTCTATGGTAAGAAGCATAGAGGAGAAGGATTTTGTCATAACAATAGCGTCCTCTTTTATGGGCAGAACAATGGAATTTTGAGATATTTTTACTAAAGAGCTTTCTTCCTCTAAGGTGATACCAAGGGTTGGAATTCCATACTCTTTAAATTTTTCTCCTGCCTTAACTACTTCGGTAGATTCTCCAGAGCGAGATATTAATATGGCAGATCTTCTTAAGTTTTTGAAATCTCCTATATTTTCCTTTGGAGAAAACCATATCTCTCCTCCGGGAAGAGCTTTTGTTTCCATGTTAGTTTTAAAGGTGAAAAATCTACTTCCCGAAAGGCTTAAGTATAAAGAAGTTCCACAACCTATAAAATATATAATGTCGGAATTTAAGATAAATTCAGGAAGATTATTACTTTTTAAGTAATTCTTAACATAATCAAAAACCCTTGGAAGATCTGTGATTTGTTCTTTTATTTCCTTTTCTACGATATACATAAACAAACCTCCTAAACAACAAATTTTTGACTCCATTCAGGGATTTTTTTGAACTCTTCAGGTATAGAATCGGAAACTATGTAATCTAAGTCATCAAAATCGCATACTTTAAAAGGTACCGATAAATTAAATTTTGAACTGTCCGCAACAAGTACTTTCTTTTCAGCTTTTGAGATTATGGTTTTTGCTACTTCTGCCTCTTCCATATCAAAGAAGGTGATACCATTTTTAATATCTACCCCGTTAGCCCCAAAAAAGTAGTAGTCTATTTTCCCTATCTCTTGGAAGAATTTAATCACATGTCCTCCTATGCACTCAAAGGATTTTTCTTTTGTGGTTCCTCCTGAATGGATCAATCTGAAATTTTTCCTTAAATTTATTACTGCCCAAGCAGTGGTGATAGAGTTAGTTAAAATGGTTAAATTAGTAATAGGACTTTGATCTAAGGCTTGTACCATGTAATATATGGTAGTTCCACCACTCATGGCAATGATAGAGCCATCTTTTAAAAGGGATAGAGCTTTTTTGCCTATTTCTTTTTTGATTTCTTTGTTTTCTTCAAGTTTTAAGAAAAAGGAATTCTCTGAAGAAATACTTGTTGCTGTTGCTCCGCCTCTTACTCTTTTTATAAGTCCTTGTTTTTCCAAAAAGTTTAAGTCTCTCCTTACGGTGATTTCTGAAATAGATAATTCTTTTGCTATCTCTTGTACTGTAAGATAACCTTTTTCTCTTATTAGTTGTAAAATCCTCTCAAATCTATATTCTTTCATTTTCATTCATTTTAAATCAATATTTGAATTTTTTATTATTATAACAGATATTTTAGAGATGTAAAAGGGGGGGAGTGAATTTTATTATTCTTCCTTTAAGGCTTAATTTTGCCATATCTACAAAATTAGATCGTTAAATTTTAAAATTGATCTTTTTTAATCATTTTTATTGTAAACTTTGATTATAAATGATATAATAGCACTAAAAAGTTAAGGGAGGTGTCTTCATTGAAAAAGCTTCTTAGTCTTTTAGTGGTTTCCCTTTTGGTCCTTTTAATGATGGCTTCAGGACAAAAGACAGTAACTATTAGATATGGTGTATGGATGAGTGAGCAATTAGATGGTATAAAGGCTCAAATTTCTACTTTTGAAAAGAGGTATCCCAACATAAAAGTGAAGCTTGAGCATGTACCTTGGGAAGATTATTGGACAAAGCTTCAAACCATGATGGCAGGGGGAGATTGTTGGGACGTTTTTACTATGGATACAGGTTTTTATTTACCCGATTATGTAGCGAGAAATGCATTGGTAGATATTACTCCATTCATAAAAAAAGACAATCTGGATTTGAGTGTATATCCATCAGGAGTTTTAAAGCTACATAATTTTGAGGGTAAATATTATTCTCTGCCCAGAGACTATGATACTATAGGGATGTTTTACAATAAGAAAGCCTTTGATGAGGCAAAACTTAAATATCCTGATGGGAATTGGACTTGGGAAGATTTAAAGAAGGCAGTTGAGAAGCTAACTAAGAAAGATGCCAAAGGGAATATAGTAAGGTATGGGATTACAGTAGATGGAGGTCCGCTATCAGTTTCGCAAGCTTTCTTATTCCCCATGATTTTATCTCTTGGTGGAGATTTAGTTAAGGATGGAAAAGTAGTTTTTGATAGTCCTCAAGTTAAGGAGGCATTAAGTTTTGCGAGGGAGTTAACGGAAAAAGGTTATGCTCCAAAGCCAGGAGTAACCAGTGGAGATCTATTTATTGCAGGGAAGAGTGCTATTAACTTTAGCGGATCTTGGATGTTAGGATATTATGCTGAAAATATTAAATCTTTTAACTTTGGGGTTGTCATGATTCCAAAATCAAGGACAGGAAAGAGGGCAAATATTTCTGACTCCTTGGGTAATGTTATCTGGAGTAAGACGAAGAATTTGGATGCTGCATGGACTTTTGTAAAGTGGATGGCGAGCAAAGAGGCAGCAGAGATTCTTGGAAAGTCTGGTACTGTAATTCCTGCATATAGGGGTACCGATACCTTGTGGATGCAGAGTTTTAAGAGATTTGGAAAGGAAAAAGATGCAAAGGTGTTTATAGATTCGGTGAAGTACACCAATCCATGGCCTCAAACAAGGGGATCTAGCGAGTGGTTTGACAGATGGGAGACTTATTATATAGTTGAGATTATAGCAGGGAGATTAGGAGTAGAAGAAGGTTTGAAACAAGCCACAGAAGAAATTAATGGGATTATTGAAAAGGCCTCTCAATAAATTGATTTTTTGGGGAAGGGGCTATAAAGGTCTCTTCCCCTTTTAAGGTGGAGGTTATAGAAAATGAGGGTTCTTGGAGGAATACCTAAGTACAAACAGGCAATTTATTTTTTTGTCTTTATAGTTTTTTCTTTAGTTTTTGCCCTTCTTGCTTACTATATACCTTTTGGAATTTCCTTTAAGCTTGCCCTTTCTAAATATGACGCCATTTCAGAGCCTCAATATATAGGATTAGAAAACTTTAAAAAGATTTTTCAAGATAAGGTTTTTTGGATATCATTGAAGAATTCTTTTTTATATGCTCTATATGTGGTACCTACAGCAGTAATTTTGAGTTTTCTTATTGCGGTTGGTTTAAATAGGAATACTAAATTTTTTAGATTTTTAAGGGTTTTTTATTTCATTCCTACAGTGACCTCTTCCGTTGCTATTAATTTTGTATGGCTTTGGTTTTTCAATCCAGAGTATGGACTCTTAAATACTATATTAGGATTTTTAGGGGTAAAAAAGATATACTGGCTAACAGATCCTAAGATTGCACTATTTTCTCTTGCTATTGTAGGTATATGGGGTAGTTTAAGTTATAATATTATTCTTTTCCTTGCAGGACTTCAAAATATTCCGTCTACCTATTACGAGGCAGCATCCCTCGATGGAGCAACTAAAAAAGATATGTTAATTCATATTACTCTTCCCCTTATGACTCCCATCATCTTTTTTGTACTTATAATGCAGATTATTAGTTCAGTGCAGATGTTTGAAAGTGTTTTTATTATGACAAGGGGAGGACCTGGATACTCTACTTATACCCTTGTCTATTATATCTATCGTAATGGTTTTAATTGGTTCCGAATGGGATATGGAACTGCTCTATCTTGGATTCTTTACTTTATTCTTTTAATCTTAACTATAATTCAGTTTAATCTCCAAAGGAGATGGGTATACTATGAGTAATAAAATCATAGCCCTCCTGCTCATTATTGGTGCTTTAATTATGTTTATCCCCTATTGGTTTATGTTGGTGGTTTCTTTTGAAACTATTGAAGAGGCATCTGCGGTGCCTCCTCATCTTTTTCCTTTAAATCCTATAATTAATAATTATAAAGAAATATTTATAAAGCTTGATTTTGGAAGATACTTTTTAAACTCTCTTATGGTTACTTTAAGCCTTGTGTTTTCTCAGATTATTCTCTGTTCTCTTGCGGGTTATGCCTTTGCAAGGCTTTATTTTCCTCTTAAAAATGTGATTTTTTTGATTTTTCTTTCGGTAATAATGCTTCCTGGAATTGTCTTGTTAATTCCCAGGTATTTGATCTTGAAAAATTTGTCCCTTGTTAATACCTTGATTGGAGTGATCCTTCTTGAGATATTTAGTGAGTTTGGCATTTTCCTCTATAGGCAGCACTTTTTGTCCATGCCTATTGAGATGGAGGAGGCTGCAATAGTAGACGGAGCTAATATGTGGGATATATTTTGGAAGATTATGATGCCTCTATCAAAGCCTATTACTTTGTCCTTTGGACTCTTAGTTTTTATTTATGGTTGGAATTTATTCCTTTGGCCTCTAATTGTTATAACATCTCCCGAAAAGAGAACTTTACCCATAGCAATAGCGCTTCTTCAGGGGCAATATTTTAGTAATTGGGGAGTAATTATGGCAGGTGGAGTTATTGCTTCTCTTCCACCTATAATTCTTTTCCTCTTTACTCAGAAAAGTTTTGTAGAAGGAATAGCCTTTAGTGGGCTTAAATAATTTAAAGTATGGAGGTGTGAATGAATGAAGATTAGTTTTATTGGAGCAGGAAGTGTAGTATTTACCAGAAATCTTTTGAGGGACTTGGCATTATTTTCTGAGTTTGATGAAACAGAGATAGCTCTTATGGATATTGATCCTGAGAGGTTAGAAGTTGCAAAAAAGATAGCAGAGGAGATAAAAGAAAAGAAAAATAAAAACTGGAATATTAAAGGTTATATGGATTTAAAATCTGCTATTGAGAATTCTAAGTATGTGATAAATACTGTCCAAATTGGTGGAAAATCTGCTACTTATGTGGATTTTGATATACCTGAAAAGTATGGCTTAAAACAGACCATTGGGGATACCCATGGAATTGGTGGAATAATGAGATTTTTGAGAACAGCGCCATTTTTAAGAGAGCTTACTCGGAATATAGAAGAATATGCTCCTTCCGCCTTACTTTTAAACTTTACAAATCCTATGTCCATGAATCAGTGGTATATTAATGATATCTCTGAGATTGACACAGTGGGCTTATGCCACTCCATACCCTATACTATTGAGCAAATTTCAAGTTATGTGGGAGTTCCTTCTAAGGAAGTAAATTACAAAGTAGCAGGTATTAACCATATGGCTTGGGTTTTGGTCTTTGAAAGAAATGGGGAAGACCTTTATCCCCTTTTATTTAAGGCTATGGAAAAGAAGGAAATATGGGAGAAGGATCCTGTAAGATTTGAGATACTAAGAATGTTTCATTATTTCGTGACCGAGTCTTCAGAACACAATGCAGAGTATGTTCCATACTTTATTAAGGATGAAGAGTTAGTTAAAAAACTTAATATTCCCATAAGGGAATATATAAGAAGGGTAGAAGAAAATGAGAAGGTTTTTGATGCCTTTAGAGACTATTATTTAAGAGGAAATAAGGAGGCATATGGGGTAGTGAAAGAACATTATGGGGACGAAGATGATGATGCTTCAAAGGAATATGCTATTCAAATTATACATGGAATAGAGACAAATAATTCAAAGCTTGTTTACAGTATTGTTAGAAATGATGGGATTATAGATAATTTGCCTATGGATTGTATGGTAGAAGTTCCATGCTACGTAGATAGAAATGGGGTTTCTCCATTAAAAATAGGATATCTACCTGATCAACTTGCAAGTTTAAATCTCTCTCATATAAATGTTCAGAGGCTTGCAGTAAAAGGTGCCATAGAAGGGGATAAAGATTACATCCATTATGCTGCTCTTTTAGACCCCTTAGCTTCCTCTTTGCTTTCTCCAGAAAAAATCCATATGATGGTGGAAGAATTATTAAAGGCTCATGAAGAGTATTTAAAAGATCTTTTTAGAAAGTAGGTGAGAAGGCATATGTGGCTAAGCAAAGATTACCTTAGGAAAAAGGGAGTTTATTCTATATGCAGTTCTAATTCTTATGTGATTGAGGCAAGTATTGAATTTGCTAAGGAAAAAGGTGATTATATCCTGATTGAAGCAACTCCTCATCAAGTGAATCAGTTTGGTGGATATTCAGGAATGACTCCTGAAGATTTTAAAAATTTTGTAATGAAGATAGCAAAGGAAAAGGGTTTGGAAGAAGATAAGATAATTCTTGGGGGGGATCATTTAGGTCCCCTTCCTTGGCAAGATGAACCTTCACCAACAGCAATGAATAAGGCGAAGGATCTTATCAGGGCTTTCGTGGAAAGTGGCTATAAGAAGATACATATTGATTGTAGTATGCCTCTTTCCGATGATCCTAAAGTGCTTCCTTATGAAAAAATAGCAGAAAGAACAAGAGAGCTTTTTGAAATTGCCGAAGAGACTGCAAGAAAATATAATTTTCAGCCTGTATATGTGGTAGGAACTGATGTGCCTATAGCAGGAGGTGGTGAAGAAGAAGGAGTAACTTCTGTAGAGGATTTTAGATCTGCAATCTCTTCATTAAAGAAATATTTTAATGATGTCCCTAATATATGGGATAGAGTAGTAGGTTTTGTAATAATGCTTGGTATAGGATTTAGTTATGATAAAGTATTTGAATATGATAGGGATAAAGTGAGAGGTATATTGGAAGAGGTGAAAAGAGAAGACTTATTTGTAGAGGGTCATTCTACCGATTACCAAGCAAGATATGCATTAAGAAATATGGTAGAAGATGGAGTAAGAATTCTGAAGGTGGGTCCTGCTTTAACTGCAGCCTTTAGAAGAGGAGTTTTCTTGCTTAGTAATATTGAGGATGAAATTATACCTGAAAGGGAAAGATCTAATATAAAGAGAGTCATACTTGAGACAATGCTAAGGGATGATAGATATTGGAGAAAGTATTATAAGGATTCGAAGAGGTTAGAATTAGACATTTGGTATAACTTATTGGATAGAATTAGGTATTATTGGGAGTATGAGGATGTAAAAATGGTTTTAAACAAGCTTTTTGAAAACTTTTCAGAGGGTGTTGATATTAAGTTTATATATCAATATTTTTATGATTCATATTTTGATGTGAGAGAAGGAAAAATGAAGAATGATCCAAGAGAACTTATAAAAAAAGAGATAAAAAGAGTTTTGGAGGATTATAGCTATGCTATAAACTTATAATCGTTCCCAAGGCTCTATATCGCCTGCTATAACTTTAAATATAGGATGTACTTCAATTTTCTTTGTATTTTTTATCTCTTTATATTTTTTTATATCTCTTATTATAAGCTTTTTTAATAGATGTTGAAATTCATAATATATTTGTCCTTTTGAGACAGGGATTTTATCTGTTATCTCTACCTCTACAATTTTCTTTTTGTCAAAGTTATAGCCTCTTCTTTTAGCTTCTAAGAAAATTTGAAAAAGATAGGCATTAATATAAAGTACTGGATCTTCTGTTTTTTTAAATCTTTCTAACTGGGGATGATTTCTATAGCCTTTAGTCCTTCCTTCTAATACTTTTTTGGCAAGTAGTCCCTCTCTCCAAACTGCTAAAAGCCCTTTAGTATCTAAATATTTAGGATGTATAGACCATAAACGCATTTAAGTTTCATTAATTTTAATAAATAGATTCAAAGTCGTAAGAATAATAGATTGTTATTCCTTTACTTTTTGCAAATTCTTCTGTTTCTGGTTCTGTCATATATGTGACTATGATGGGAAAGATTGCTCCTTCTATTACCTCTCTAATATCCTTTAGCCTGTCTATAAAGTCAATTATATGCCTTAAGGAAAGATTTGCTTTTGCTTCTCCCACTATAAATATCTCTTTTCCATCCCTTTCTCCCTTCCCTAAAATATTTATCTCCATAGGTTCTCCCTTTTTGTTCTCTATAAACTTTCTGATGAGTCTTTCTTTTACCTCAATTCCAAAATCTCTTTTTAAAAGGTAAGGAAGAGATCTATAGGCTCTATCCTCAAGTTGGAAATCAATACTATGGGATAGTTCTCCTAATTCCTTTGCTATTCCATTTATTTGTTTCTGCATATTTTTCATGGCTAAAGTAAGCTCTCTGATTTCCTCTTCAGTCTTTCTCTGGGCTTCCGTTAGAGCCTCAACGGCGGTTTCTAACCTAGCTATTCTCTCTTCGGATTTTCTCTGAGCTTCTGTTAGAGCTTCCAGTCTCTCTTCAGTTCTTCTTTGTGCCTGAACAAGCTCCTCAATCCTCTCTTCGGTTTTTTCTTGAGCAGAGATAAGTCTCTCTACTGCAGATTTTAGATCCACAATTTCTTTATGAATAGGAATTCTTACTTCAAGCTCCTGAAGAACTATCTCTCTTACAATAGGATATAATTCTTCTTTTGGTATTGCCATTTAATAAATTCCTTCTTGGTTTTATCTTATCATGTCTAATGTCTTTTTATCAACAACACCCTCCATAGGACCTCTTTTGGTTACACTTAAAGCTCCTATTATGTTTGCTCTTTTTAATGCATCTTCAATGGTATAACCCTGAAGTATGCTTGCTACAAATCCAGCATCAAAACAATCTCCTGCTCCTGTTGGATCAACCTCTTCCACTTCTATGGGAGCCACTTTGTATACTTTGTCTTTATAATATGCCTCTGCTCCATGTTTTCCTTTTTTAATTACAATAATTTTTTCCTCTTTATTTACCTCTCCAATTATGGATAGTTCTCTTTCTCCCGAGAGAATGATTTTTGATTTTGATGCTATGTTTTTGATGGTTTCTAAGTATTCTTTCGAAAGTCCAAGCTCTACTCTTATATTGGGATCAAAGCTTATTAATTTGCCATATTCATAGGCAAGATTTACAGCTTTGTGTATAGCTTCTTTTACATTATCCTTTATCGCCAAAGAGCATCCCATTATGTGTAGGGCTTTTATATTCTTTATTAAATCTTCTGTTATATCTTCTGGATAAATACAGCTTGCAGCAGAGTGAGGTAGATGAAAAATAAATTTTCTTTCTCCATTGGAAAAGTAAGTTACAAAGGCAATTCCAGTAATATATTCCTGGGTTTTCTTTATTAATCCAACTTCTACACCATCCTTTTTCAATCTTTCAAAAACATTTCTGCCAAAGTCATCTTCTCCGATGCATCCTAAGATTCCACCTTTAAGTCCTAATTTTACTATTTGATCAATAAAAATTGCAGGAGCACCACTTGGATATGGTCCTAAAAACTCTCCGGGATGTAAAAAATCTTGATCAATTTTTTTTGCCATTATCTCTACAAGAATTTCACCTATGGTTAACACATCTAATTCCATAATTTTTTACCCCTTTAGTTTTCTCCCTTAACATCAATTATCACTTTAAAATATTGATCTTTATAATTTAAGATATCTTCAAATGCTTGAGGGACTTTATCAAAGGGATAAATATGGGTTATCAGAGCTTCATAGTTTACTTGATTTTTTCTTAGTAATTCAAGAGCAATAAGATAATCATCCTTTGTATACATTAAGGATCCTTTGAGATTCAATTCTCTATCCTGAATATATATAAGCTTAGCCATAGAGATCTCTTTTGGGACTCCCATAAGGATAATATCGGTTCCTTTTCTTGCGTATTCAATTGCTAGGTTTATGGTTTGATCTACTCCTACGCATTCAAATACCAAGTCAGGACCTTCTTGAGTAAAGAGGGAAAGATTTAAATTCTCTGGTTTTACAGTGATTATTCCAGGGCATAAATTTTTTGCAAGATTTAGCCTTTTGTCAAGGACATCAACAAGGACAATCTTTTTTGCAGAGGAGAGATATAAAAATATCGTAGTAAGAAGTCCAATAGGACCACTTCCTATTACAAGAACTTCATCTCCTGGTTTAAAACTTGATCTTCTTACTCCATGCACCGCAACCGCAAGAGGCTCGGTAAGTACTGCCCTTTTTAAGGGAACCTCATTTACTTTGTACACTTTATGGGAAGGTATTTTTATATATTTTTGAAATCCACCATTGGTCTTTGTACATCCTATAACATCTAGATTTTTGCATATATTATATCTTCCATGGGTACAGTTATAACATATTCCACAGGTTAAACTTGGCTCAATTACTACAACATCGTTTAAATCTACATTTCTCACATTTTCTCCTTTTTCAATTACTTTTCCTACAAATTCGTGTCCCAAAACTATTCCAGGTTTTACAAAGGGGTGTTCTCCTAAATAGGCATGAAGGTCAGATCCACAAATTCCTGCATAAATGACCTCAAGAAGAACATCATTCTCTTTTGGTTTTTCTAAGGGTGTTTCAATAAGTTCAAGCTTTTTTATATCTTTAAGAAGCCATCCCATATTTTTCATACCGTATCCCCCTAAAAATTATTTATTTAAGATTATTACAAAGGTTCCTTTTATTTCAAGAGGTATAATAAAATAGATTGTAGAAAGGGGAAAATTTATATGTTCATCGAAATCAAGGATCTTTCAAAAAGTTATCAGGTTGGTTTAACTAAGATTGATGCCCTCAAAAAGTTATCCATAGACTTTGAAAAGGGCAAGATGTATGTAATCCTTGGACCTTCTGGCTCTGGAAAAACCACTCTTCTTAACATTCTTGGTGGAATTGATAAACCCGACGAAGGAAAAGTTATAGTTGATGGGGAGGATATAACTAACTATAACGATAGGGAGCTAACTAATTATCGAAGGAGAAAACTTGGCTTCATTTTTCAGTTTTACAATCTTGTGAACTCTTTGACAGTCCTTGAAAATGTACTTTCCACTAAATACCTTTCAGAAAATGGTTTAGATCCTAAGGAAGTTCTTGAAGTTGTGGGAATGTGGGAGCATAGAGATAAATTTCCTTTTGAACTTTCGGGTGGTGAACAGCAAAGGGTAGCTATAGCAAGGGCAGTAGTGAAAAATCCATCTATAATACTTTGTGATGAGCCAACAGGTGCTCTTGATTTTGAAAATGCAAAGAGGGTACTAAAGCTTCTTGAGGATATTAATAAAAGGTATGGTACTACTATTATAATTGCAACTCATAATACTGCTATTGCAAAAATGTCCCATAAGATTATAAGGCTAAGAAGTGGAGAATTGGTGGAGTACCAAGACAATCCATCTCCAGCTCTTGCTGAGGAGGTGGTTTGGTAATGCTTAAGAAAATTCCTATGAGGATAATATGGAGGGATAAGTCTCACTTTTTGGGGATAATTTTTCTTGTTCTTTTTGCATCTTTTGGATATGCTATCTTTAGTATTCTCATAACAAACATTGATACTAATTATAAAAATTTTGTGGAGAAGTATAACCAGGAGAATTTTCACTTTACTACATTTTTCCCTATAGATATTTCCTCCTTAGAGAAAAAATATAATGTGCTTATTGAGGAAAAATTTACATGGGACTTTGAATATGGTGATAGATTAATAAGATTTTTTAATTTAACAGAAAAGGTAAATAAGCCTTTAATTCTTGAAGGAACTCTTCCTAAAATAGGGGAGATTGCTGTAGATCCTAATTTTGCCAAGGCAAATAAATTAAGGATAGGCGATGGGATAGAAATTAATGGCATTAAGTTTCGTATTTCAGGATATGTAGCTCTCCCCGATTATATTTATATAACAAAGAATGAGACTGATCTTCTTCCTGATCCTATGCATTTTGGGATTGGAATAATGAATTTTGAAGACATGAGAAAATTTTTAGAAAGTGTTGCCTATAGATATTATATGGTGAGGGGAACTATTTCCGATCTTTCCTCTTTTAAAAATGAGATAAATTCTAAATATAGGCTTATTTCCTTTGTGGAAAAGGATGAAAATTTCAGGATCATAGTTACTGAGATGAAGATGAAAAGTGCAAAACCTATGGCTTTTGTTATATCTGGTACTATTTTAGTAATATCCTCAATTCTCCTCTTTATTGTTCTAAGAAGGCTTATAAATTCTATGCATGCTGAGGTAGGTACTCTTTATGCTTTAGGATATAATAGTAGAGAGATTGTAGGTGTATATATTCTTTTTCCCATATACATTTGGTTGATGGGTGTTATCCCAGGAAGTATTATTGGTTATGCCCTTTCAGGTCCTTTTACAGATTTTTATGTCTCCTTTATAAGTGTGCCTATAGTAGAAAAGTTTATCCCTACAAAAGATCTTCTTATTGCCTTTTTTGTACCAGCTCTTTTTATGATTCCTTCTGGATATATAGCTATAAAGGATCTTCTTAAAAAGAGAGTGGTGGAGATAATAAGAGGAGAATCAGAAAAGGGATTTAAAACAAGATTTCGCATGGAATTTCTTGATAGGTTCTCTTTTAAGAGAAGAGTAATGTTAAAACAAGGACTTTTACATCCTTCAAGAGAGCTAGTTTTAATAATAGGGGTTGCTTTTGCTACCTTAATTATTCTATATGGAGTTGTTGCAAAATCTGCCCTCTCTTATCTTGTGGAAGATACCTTTCAGAATACTTATAAATACAGTTATATGTATCTTTTGAATTACTATGAAAAGGAAAATAAATATGATGCTGAGCCTTTTAATATGCTATCCTTTTATCTTAAAGGCACCAAATCAAAGGTTGTGATTTATGGTATTTTAAAAGATTCTCAGATGATATTATTGAAAGATGGCAAGGGAGACAAAATAAATTTAGAGGGACTTGTAATTTCTCAGTCTCTTGCAGATAAATTTGGTCTTAAGGTTGGAGATGTTTTGAATTTGGTTAATAATATTGATGGAAAAGAATATAGTTTAAAAGTTACAGGGATTGCTGATCTTTACGTGGGAAACAATGGATATATGAGTCTGGAAGAATTTAATGAAACTTTTGGTTTTGATAAGGGGTCTTTTATTGGACTTTATTCTTTTCACAAGCTTGATATTCCCAAAGAAGATCTCGTTACTTATATGAGTAAAGAGGATGCAATAAAGGCCTTTAAAGATTCTGCACAAAGTGTGGATCAAATGCTTCAAGTAATGTATCTCATATCCTTCTTCCTTGCTTTCACCATAATTTATGTCCTCGCTTCTTTAGTGATTACGGAAAATAGAAAACCTCTTGCTATTTTCAAAATCCTTGGGTTTAGAGATGGAGAGTTGAGCTCCATGTTTCTTGGTTTTAACAATTTCTCCTTTATAGTGGGCTTTCTTCTTGGAATTCCTCTTTATAATATGCTTATAAGTTATATTATAAAAGGAGTTCTTAAAGATGTAGATTTTTCTTTTAAGTTACAAGCTCAATTTAATGATATACTCTTTTCCTTTACTTATCTTTTTGTAGCCTTCTTATTTTCAAGATATTTAGGAAGAAGAAGAATTAACTCCATCTCCCCAGTGGTCATTTTAAAAGAGCAGTCAGAATAAAAATGGGCTCCCCAAAGGGGAGCCCTCAATTACATGGTAGTATAAGTTGGAGTATAGGTTTCTCCATATCTTTGTAATACTTTTATAAAAGCATTCATGTGATTTTGAGAGCCTTTAAGTAAATTTGTATAAACTCTGATTATATCAGGTTTATTGGTTCTCTTAATTGCCTCTTGTAGATCTTTTATATCAAGTTCTTCAATAAAAATTCCTACTTTTAGAGCCTCAACTGCTGATTTTTTGCCTCTTTCTACCAATGTGTTGTAAAGTTCTGTGAATTTAGTATTGGTAAATTTTCCAATTCTATCATCAACTACTGGGTCCTTTAATTTGTAGTAATTGATCAATGTCTTTACAGCATTCATATGGGCTTGCTCTGAGTTTGATATGTTATAGAAAATAGGGATTTTATGAATATTATATAAGGTTATATATACGTCCCTTGCTAATTTTTCCTCCTCCCTCATATGAAGTATGTCTTCAAGCTCTTGAGAACTGAGATTTTCTGCTGAGATTCCTAAGTTAGTAAATAGAATAAAGGAGAATAAGAGGATCAACGTTGCCTTTAAAAACTTTTTCATTTTTACTCACCTCCAGTTAAATTTGTTTTTACACTTAAATTATGATTATTGAACCTTAATATTCATTGAAAATAGCCTTAAATTTGGCTTAAAAAATTAAAAAATTTGCTTTTTATTGACTTTTTGAAATTCTTAAAATATAATTTAGGACAGAGGAAGGGTTAAAAATTTTATAAAATTATTAATCCTTTCCAATTTTTGGGGGAAGGACACTCTTTATGAGAAGGAAACTTTTCTTTTTGTTTTTTCTATTTATTCTCTTATGTATTTCAGGGATATTTTCTCAATGAATCTTCAGGAAACACTTTCTGTTCCAAGCCTTTCTCTTAACTCTAAATCGGTTTATACATTAAAGGATTTAGCTAGATCAGAGGAGGTCAAAAGGTATGTGGAAGTCTTTCTCAAGGATTGGGAAGAGTTGAAAGATTTAGAGTCCGGAGGAGTACCTGAGGATGAGATAAACAAGAAAAAACAAGAAATTCTTGAGGAAATACAAGAACTAAGAAGGATTGCTGAGAAGAATGGGGAAAGCGAAGAATTTTCGAATATTTTGAATAGTAGGGGATTATGAGATATTTTAATGTCTTAGGAATTTTCATATTTCTTTTATTAATGTTAGTTCTTCATACAGGGGAAGTGTATTCTTGGGGTGGAACTATCCATAGCGAAATTGTAAGAGATGCATATTACTATATGGAACGTTCATCTTATGCTACTTCTCAGCAAAAAAACTCGGCAGTCTGGAGGACAAATAATTGGGGTTTTCCATCGGATAGGCCTTGGGATATTATGGCAAGAGGGGCTGTAGAGTTTGATGAACTTACCAAACTCAGCCTGGCGACATTTGGATACCTGATTGGATAATTAATCTCTTTGCAGATGCTCACAGCTCTTATACGGCTTTTATGCATTTCTTAGATTTTCCTTCTCTTATGAATAACCTATCTCATGATTCTCATGGAAATAGAAGGAGCGGTATCCATAATAATATAGACGGCTATAACTATATAAGACACATTAAGTTTGTAAAAGGAGAAAAGGATGATGATTATTGGGTAGATTGGTGGATGGGAAACGATGATTTTTGTATGGTTCACTCAGGAGTACTTTTAGATATGTATGAAAGAGATGAAGGAGGAAGAGACAAGAATGGTAATCTTATATCCTCGGTAAATTACTCCTGTTATACTCGTTGGGATAAGGATCATCATAACATAATTTATGCTCCAATAGATAATTTGAGTGGTTACTGGTTTAAGCAAAATCAAGATTGGTGGTCACATCCCTACTGGGGACCCTATTACCTTGGTTATGCTCTTCATGCTGTTGGTGATGCCTCAGAAATGCACCATGTCTTTAATACTCTAGGCTGGGGACATTCAGAATTTGAGAGTTGGGCAAGTTATTGGTATCAATTTAGAGGGGAAAAAGAATATATGAGTAGATCTCGATGGTTTGATATGAGAAAAGTTAGAGATGCTCTTAATACGGTTTTTGCTCAGGATGGTATTCCCCCATACAGAAGGGATGTTAAGTGGCTTATAGAAAGGCTTGCAAGAGAAGTTTATAATTACTCTATAAGAAATTGGAGCACTCTCTGGGGTAGAGAGCCCTCAAAAACTACTTTTTATAAGCCCTTTGAATTATATGATGGAAATTTATCCAAAAGCTGTAGCATGCGCTGTTGCTATTATGGAAAGAGCTTATTATCTACGTGTTGTTTCTCCAACTCAAATTCAAGTTCCTGTAATGGTAATTGTTAAAAAATTCCGATTGATTGATGTATATGCAAAATTTGTAGTAAGTGATGGAATTAGGACAGTTCATACTCGGATTCCTTCCTCAGGAGATTGGGGTATGGATGAGGGGGATATAAGGGATAATATTAATGTGGTTATTTTTGATACACCAAGAATAGGGAATTATTTGAGTATTAATGTGAGGGTTTATGATGCAGATGCGGGAGATGATGATTTAATTGGAGTTGGAAGTTTGTATTTAACAAGTTCTCAAAATTGGGGTAAGGGACGAGTATTGAGTATAATATGTAATGGGGGAGGTCCAGGAGAAGGTGAAATGGAGGTTGTAGTGGAAATTAGATAAAGAGATTGCTATAATCTTAATGACTTTGGAGGTCTGCTTTTGTTGGGCAGACCTCTTTTTTATGATATACTTATTAAAATTCTTATCTTTGGAGGTGAAGGGGCTTGAAGAAGTGTGTTTTTTTAATTGTAGTTATTTTGTTATCATTTTCTATCACCTATGCTGGTAATTTTGGAGTCGGGGTAGTGGTAGGTGAGCCTACAGGGCTTTCTTTTAGGCTTTGGCAAAACAAAACTCAGGCTTTTGATTTTGGGGTAGCTTGGAGTTTAAATGCTAATGTTCTTCATCTTTTTGCTGATGTAGTTACCCACAATTATGGGGTATTTAGACCTACATCAGGTTCTATGCCCTTTTATTATGGAGTAGGAGTAAGAGTTCTTTCTGCTGAAAGCACAAATTTTGGAATTAGAATTCCTCTTGGAATTGTATACATTCCTAAGGGTACGAATTTGGACTTCTTCTTTGAACTTGTTCCAACCCTTGAGTTAGTCCCCCAAACTACCCTTGATGTAGATGGATCCTTTGGATTTAGGTATTATTTCTAAAATATTAAGATGCCACAGGCGAAGCTAATGTGTTAAGTTGAGCGCCTGTGGCGTTTATTCCTCCTTTATTACTTTTAATTTGATACTTCCAACCTCAATTCTCTTAACTTTAGTTATTTCTTTTAAAGGTGTAAAAATGAGTAAATGTCTTTTTTCCAAATTTACATCTTGGATTATTCCAAGCTCTAATAAGTTTTCTTTTTCTCCAATAAGTCCTACGAGCCTTCCTCTATAATTTTCTTTTTGAAAATCTACATATTTATCAATGGAATGGACCAAGTAAAGAGGAAATATTAAATTTTTAGCATTTTGAAAATAGAATTCATATCTTTTTTCTCTAAACTCTCTTCTTTCTTCAAGTGATCTTTCTCTTGCAAAGACACTTTTGGGTATCTTATAAACATATTTTGAAAATCTTCCTATAATTTTTAACAGGGAATCAAGTTCAGTATTACTTTGAATGGCTACTATGTGGTCGGGATTTATCACAAAAGTCTTGTAATACTTTAGTATCTTTCCTAATCTCCCTTTTACCAAGCCACAAGTGTTGATAATTACTATCTCTGCTACTTCTTTAGCTTCGTCAAGAAGTCTTCTTACTCCCGTAATTACTTGTAAAAATTTTCCCACAGGGGTTATCTCTCCAATAAAATACCAGTTTTTTATGGATAAATTTTCAAAAGATGGGAGTTCATTTTCTATAACACTTAAAGATATGGTTCCTGGAACGCCAATATCTGCTTGTCCTAAGTCAGAGTTAATAATAGCAACCTTTGAATTGTTTTTTACCCCATAGTTTGCAAGGAATTTTACAAAAGTACTTTTTCCAGAATTGGGTAGCCCTATTACAATAACAACTCCCTTTTTAAGCAGAATCGCATCTGCAGTTTCCTGCCATAAAGGAGGTATATCTATCATTTCTGTTTAAAATTCAGTTATCTTAGGGACGTTTTCATAAAGGGATTCTAAGTCATAGAATTCTCTTGCTCTTGGTGAGAAGATGTGTACTATCAAATCATAGTAGTCAAGTAAAGTCCATCCTGTACCTTCTCTTCCCTCAATGCCTCTTGGAGTGAAGCCTAACTTCTCCATTTCCTCTTCCACGCTTCTTTGAATTGCCTTTCTTTGGGTGTTAGTAAGTCCTGTACATATTACAAGGTAATCAGTAAGTCCTGGTATTTGTGATACGTCAATTATTATTACATTTTCGGCTTTCTTCTCTAAAACGATGCGAGCAATTCTTAAGGCTTTCTCTTTACTCTCCAAGAAATTCATCACCCCTCCTTTACATTATTAATTTTAAAATATTGATCTAAAATCTCTTTTAATCTAATCTCATCAGGAATCACATAACTTATACCATTTATATTTTCAGGAGTTCCTGGCATTACAAAGGTATGAATATCTTCTTCAGTAATGTCCATGAATTTAGAGGCTATAACCATAGCTTCCATAAGAGATGCATTGGTCTCAAATATGGATCCTGCTAAGGATATATATTGAGGCAGATTTATTAGGTTTATTTTTTCCTTCATCTGTTTAAAAAGTGCCATTAAAAATTTCTGTTGTCTTTCAACTCTTCCCAAATCTCCCATAGGGTCGTGCCTAAACCTTACATATCCAAGAGCCTCTTTACCATTTAAGTGGTGTACTCCTGGAGTAAGATCTACAAAGAATTTATCAGTACTATCTCTGTAATACATTCTCCTTTCTACTTCTATATCTATTCCTCCAATAGCATCAATGAATTTTTCAAATTGTTGGAAATTGGTCTTTACATAATAGTGAATAGGAATATTTAAGAGGTTCTCAAGGGTCCTTAAGGAGAGTTCTACTCCTCCATAGGCATAAGCATGATTTATCTTTGTAAATCCATGATTAGGAATATAGGCTCTTGTATCTCTCGGAATAGAGAGAATATTTACTTTTTTATTTTTAAAATCTAAAGAAGCAATAATAATGGTATCGCTCCTTCCTGGATCATTCTTTCTTTCATCAACTCCAAGAATAGCAATATTTATCCTTTCTACCTTATTAAAGGCAACATCTAATAATTCTACTTTATCTAGTACAGAAGAATTTCGGGAGGGATTGTAATTGTAGCTATTTTGGATGTAGTAGTATCCTCCAACTCCAACCGCAACAATTACTATGAGAAGTACTAAAACTCCTATTATGAGTATTTTTAACCACCTCTTCATTTTTTGTTTTTTCCTCCTAAGTTTTTATTTGTTTCTCTCATATAATATTTTATCTTCTTTTATTAATAAATAAAGAGACCCCCTTTTGGGGGTCTCTTTTTTATCCTAAGTTTAGATTAGGTTTATTTTCATGGCTTAACCACGGTTTCTTCTTTCACGTGGTCTTTCTTCCCTTGGTTTTGCCTCATTGACAATTATTCTTCTTCCTTTGACCTCTGTGTTATTAAGGGCAGAGATCATTTTCTCAGCCTCTTTTTCATCTACTTCTACAAAGCCAAATCCTTTAGATCTTCCTGTATTTCTATCAGATATGATTCTTGCAGAATATACAGTACCATGGCTTGCAAAAATATTTTTTAACTCTTCTTCTGTGGTTGACCAAGGTAAATTACCTACATACAAAGTCTTGCTCATCTTTTCACCTCATGGAAATTTTTAGAATTTCTGGGGAAGCTTTTTGGGGAGCATTCCGGAACCCTTGAGATAGGAAAATTAAGGATACTTTCGGTACACTTCACCTCTCTTTCTGGATAAATAAAAATACTTGAGAACTCTTTTAGGGGATTCCCGAGGAGTCTCAAGTATTCTTTTGACAAACCCAAATTCTCTTTTAAAAACTTAAACATAACCCAAAATAATCCTTTAGTGAGGTTATCATATCATAAAAAGTCGTGATTGTAAATATGTAAACTTAGAATTTAGCGCTTGATAGGAGTATTATGGAAAATCTGCTAAAGGGCTTAGGTGAATTTTAGGGAGATATGGCTTAAAGGTTTCAGGGTGAATAGAGAGATATTTTGGAAGTGATACATTGGAGCATGAAACTCCTAAACCTTTGGATTTAGAATCCGCAAAATTGTGCTTAGAGAAATTAAGAAGTTAAGGTAAGTATATGCTCTTTTGTATTGCCTAAATCAATGGTTTTCTCCTTCGCTTTTATGACATATGGATTTGCTACTTAATTTTTTGCCCTTTCATTACTTGAAAGTATTGCAGAAATTTTTATGATATAATCTACCTCAAGAAGGAGAAAATCTATAGTCTTTTGGAGGTTTTTATGTCTTTACCTTCTTTAAAAATCTCTCAGAACGGAAGATTTTTAATAACAGAGGATGGTAACCCCTTCTTTTACTTAGGGGATACCGCCTGGGAGTTATTCCATAGGTTAACTTTGGAAGAAGCGGAGTTGTATTTAACGGTAAGAAGTAGCCAAGGTTTCAACGTAGTTCAGGCAGTAATACTCGCAGAACTTGACGGGCTTCATACTCCTAATGCTAATGGTCATGTACCTCTTATTGGAGACGATCCTGCAAGACCTAATGAGTACTATTTTAGGCATGTGGACAGCGTTATAAAACTTGCTGAGGAAAAAGGAATTTATATGGGGATTCTTCCTACCTGGGGTGATAAAGTTCATAGTGGACTTTGGGGTGTAGGTCCTGTGATTTTTGATAAAAGTAATGCTTATATATACGGTAAATTTCTTGGAGAACGATATAGAGATTTTACTAATATAATATGGATTTTAGGTGGAGACCGCCCCGGTGAGGGTTATGAAGAGGTTTGGACGTCTATGGCAAGAGGAATCTATGATGGTTTGGGAAGAAAGCCTATTATCACTTATCATCCTTCAGGAGGACAAAGCTCTTCTCAATGGTTTCATAATGCAGAATGGTTAAGTTTTAATATGTGTCAATCAGGACACTGCCTTATAGATACTCCCAATTGGGATATGATAAGAAGTGATTACAATAAAACTCCTATAAAACCTGTTATTGATGGAGAACCTAATTATGAGGGGCATCCTATAGATCCTTATTTACGCAAATGGAAACCAGAATATGGGAGATTTACAGATTATGAGGTAAGGAAACAGGCATATAGAGCAGTATTTTCAGGAGCTTGTGGACATACATATGGACACCATTCAGTATGGCAAATGTATGATGAAAGATACAAACCAATGACATTTGCGAATGTCTATTGGTATGAAGCCATATATGCTCCAGGGGCAAAACAAATGATACATTTGAAAAATCTTCTTCTTTCCTTACCTTACTTTACTAGAATTCCTGCTCAAGATATGCTAACTGAAATAACACCTCCCCCTCCTCCAAAGGATATAGATGACAGATTGAATAATAGGAGAGCAAGTTATCCTGTTGCTACTTGCGATAAAGAAGGAAGTTATGCTTTGATATATTTCCCTTTGGCAAATCAGACCCTCAATATTGATACAAGTTCTCTTTCAGGCCATATAATAAAGGCAAGCTGGTTTGACCCGAGATCAGGTGAGCGACATTATATTGGGGAGTTTGCTAAGGGAACTTTGAGATTTACTTCTCCTTTGGGAGGCCCGGATTGGATACTGGTATTAGAGGCTTAAAATAAGGTGAAGAAATCGGTGCAAAGGTGAAAATAGGTGGATTATTATTAGGATAGAAGCATTATGATTAGGAAGATCTTGCTACCTTAGTATACTGTAGATAGAGAAAATGCTACTTTTCTCTATGGTTATGAAGTTTTTTATATTAGACCGTATTGAAGAGTGATTTCTCCTAAAGAAGGAAAATGTAAAGTATGTGGTAAAGAGTCAATTTTGATATCCTCCTTCTTAGGGGTGTGTAGGGATTGTATTTTGAATAGATTTGATGAAGCTTTACCGATTATTGAATCTGCCCATAAAAGAGCACGAACCTATTTTGACCTCTCTTATCCTGCTTATTCTCAGAAACCTTATTGCGATATATGTATTCATAAATGTGCTCTTGATTCTGAGAAGAGCTTTTGTGGACTTATAGAAAATAGTATTAGATGGGCTGGAAGCTCTGAGAAGGGGTTGTTAGAATGGTATTATGATCCCCTTCCTACAAATTGTGTGGCAACTTTTATCTGCCCTGAAAAAGAGCATTATGGTTATAAAAATTTAGCCATTTTCTATGCGAGCTGTAACTTTAATTGTCTTTTTTGCCAGAATTGGCACTTTCATGATTATTTAAAAAGAAGATCTCCTATTTATTCTGTAGAAGACTTAATAGGGAAAATAGATGATAAAACTTCTTGTATATGTTTTTTTGGAGGAGACCCTACTACTCAAATTGCTCATGCTTTAGCTTTAGCTAAAAAGGTTAAAAATAGGGTAAGGATATGTTGGGAGACTAATGGTTCTATGAACCTTAAGATTTTGAAAGAAATGTTTTATATTTCTGTAGAAAGTGAAGGAATAATAAAATTTGATTTAAAGGCCTTTGATGAAAGGATTCATATTGCATTAACGGGGGTCTCTAATAAGAATACTCTTGAGAATTTTAGATGGGTAGGAGAGAAGAGTAAGGAGATTAAAGATAGGGTGGTGGTGGTTGCTAGTACTTTGCTTATTCCCGGTTACGTGAATGAGGAAGAAGTGGAAAAGATTGTAGATTTTATTGTAAATATTAATCCTAACATTCCTTATTCTCTCCTTGGTTTTGCTCCTAATTTTTTCTTTGATAATCTTCCTACTACCTCAAAGGCTCATGCTGAAAGAAGCTTTAAACTTGCAAGGGAAAAAGGATTGAAATATGTAAATATTGGGAATAGATTTCTTCTTTCCCATTATTATTAGGCTAATCTTCTTGAAAATCTGAACTATAGTATGCTGATGTTCTCTGCGGGAAAATCCACAACCTCAACTACTAAATTTGATACAGCTAAAAGGCTTTTTTGAAAGACTATGACAATTTTCTCTTATGGGAAGACAGGTTCAAGTTAGGTTTTCAGGATATGAAGGTTTACTGTTATTTTGAAAATCGTAATACATGGGTAAAGATTCAAAATGAAAAGGGAAGAATAGGTTGATAGTGTTACAAATTTGTTTTTAATTTTTTTAAGGACTGCTACAATTTCCTTTCCCTTTACATTTGATATAATTAACTCTAAGATTTTTGCTAAAAGGGAGGAGCTATTATATGAAGATAGCTAATCTGAAATCAGGAGAGAGATTTTTTATAGGTCTCCTTTTTGAGGATAAGATTTTAAATCTTACCAAGGCTATTTTAATGTATTCTTCTATTTATGAAAAAAATTTAAGGTATGTGGAAAAAATTGATGATATTCTTTATATGGATAATCTTCAAGAGTATTTAAATAAGGTTCAGGATTTTATCTTTGAGCATAATCTTATATATAGTTTAACCGAAGAAAAATATAAATTTCTTCCCCCCATAATAAAGCCTCAAAAGATTCTTGCTCTTGGAAGAAATTATGTAGAACATGCCAAAGAGTTAGGGCATAAAGTACCTAGGGAGCCAGTGTTTTTCAGTAAGTCTCCTTCCTCCCTTATAGCCCATGAAGAGGAAATTGTTTATCCTAATTTTCTAACAAGAGTAGATCCTGAAGTTGAACTTGGAGTAATTATCAAAAAGAGAGGAAAATATATTAAAGAAGAGAATGCAATGGATTATGTTCTTGGCTATACTGTAGTGAACGATGTAACGGCAAGAGATATGCAGGCTGAAGATTTTTCCAATACCAATCCATGGTTTAGGTCAAAGAGTTTTGATACCTTCTGTCCTGTAGGTCCCTATTTAGTTTTGAAGGAAGGCATTAAGGATCCTCATAATTTAAATATAGAGCTTAGGGTAAACGGAGAAATGAGACAAAAGGATAATACTAAAAATATGATCTTCAAAATACCCCAAATAATTTCTTACATTTCTAAGCATTTAACTCTTCAGGCGGGAGATATTATTGCTACTGGCACTCCTTCTGGGATTTCTCCTATCTATCCGGGAGATACTGTAGAATGTATCGTAGAAAAAGTTGGTGTCTTGAGAAATGAAGTAGTTAATGAAGATCTATGAGGCACTTATCAGTTCGTCAAGCTTTTTGAGAACTTCTTCTACATGGCCATCCAGCTTTACATTTTTCCATTCGTGAAGAATTTCACCTTCCGGTGAGATAATAAAGGTATTTCTTAGGGTACCCTCAGTTTCCTTTCCGTACATCCTTTTCTTTCCCCAGGCTCCATACTCTTTTATTACTTTGGCATCTTTGTCAGAAAGAAGGATTATTTCTAAATTATATTTTTCTGCAAATTTTTTGTGACTTTCTACTGTATCCTTACTTATACCAATTACTACTGAATTTCTCTTTTTGAATTCATCGATTTTTTCAGAAAAACTTACTGCTTCTTTGGTACATCCTGAGGTCATATCTTTGGGGTAAAAATATAAAACTACCCATTTTCCTTTATAATCAGAAAGAGAAACTTCCTTCCCATTTTGATCAGGGAGAGTAAAATCAGGAGCTTTTTTACTCATTATTAAATATCCCTCCTATATATTTTCTTCGGCTTCCTTAACTAACTCTCTCATAAGATCTTTTACCTTTACTATCTTATCAACCCTATAGGCATTAGCTCCTGCAAAGGCAAAACCATATTTGAAATTTCCCTTTTTAGCGTTAAGAAGAGCTATGGCAATACAATAAGGAGAGTTTTGATAATCACAGGTTCTTATACAGTGGAATGGACACTTGTAGGGCTTTTTCTCTCCTCTTTCTACTGCTTCAAGGAACTCGTTTTTTATAGCCCTTCCAGGAAGTCCTACAGGACTGTCTATAATCACTATGTCTTCTTTTTTGCATTTTAAATAGGCTTCTTTAAATTTTTCGTCTGCATCGCATTCATAAGTAGCTACAAATCTTGTTGCCATTTGAACTCCTTTTGCTCCTAATTTTAGGAATTTTGCAATGTCTTTTCCGTCGTATATTCCTCCTGCTGCTATGACTGGTATCTCTTTATTATATTTTTCTTCTATAATTTTTGCCTCATCCAACACTTCTTTAAGTCTATTTTCAAGGGTGATCTCTGGATTTTGTAATTCTTCTCGTTTAAATCCAAGATGTCCCCCTGCTAAGGGACCTTCTACTACAAAGGCATCGGGCACATAGTTATATTTGTTAATCCAATTTTTTGCTATAATCCTTGCCGCTCTTCCTGAGGAAACTATAGGGATAAGTTTTGTTTTATGTACTTTTTTAAGGTATTTAGGAAGATCTAAAGGTAGTCCTGCTCCTGAAAAGATTATGTCAATTTTTTCTTCCAATGCAGTCTTTACCATATCTGCAAAATTAGAAAGTGCAACCAAAATATTTACTCCTATAATTCCTTTTGTTTTTTCTTTTGCTTTTCTGATCTCTTTTCTTAGAGCTCTAATATTCGCTTCTATGAAGTTTTCAAAAAAGTCTTCCTCTTCCATTCCTATGCCTGCTGTTCCTATCACCCCGATTCCTCCTTCTTCTGCTACTGCAGAGGCAAGACCAGAAAGGGATATCCCAACAGCCATTCCTCCTTGTACTATGGGAACTGATGCTACTAAATCTCCAATTTTTAAACTTGGTAATTTCATCTTAAGACTCCTTTTTAATTAAAATTACATACCCATTATGTTATATCCAGCATCCACGTAGATTACCTCACCTGTAATTCCTGAAGAAAGATTACTCAAAAGAAATACTGCTGTATCTCCTACTTCTCTATGCTCAATATTTCTCCTTAGTGGGGCTCTTTCTTTATGGTATTCTAACATGTCGGTAAATCTTGCTATACCTCTTGCTGCTAAAGTGCTTAAAGGACCAGCAGAAATAGCATTAACTCTTATATTTTCTCCACCAAGATCATAAGCAAGGTATCTTACTGAGGCCTCCAATGCTGCCTTTGCAACTCCCATTACATTGTAATTAGGTATGACTTTTTCAGAGCCATAATAGGTGAGGGTAATTATGCTAGAATTTGTATTTAAAATAGGCTTAAAAATTCTACTCATGGCAACAAAGGAGTAAACACTAACCTCCATAGCAGTAAGAAAAGCTTCTCTTGATGTTTCTATATAGGGGTTTTTAAGGGCATCAGAAGGTGCAAAGGCAATGGAATGAACAAATCCATCTATCTTACCCACATTATTTTCTATCTCTTTAGCTACTTTTTCAATGTTTTCGTCCTTTGAAACATCACATTCCACAATTAGAGGTTTAGGATTTAAATCAGCTATGAGTTCTTCTACATTTTCCTTAAGCCGCTCATTTTGATAGCCAATTATTACTTCTCCTCCGAACTTCATTATGGATTGGGCAATAGCCCAAGCAATACTCTTTTTATTAGCCACATTAAAAACAGCTATTTTCTTCCCTTGAAGAAGCATAAAGCGACACTCCTTTCCTTTCAGTTTTTAAAATTATACCATGTAAAGAGTTAATGAAAGAGGTAAAAATTAATCCTCTACAGGGGCTATTATTACCTCTACACCTCGTTTTTTTAACTCCTCTATATATTGAGGAGACACTTTTTCATCTACTATTATCTTACTCATCGCATTTGTTGGAGCAACAAAAGCAAAACACTCTTTTCCAAATTTACTATGATCACTAACTCCTATTATTTCTCTTCCCATTTCTATAATTAGCTTTTTAATTTGAGCTTCAGCTATACTTGCTGTGTACATTCCTTTAGAGGGAATGATCCCTGATATTCCTAAAAATACTTTGTCTACTCTAAATTCCCTTAAAACCCTTTCTGCAATAGGACCGACAAGAGCTACAGTTTCCTTTCTTAGTAGACCTCCTGTTAGAATGACTTCTACTCCTCTTGCACTTAAGAGCTCTCTTGCTACTTCTATAGAGTTTGTAACTACTGTAACATCGTGCTTGTGTTTAATATTTTTAGCAATTTGTAAAGTAGTACTTCCTGTCTCAATAAATACACTTTCTCCATCGTTTATTAATTCTGCAGCTATTTTCCCTATAGCTTGTTTTTCTTTGAGATTTTGACGCTTCTTAGTTATATATAAAGGTTCAAAGGAAAAACTATGAGGTAGAACTGCACCACCATGAGTCCTTTTAAGAAGGCCTTCTTTTTCCAAGATCTCCAAATCTCTTCTAATGGTTGCTCCTGTAACGTTAAAAATCCTTACTAAGTCAGAAACCTTAATTCCTCTTTCTTTCTCTAATAATTCTAATATTTTTGTTCTTCTTTCTTCTGGCAACATTTTTTACCTTTATTAAATCATTTTTTGTTGAAAAATAATAACATAGGATTTGGAGTTTTGTCAAAAGAGGAAAGGGGAGAAATTAAGTCTGGGTTATATAAGATTTTACTTTTATCTTTTTCATTTTTATTTATTTTTTCTTTCAAACCTGTTTACTATTTTTGATTTTTATAGTATAATGTTATCGTTAACATAAAAATAAAATTTTATAGGGGGATTTAATATTGGTTACCATAAAAGACGTAGCTAAAAGAGCAGGAGTTTCAGTAATGACTGTATCCCGAGTTATCAATGGAAGTAAGAATGTAAAGGAGAGTACTCGGGAGAAGGTTTTGAAAGCAATTGAAGAATTGGGTTATGTTCCTAATTCTGTGGCGAGGAGCCTTATTTTAAAGAAAACCTTAACTATAGGTCTTGTAATCTCAGATATAACAAACCCATTTTTTACAACTATTGCAAGAGGTGTAGAAGATACTGCAATTTCTAAACATTTTACTGTTATTCTTTGTAATACTGATGAGAATCCAGAAAAGGAAATGATGTATGCAGAGGTTTTGGCTAAGAGTAAAGTTGATGGTGTTATTTATGCTTCTGCTTCAGGAAAAAAAACTCCCCTAAAATCTTTATTTTTAAAAAATATCCCCATTGTTTTAATTGATAGAACCATAGAGGGCGTAAATGACTTGGACATTGTAAGAGGAGACAGTGTTTTAGGAGCTTATCTTCTTACTAAGCATTTAATTGACTTGGGACATAGAAGAATTGGAATTATTGTAGGAAGTCATTTTATCTCAACAGCAAGAGACAGAGTAGAAGGATATAAAAAGGCTTTAAATGAGGCAAATATACCAATAGATGAGTCATTAATTAAGATTAATAAAAATTCTAAGTTTTCTAAAGACGATGGTTATAGGTTAACTAAGGAACTTTTAGATTTGGAAAATCCTCCTACTGCTATTTTTGGGGGAAATAATCTTATGGCTGTTGGAGCTCTTCTTGCCATAAGAGAGAGAGGATTAGAGATACCTGATGATATTTCTCTTGTATCTTTTGATGATATTGAAAGTTTATCGGAAGTTTACCCCTTTTTAACTGTTGTTAAACAACCTGCTTATACTATGGGAGTTATTGCCACAGAGCTTTTAATAAGAAGAATAGAGGACAAAGATAGGATTAAGGAGAAGAGAGAGATACTTCTTACTCCTGAATTAATTATAAGGAAATCAACCGCTCCACCCAAAAGAAAAATATAGATATAGAGGGGAGGAATTTGTAATGAGTAGAATTTTTCCTATGAGAATTGGGGAGAAAAGGTTTATTGAGGATTATCCTAAGGTGGGAATACGTCCAACCATTGATGGTAGATATGGTGGAGTAAGAGAATCATTAGAAGAGCAAACCATGAATTTAGCAAAAGCTGTGGCTGAATTTATTGAAAACAACGTTTATTTACCTAATGGAGAGAGAGTTAAGTGTGTAATTCCTCAAAGGTGTATTGGGGGAGTAGCTGAAGCAAGAATGGCAGATGAGCTATTTAGAAAAGAAGGGGTAGGAGTTTCTATTACTGTTACGCCCTGCTGGTGTTATGGTGCAGAAACTATGGATATGAGCTTGGATATACCAAAGGCAGTCTGGGGTTTTAATGGGACTGAGAGACCTGGAGCTGTATATTTAGCAGCTGTTTCTGCTGCACATAATCAAAAGGGACTGCCTATATTTAAGATCTATGGAAAAGATGTACAAGATAAAGACGATTACAATATACCGTTAGATGTGAAAGAAAAGATTTTGAAATTTGTTAAAAGCGCCCTCGCAGTAGCAGTTATGAAGAATAAATCTTATCTTTCCATTGGGAGTGTTTCTATGGGAATTGCAGGGTCTATTGTAGATCCAGACTTCTTTGAAGATTATTTAGGAATGAGAGTTGAGTATGTAGATATGACTGAAATTATCAGAAGAATAGAGAGAAAAATTTACGATGAAGAAGAATTTAAGAGGGCAATGGAATGGGTGAGAAAGTATTGTAAGGAGGGAGAAGATCCAAATCCTCCTGATAAGAGGGTTGATGAAAAGAAGAAACAGGAGGTTTGGGAATTTGTAGTTAAAATGACTCTAATTATAAGAGATTTAATGGTGGGAAATAAAAAATTAGAAGAATTGGGTTATCCTGAGGAAAGCTTAGGGCATAATGCGATAGTTGCAGGTTTTCAAGGACAACGTCAATGGACAGATCACTTTCCTAATGGCGATTTTACAGAGGCAATTTTAAATACTTCCTTTGATTGGAATGGGTTAAGACAACCATATATATTGGCTACAGAAAATGATAGCCTCAATGGGGTAGTTATGCTTTTTGGGCATTTGTTAACAAATACTGCTCAGATCTTTGCTGATGTAAGAACTTACTGGAGTCCTGAAGCAATTTATAGAGTTACAGGTTGGAAACCAGAGGGATTAGCTCAAAACGGAGTAATTCATCTGATAAATTCAGGACCTGCAGCCCTTGATGGAACAGGTCAACAGGAAATTGAAGGTAAACCAGCAATAAAACCATTCTGGGAGATAAGTGATGAGGAGGTTATAAAGTGTTTGGATGCAACCAAATTCTGCTATGCCAATTTAGGCTACTTTAGGGGTGGAGGATTCTCTACTAAGTTCGTTACAAGAGGGGAAATGCCTGTAACTATAAGTAGATTAAATATAGTTAAGGGGCTTGGTCCTGTGTTACAGATTGCTGAGGGATATACAGTAGAACTCCCTCCTCATGTTCATGAAGTTCTTGATAAAAGGACAGATCCTACTTGGCCTACCACTTGGTTTGTTCCTAAATTAACAGGGAAAGGTGCTTTTAAGAGTGTCTATTCTGTAATGGAGAATTGGGGGGCTAATCATTGTGCTATAACTTATGGACATGTAGGAGATTTGTTTATTACCCTTGCTTCCATTTTAAGAATCCCAGTGAATATGCATAATGTGGAAGAAGAAAGAATTTTTAGGCCCAGTGCCTGGTCCATGTTTGGTACCGAAGAGTTAGAAAGTGCAGATTTTAGAGCTTGTATGAATTTTGGCCCTTTGTATAAGAAAGTAGCAAAATAAAAGGAAGGGGTGTGAAACTATAAGTACTGAAACCTTAGTTTTAATGGAGAATATAAACAAAAGCTTCCCTGGGGTTCAGGCTTTAAAAGATGCCTATTTTGAGCTTAATAAGGGAGAAGTGCACGCATTGGTTGGAGAGAATGGAGCAGGAAAATCTACTCTAATGAAGATTTTAGTAGGAGCTTATAGAAAAGATTCGGGAAGGATTATTTACAAAGGAAAAGAAGTAGACATTCCTAATCCTCGTGTTGCTCAAGAAATGGGAATAAGCATGGTGTTTCAGGAATTAAATTTAATGCCACATTTAACCGTAGCACAAAATATATTTATAGGAAGAGAACCTAAGAGGAAAAATCTACCTATATTCTTAGATGATGACGAGATAAACAAGAGGACAAAAGAGCTTCTTAATATGCTTCATTTAAAAGTAGAACCTAATGTTAAAGTCTCTAATTTAAGTGTAGGCAAACAACAAATGGTAGAAATTGCAAAGGCACTATCTTTTAATTCAGAAGTTATTATCTTTGATGAGCCTACTGCTGCATTGAGTGAGGCAGAAACCGAGGAACTCTTTAGTGTAATAAGAAAGCTTAAAAGTCAAGGAATAGGAATAATATATATTTCTCATAGATTAGAAGAATTGAGAGAAATAGCTGACAGAGTGACAGTTATGAGAGATGGACAATACATAGGTACTGATTATATGAAGAATCTAACCATAGAAAAGATCATAAGCATGATGGTGGGGAGAGAGATATATGAAACTTTACGGGAGAAGGAAGTAGAAGAAAATGCAGAAGTGGTATTAGAAGTAAGAAATCTTAAAAGAAGTAAGGTTTTTAGAGATATTAGTTTTAGTTTGAGAAAAGGAGAAATTTTAGGATTTGCTGGCTTGATAGGAGCAGGAAGAACAGAGGTTGCGAGGGCTATATTTGGAGCAGATCCTGTGGATTCTGGTGAAGTTTATGTGAAAGGTAAAAAAGTGCATATAAGGAATCCATGGGATGCTATCAGTCATGGAATTGCATACCTTTCCGAAGATAGAAAAAGATATGGATTAATGCCTGATCTTGATGTTAAATCTAACATTATTTTACCTTCAATGAAAGATTTTTTAAAAGCCTTAGGTTTTGTAGACGATAAGAAGGCTGAAAAGGTGAGTAATGAATATATACAAAGATTGAGAATAAGAACTCCATCGGTTAGACAAAAAGTTAAAAATCTTTCTGGTGGAAATCAACAGAAGGTAGTAGTAGCAAAATGGTTACTTAGGAACTGCGATATTCTTATTTTTGACGAACCTACCAGAGGGATAGATGTGGGGGCAAAGAATGAAATATATAAATTGTTGAATGAATTAATAGCCGAAGGTAAGTCAATAATTATGATATCTTCAGAGCTTCCTGAAATTTTGAGAATGAGTCATAGAATTGTGGTGATGTGTGAGGGAAGGATTACAGGGATACTGGATGCTGATGAGGCAACGGAAGAAAAAATCCTGAAGTATGCTACTATGTACGAGGATTAAAAGGAGGTTTAAATTAAATGGTAGGTAAATTGTCAATTTTATTTTCTAAAAGTGGTTTGAGACAAATATTAATGTTTGCAAGCCTATTTTTGCTTTTTGTTTTCTTCTCCTTAGCTTCACCTAACTTTTTAACTTATGAGAACATAATTGCAATTTTGCTTGCAACTTGTGTAAATGGACTTCTTGCCCTTGGTGTAACCTTTGTAATCATTACGGGAGGCATTGATCTATCTATTGGAACAGTAATGACTATTTCTGCTGTCATGACTGGTGTTTTTATAACTTTTTGGAGAATACCTGTTTTTATTGGAGTTCTTGGAGGAATTCTTACTGGGGTTCTGGCGGGATTTATTAATGGTACTGTGATCTCTAAGATGAAATTACCTCCCTTTATTGCTACCTTAGGTATGATGATGATAGCTAAAGGTTTAGCTTTAGTGGTTTCAGGGTGTAGACCTATTTATTTTAATGATACTCCTATCTTTAATAAGATTGCTATGGGATCCATATTGGGTAGGATCTTCCCTGGGTTAGGAGATTTTCCCAATGCAATCCTATGGTTTGTTCTCTTTATAATCATTGCACATATTCTTCTTACAAGAACAGCTCTTGGTAGGTATACCTTTGCAATTGGAAGTAATGAGGAAGCTGCGAGACTTTCAGGATTAAATGTAGATAAATGGAAGACTATAATATATTCCTTATGTGGAATGTTTGTAGGTATAGCAGGAGTTATAATGGCTTCAAGATTGAATTCAGCTCAACCTGCCTTAGGACAAGGATACGAACTTGATGCCATAGCTGCTGTAGTAATAGGAGGAACATCCTTAAGAGGTGGAGAAGGATCGGTCATTGGGACTGTTATAGGAGCTTTGATAATGAGTACTCTTACCAATGGTTTAAGAATCTTGTCTGTACCCCAGGAGTGGCAGATTGTGGTTAGTGGAATCATAGTTATTGGTGCTGTATATCTTGACATTATAAGAAGGAGTAGAGAAGCATGAATAAATTAGATAATATTTGCCAGTATTCTGGCAAATATTATAAAAAAATCTTAATTTGGGGGAGGTTTTCAAAATGAAGCGTTTTTTAATCGTAACCTTAATTTCTCTTTTCCTAATTGGTTTCTCAATCACGTCAGCACAAAGGCCATATATTGCGATGATTTCAAAAGGATTCCAACATCAATTTTGGCAAGCAGTAAAAATGGGAGCTGAAAAGGCAGCAAAAGATTTGAATGTTACTATCACTTTTGAGGGACCTGAGTCTGAAGCAATGGTGGATAAACAAATTGAGATGTTGCAAGCTGCTCTTGCTAAAAAACCTGCAGCTCTTTGTATTGCAGCTCTTGATAGTAAAGCGGTTATACCTTATCTTGAAAAGGCACATGCTATGGGGATTCCAGTAATTGGTTTTGATTCTGGAGTAGATAGCGATATTCCTGTAACCACTGTTGCAACAGACAATATTAAAGCAGCAGGATATGCCGCAGATATGATGGCAAAATTTATTAATAGGGTGGGAGAGGTGGCTTTGGTAGTTCATGACCAAGTAAGTAGGACAGGAATTGATAGAAGAGATGGTTTTGTGAATAGAATTAAAGCAAAATACCCATTAATCAAGATTGTAGATATTCAATATGGTGGAGGAGATCATCTCAAATCTACTGATTTGACAAAAGCTATCATACAAGCCCATCCAAGATTAAAAGGAATATTTGGTGCAAATGAAGGTTCGGCTATAGGAGTTATTAATGCGGTAAGAGAGATGAATAAGGTTGGAAAAATAGTAGTAATAGGCTATGATTCTGGTAAACAACAGATTGATGCTATAAAGTCTGGTTTAATGGCTGGAGCTATTACTCAAAACCCAGTAGGAATGGGCTATATGGCTGTTGAGGCAGCAGTAAAAGCCATTAAAGGCGAGAAATTACCAAAATTCATTGATAGTGGATTCTATTGGTATGATAAGACCAATATAGATGATCCTAAGATAAAGCAGTGTCTTTACGAGTAGTTGTAAATCTGATTATTAGTTAATACAAAATACTTAGGGGAGGCTAAAAAGCCTCCCCTTTTCTATTTGTTATTTTTTTGACAAGCTTGTTATTTTTATGTAAAATAAAAACAAGTGAAAATATAAAATGATCAAAAATGAAAAAACTTTGCTATGGGAGGAGGTGTGGAATAGTAGATTTTAAATTGGGTCTTGTAATTTAAAAATTTTATTTTTAAGGGGGGAATCCTATGAAGAAGTTTCTGATTGTTTTACTTCTTGTATTGTTAATTGTATTAGGAACAGAGAGTTTCGCTCAAAAGAAATATGTAATTGGATTAGTAACCAAAACAGCAGGTAATCCTTTCTTTGAAGCAGTAAATAAGGGAGCACAAGAGGCAGCAAAAGAGTTGGGTATCACTGTAATACATCAAGCTCCTGCAGCATCCAGTGTACAAGGGCAAATTGATATAATAAATTCAATGATTGCTCAAAAAGTTAGTGCAATTTGTATTTCCGCAAACGATCCTGACGCTTTAGTACCTGTATGCAGAAAGGCACAACTTAGAGGGATTCCTGTAGTAACATTTGACTCAGCAGTAAAACCACAAGGGAGAAAATTATTTGTAAACCAGGCAGATATGGAACAAATAGGAAGGATTCAGGTACAACTCTTAGCAAAGATGATTAATTATGAGGGTGAAATTGCTATATTAAGTGCTGCATCTACAATGGCAAACCAAAATACTTGGATTGCTTGGATGAAGGAAGAGTTAAAGAAACCAGAGTATAGCAAGATGAAACTGGTAGCCATAGTTTATGGGGATGACATAAGGGAGAAGAGTTATAACGAGGCAATGGGATTGTTTAAGTCTTATCCTAACTTAAAGGGCATAATTGCTCCTACTACTGTTGGTATTGCAGCGGCTGCTCGTGCTATTGAGGATGCTGGATTATCTGGTAAAGTTCAGCTTACAGGACTTGGATTACCAAGTGAAATGGCAGAGTATGTAAAAAGAGGTACCTGTAAAGCATTTGCTTTGTGGAATCCTATAGATTTAGGATACGCAACAATTTATGCAACTTATCGTTTATTAAACAGAGAAATTAAAGGGAATGTTGGAGAGAAAGTTAATTTAGGAAGACTTGGAGAAAGAACCATTGTAGACGAAGGAAACGGTGGAAGAATGATAATTCTTGGACCTCCATTTGTGTTTGATGCTGCCAACATAGATTATTGGTCTAAAGTCTACTAACAGAAATTCCTAAGGGGAGGATCAGGATCCTCCCCTTTTATTTTTGATTTTGGGAGGGGTTTTTATAATCATGGAAGATTATATTTTAGAGGTTAGAAATATATATAAATCTTTTACGGGAGCAAAACCGGTTTTAGAAGGTGTGAATTTTAATCTAAAAAAGGGCGAGATTCATGCTTTGCTTGGTGAAAATGGTGCTGGAAAGTCTACATTGATAAAAATTATAAGTGGAGTTTTACAGCCTGATCATGGGGATATTCTACTGAAGGGTAAGAAGGTGTATTTTGGTAATCCAATGGATGCTCAAAAACATGGTATTGCAGCAGTTTTTCAAGAGCTTGCTTTATTTCCTGAGTTAAGTGTAGCAGAAAATATATTTATTGGTCATTACAAATATAGGACTCTATTTAGAAGTATTGATTGGAAAGATCTTTATAAAGAAGCAAACAGTTTTTTGAATTCATTGGGTATTGAAATAGATCCTAAGGCTCTTGTTAAAGATTTAAGTATTGCGGAAAGACAAATTGTAGAAATTGCAAGAGTTTTGTCCATAAATCCCGAAATTTTGATTATGGATGAACCTACCTCCTCTTTAACCTTAGAAGAGACTCAAAGGCTCTTTAATATTGTCAGGAGTTTAAAAGAAAAAGGAACATCCATAATTTTCATATCTCATAGATTGGAGGAAGTTTTTGCAATAGCAGATAGAGTAACGGTGTTGAGAGATGGGCAATATATAGGAACAAAAAATGTGGCAGAGACAAGTGTGGACGAACTCATTCAGATGATGGTAGGAAGAAAGTTAGAGGATATGTATCCAAAGGTAGAGACAAAAAAGGGAGAACTTCTATTAAAGGTTGATGGTTTGACAAGAAATGGGGAATTTTATGATGTTTCTTTTGAGCTTTTTGAGGGTGAAGTTCTGGGTATTGCTGGTCTTGTAGGTTCTGGTAGGACCGAAGTTGCTCAGACCATATTTGGTATAAGAAGTAAAGATAAAGGAAAGATATATATAAGAGGAGAGGAAGTAAATATAAAGAATCCGAAAGATGCTATAAGTCTTGGGATTGTATACGTTCCTGAAGATAGGCATCAGCATGGTTTACTTTTACCTATGGATATAGTTTGTAATACTACTCTTCCTATTTTAGAAAGTTTGGCAAATAGGGGGATAATAGATAGGAAAGAGGAGGAAATACTTACAAAAAAATATTTTGAACTTCTTGATATTAGGGCTTCTGGAATAAGACAAAAGGTGATGAGTCTTTCTGGAGGAAATCAGCAAAAAGTTGTGCTTGCAAAATGGCTTGCTACTAAACCTAAGATCCTTATTCTTGACGAACCTACCAGAGGGATAGATGTGGGGGCAAAGGTAGCTATATATCAACTAATAAATAAGCTTGCTCAAGAGGGCTATGGAATAATTCTTATTTCTTCTGAAATGCCAGAAATTATTGGGATGAGTGATAGGATAATTATAATGCATGAGGGAAGGATAGTTGGTACTATTTCCAGAAGGGAAGCAACTCAGGAGAAGATTTTATCAATGGCTTTAGGGAGAAAAGTATATACAAAAAGTTAACAATTTGGGGAGGATATGATGGCAAAAATGGGTTCTATAAATGGGTTAAGAGAAAAAAGTTACGATATTGCAAAATTAAGAGAGATCGGAATAATCTTCCCTCTTTTCCTTTTTGGATTAATCATAGCATTGAGAAATCCTTATTTTATAAGCTGGGAAAACCTTAGATATATTTTTCTTGACGCATCCATATTAACTATTGTTGCTATAGGAGAAATGATGGTTATACTTACTGGTGGGATAGATCTTTCTGTAGGTTCTAATCTTGCTTTAACAGGAATGACCGTATCAATGATTTATAGAGATTTTCATAATTTTCCTGTAATATTAGCTCCCTTAATTGGAATTTTAATTGGAGGAGTATGTGGGGCTATAAATGGCCTTTTTGTGGCAAAGGGAAAGGTTATTCCTATAATTGCTACTCTTTCTACGATGTATATATTTAGAGGAATTGTATATATAATTAGTGGGGGTAGATGGGTTAATGCTCATGAGATGCCTGAAGGCTATAAACTTCTTACCCGAGTTGAGATATTAGGCATCCCCATATTAGTAATTTATGCTCTTATTGTTTTTCTCTTTTTTTATTATCTTTTGAATTATAAGGCTATTGGAAGAAGTATATATGCTGTTGGAAATAATCCTCAATCTGCAATATATATTGGTATTAATAAAGTAAAAGTATTATTCTTAGTTTACCTTATTTCAGGTATTCTTGCTGGACTCAGCGGTGTTTTATATACTTCTCGTTTTGCTTCTGCAGAAAGTAGTGCTGCTATAGGATTTGAACTTTCTGCTATTTCTGCCGTGGTTATTGGAGGAGTAAAAACTACAGGTGGATCCGGAAAGATAGGTGGGGTAGTTTTAGGAGCTTTACTTTTGACAATGATTGTTAATGGATTGAATGTTATGAAGATATCACCTTTTTATAAGCTCGCTCTTCAAGGCTTGATGTTCTTAATTGCTGTAATTGTAGATTCTTTAATTGCGGAGAGATATTATAAGGGACGTAGGAGGAGGGTATGAAGATAAGGTTAAGAATAACTTGGGAAATAATACTTCTCATATTAATTGTTCTGGTCTTTTTAGTAAGTAGTTTTTTCTCGCCTTACTTTTTAGATATAGTTAATCTGTTGGACAATACTACAAACTTTATGGAAAAAGGGCTTATTTCTCTTGCAATGACTTACATTATTATAAGTGGCAATATAGATATCTCAGTGGCATCTAACATGGGAATGACTTCTGCTTTTATGGGAGTTCTCCATAGAATGGGAACTAATATTTGGATCTGTGCCCTTGTGGGGCTTATAATTGCTACCTTAGGAGGTTATTTAAATGGGTATTTGATTGTAAGATTTAGGCTTCCAGCTATTGCAGTGACCTTAGGTACCTATGCTCTGTATAGGGGAATAGCTTATATTTTGCTTCAAGATACAGCTGTTGGGATTGAATCAGAGAGCTTTATGTATTTAGGACAGGGTTATATTGCAGGGACTCCTGTTCCTTTTTCCTTAGTTTTGTACGTTATTTTTGCTATCATTTTTGGTTTTGTCTTACATAAAACCACCTTTGGAAGATATGTTTATTCTATCGGAAATAATGAACAGGCTTGTAAGTTTTCAGGAATTCCAGTGGAAAAGATAAAAATAGTTCTTTTTACCATTGCTGGTTTTATGTCTGGATTAGGAGCTATTCTTCTTACCTCCCGATTGAGTAGCATAAGGCCGGATATTGGTAGTGGTTTGGAGCTTGAGGTTATTGCAACGGTAGTTCTTGGAGGGGTTAGCATTCTTGGAGGATCTGGAAATATGATTGGGGTTGTTTTGTCTTTGTTTTTAATTGGTTTCTTAACCTATAGTCTAAATTTGTTAAACATACCCAGCCAGGTAATAACCATAATTATGGGTTCACTTCTTGTAGGAACAGTAGTCATATCTAATTTGTTAGAACAAAGAAGGGCAAGGGCAGTCAAATAAAGAGAAAGGTGGTGTGAAGAATATGAATAAAGAAATAGGTGCAAAGATTTGGCTTATTCCTGATGCTTATTTGCCTGAAATTGGCGATCCTAATTTACCAAGCCATGAATCAACTTGTATTTTAAATGTTAATGATAAACCCGCTAAGGTTAAATTCACTTTTTATTTTGAAGATAGGGATCCCATAGAATCTAAAGAAATAATTGTACTTCCCGAAAGAACTTGGCATGTAAGACTGGATAAATCAGAGGAGATTCTTGGAGTTAAACTTGAAAGAAATGTGCCTTTTGCAATAAAGGTGGAGAGTGATGTAAAGATTGTAGTTCAGCATTCAAGACTGGATACTCGTCAACCTAATCTTTCTTATATGACTGCCATAGCATGGAATGTTGATTAATGTTATTTTAACTTGACATTGTGCTTATAGATGATACTATATAATGAAAAAAAATAAAAAATAAAATTGAAATAAAACGAAAATAAAAATAAAAAACTGGGTAAGATAGGAGGTGTTTAGATTGCCAAAAGAAATACCTGTACTTCCAGAATTTGAACCAGGATATATTGAGGTAGGTGGAAAGGTACCTAAGTTTCAATATAGAAAATCTTTAAAAGAAGAATTAAAAGAGGGGAGCATAACTAAAGAAGAGAGCATAGATCTTTTCAAATGTATGCTTATGATCCGAAATTTTGAAGAGATGATCTATGAGTTAAGGGTTAATAAAGGTAAATATGGGAATATTAGGTATCTATATATAGGTGCTACTCATCTTTCCATTGGACAGGAAGCAGTTCCCACAGGCGGAATTTCAGTTATTAAGAAGGATGATTATATTACTAGTACCCATAGAGGGCATGGTGATGCCATAGCTAAAAGCTATTTTGGATTAAAAGATATGAGTGAAGAGGAGCTGATAGCTTTTATTGAAAATAACAAAGAAATTGCAAATTTTTTAGGATATGATTGGAAGAACAAAAATAAAAATATTCTTTATCAATATGCCCTTGATATTGAATTATTCAAAGCAATAGGGGAGCTTTTTGGAAAAGAGTGGGGTGCTTGTAGGGGAAGAGGAGGATCCATGCATATTGCGGACTTTAGTGTAGGACATTTGGGGGCAAATGCTATTGTTGGTGGTAGTATGGGAATAGCTGTAGGGTCTGCTATGGCTTCAAGATATATGGAAGATGGTAGAGTAACTTTATGTTTTATAGGGGATGGAGCAATGAATACAGGAATAGCTCATGAGGCAATAAATATGGCATGTATGGCACAATTTACTAATGGTCTTATGAGTAAAAAATTTGGAGTTCCTGTAATATTTATGGTTATGAATAACCAATATGGTGAGTCTGGACAACAAAGGGGCGAAGTAACAGGAATAGATTTTATTGCAGAGAGAGGTTTTGCGTATAGTAAGAATGGTATGCATGCAGAAGTAGTAAATGCTATGAATGTGCTTGCAGTAAGAGATGCAGTCAAAAGAGCCGTGGAAAGGATAAGAAAAGGAGAGGGGCCAGTTCTTCTTGAATTTTGGGGATACAGATTTATGGGACATTCTTTAAGTGATACTTTGGAAAAACCAGAAAATGGTACTTATAGAACCTACAATGAGTTACAAGCATGGAAAAAATATGATCCATTGGAGATTTATGCGAAAGAGTTGATAGATGCAGGAGTACTTACTCCTCATGAGATTGAAAATCTGAAAAAAGAATATAGACAGAGAAATGAGAATATTGCTGCAAAGGTAATTGAATCTCCTAATCCCGACCCTAAGGATATGACAAAATATGTTTTTAAAGAAGACTCCATAGATAGTTTTGTGCCTGAGAAGTTTAGAAACGTTACAGTGCTTAAGGAACCAAAATTTAAGGACAGAGATCCAGAGGTAGAGATAAACTACAAAGAAGCAATTATTGAGGCATTATATCAAGAAATGAGGAGAGATGGAAGAGTACTAATGTGGGGAGAAGATATAGCTGATTATGGTGGTTCTTTTGGAGAAACAAAGGGACTCTTAGAAATATTTGGAAGGGATAGGATATTTAACACCGCAATTTCTGAAGCAGCAATAGTAGGAGCAGGAGTTGGAGCGGCAATGAGAGGTCTGAGGCCTGTGGTGGAGATAATGTATATAGACTTTATTTTAATTGCTATGGATCAAATAGCAAATCAAGCTGCTAAAATGCGCTATATGTCAGGAGGACAAGCGGAAATTCCTCTCACCATAATAACCACTATTGGTGGTGGTAAAGGATATGCAGGTCAACATTCTCAGAGTATTGAGTCAATTTTGACCCATTTCCCTGGATTAAAAGTTGTTGCTCCATCAGATGCTTATGATGCCAAAGGTTTATTGATAGCTTCTATAAGGGACAAAAATCCTGTAATTTATATAGAGCATCAAAATTTACTTCAAGATCCTTTATTACTTTCTTTGTCCAAGAGAAAAGTCCCCAAAGAAGATTATATAGTCCCTATTGGTAAAGCAGACATTAAGAGAAGAGCTAAAAATTATGATAAAAGTGTTACTGTAGTTTCGTGGTCTGCCATGATTTACGCCGTATTAAAAGCAGCAGAGGAATTGGAAAAAGAGGGTATTGAATTGGAGGTAGTAGATCTTAGAAGTCTCTATCCTTTAGATATGGATACTATTATTGATTCTGTAAAGAGGACAAGAAGGTTTGCTGTTGTTACACAAGCTGTGGAATTCATGTCTCTATCTTCCGAGATAATAACTCAACTTTATCAAAAAGCCTCATCTTTTCTTATTAGACCTCCAATAAGAATAGGCGCTCCTTTTTGTCCTCCACCAGCTTCTCCTGTTCTTGAAAAAGCATACTTACCTAATGACAAAAGAATTATAGAAGAAATTAAAAAGTTATTCTAACAAGGAGGTAAGAATTTATGGTTAAAAACATTGTTATGCCTAAGGTTAGCGATGTGATGGAAAACGGTACTGTTACTTCTTGGCTTAAAAAAGAGGGAGATAAAGTGGAAAAGGGTGAGCCTTTATTGGAGATTGAAGTGGAAAAAGCCATAATGGAGATAGAGAGTGAATACGATGGGTATTTGAGAAAGATACTTGTAAAAGAGGGAGAAACAGTACCTGTAGGAACTGTCTTAGCTTATATTACTGATACCTTAGATGAAAGTATACCTGAGTAAGGAGGTTTAAACTTTGAGTGGTAATAATGTGATAAAGAGAATCCCTTTGAATACAGTAAGAAGAACTATCGCTGAGAGGTTATTAAAAAGTAAGCAATCAATACCCCATTTTTACGCTATTGCCGAAGTTGATACTACAAACTTAGTTGAGACAAGAGCAAATTTTGTTAATGAGAAAAATATAAAAATTTCTTATGATGATTTCATAATTAAGGCTACTGCTCTTTCTATGAAAGAGTTTCCGTTAATAAATGCCCGATTTAAAGATACAGAGATAGAGCTTTTGGAAGACATAAATGTGGGTTTTGCTGTAGCTTTAGGGGAAGAAGGTGTAGTGGTACCTGTTATAAGAAATGCTGATAAAAAGCTTATAGCTCAAATATTTGAAGAAAGGATTTCTCTTGTAGAAAAAGCAAGAAATAGAAAGTTAAGAGTGGAAGATATATCTGATAGAAGCATTACTGTAAATAATGTTGGTGTGTTTGGAGTAAGATCTATACTTGCTATAATTAATCCCCCTGAAGTAGCTATTGTTACCTGTGGGGCTATTCAAGATAGAGTGGTGGTAATTAATGGAGAAATAAAAATTAGGAAGATGATGGATATAACTCTCTCCGCAGATCATAGGGTAATAGATGGGGCATACGGATCTAAGTTTCTCATGAAAATAAAGGAGTTTTTAGAGAATCCTGATTTATTATTGAGTAAGGGGGAATAAGAATGGAAACAATAGCTTTAAGAATGTATGGGAAGATGGATTTAAGACTTGAGAAATTTGAACTTCCTGAGATTAAGGAAGATGAAATACTTGCGGAGATAATTTCAGATACCAGTTGTCCTTCCACCTACAAAGAAATTGTTCAAGGTCCGGATCATCCAAGAGTTCCAAAGGATGTGGACAAAAATCCTGTTATTGTAGGGCATGAAATGGCAGGAGTAATTTTGAAAGTGGGGTCTAAATGGAAGGGAAAATATGAGGAGGGTCAAAAGTTTACAATTCAACCTGCTTTGCTGTATGAAAGGGGACCTGTAGGAGTATTAAGTGCTCCAGGATATTCATATAAATATTTGGGGGGTCTTGCCACAAAGGTTGTTATTCCTAACGAGGTTATGGAACAAGATTGTCTTTTAATTTATGAGGGTGATGCTTTTTATAAAGCATCCTTAATAGAACCTTTGTCGTGCGTGATAGGTGCTGTGAATGCTCAATATCATACTAGGGAAAATTCTTATGAGCATATCATGGGGATAAAACGTGGAGGGAAGACTGCCATTCTTGGTGGTGCAGGACCTATGGGTCTTGCTTTTCTTGCCTATCTTATTTATGGTCCTCAGAATCCAAGCTTACTTGTTATCACTGATATTGATGATGCAAAGTTGCAAAGAGCTATGAAGGCTTTTCCCAAAGAAGAAGTTAATAAAAAGGGAATAGATATTAGGTTTGTGAACCCAACAAGAGATCAATCCTATAAAGAAATAAAATATGATGATATTTTTATTTTATATCCAAGTCCTAAGCTGGTTGAGGAGGCAGACTCTCTTCTTGCAAGAGATGGTTGCTTAAACTTCTTTGCAGGACCTACTGATCATAATTTCATTGCTTGTGTTAATTTTTATAAGGTTCATTATGATAAACATCATTTTGTGGCTACATCGGGTGGTAATGCTGATGATATGAAAATAGCATTAGATCTTATACAAAGGGGAGTTATAGACCCTTCCCCTATGATTACCCATATAGGTGGACTTAATGTAGCAAGAGATGTGCTTTTAAATTTCCCTAATATCTCTGGGGGTAAAAAGTTAATCTATACCCATATAAGATTTCCATTGTCAGAAATAGAGGATTTTGAGAGATTAAGTGTAGAGGGTCCTGAGGAATTGAAAGATATATACAGAGATTTAGCTCAAATAGTGAAGGATAATAATGGCTGGTGGTGTAAAGAAGCTGAAGAATATCTACTAAAAAGGGGGGAGAAAATAGATGTGTGATTGCCAAAGATTAAAAAATAGAGTGGCAATTGTTACAGGTGCAGCTCAAGGGCTTGGAGAAGCTCTTTCTTATAGACTTGCAAAAGAAGGATGTAATGTAACTGTAGCTGATATAAAAGTAGAAAAGCTTCAAGAAGTGGCAAAAAGGATTGAAGAGGAATATGGCAGTAAGGCTCTTGCGGTCAAGTGCGATGTTACTAACGAGGAAGATGTAAAAAATATGGTAGAAAAAACTGTTGAGACTTTTGGAAAACTTGATATAATGGTAGCTAATGCTGGTATTTTAATTGCTCATGATATTACGGAATTTCCTCTTGAGGATTGGAAGAAGGTAATAGATGTTAATTTAACGGGATATTTTCTTTGCGCAAGAGAGGCTGCCAAGGTAATGGTAAAACAGAAATCCGGAGTAATAATTCAGATTAATTCAAAATCAGGAAAGAAAGGGAGTTTTAGAAATGCTGCTTATTCTGCCTCAAAATTTGGAGGAATAGGATTTACCCAAAGTATTGCATTAGATCTTGCACCGCATAATGTAAGGGTAGTGGCGGTATGTCCAGGAGATCTTTTGGATTCTCCATTATGGAAGGAAAGCCTTTATGATCAATATGCTAAAAGATTGGGAATAAGTAAAGAAGAGGTAAGAGAAAGATATTTAAAGCAGATACCTCTTGGTAGGGCATGTACTTATGATGATGTGGCAAATGTAGTGGTATTTCTTGCAAGCGATGAAGCTTCTTATATTACTGGAGATGCAGTAAATGTAAGTGGTGGGGTAGAAATGAGGTGAAGAAATGAAGGTACATATAGATATCGGTATTAATGGGGCTTTTTTGACAAGAAGGTGGGAAGATCCTGAGAATTTTATAAAACTTACTAAGGAATTAGGATATGACTATCATTCTTTTTGTAGTGATGTTTTAGACCCATTTTTTAGTGGAGATAAAATTTATCAGATAGAAACTGCAAAGAAGATAAGAGAGTATGCAGAAAAATATAATGTTAAAATATGGGACTATTACACAGGTATGGCAACTCATAGGTTTCATGGTCTATCTCACAGTGATGAAAGAGTAAGACAAAGAATGAAGGAATGGATAATATCTGCTATGGACATTGTTAAAGAAATGGGGGCAAAATATCTTGGAGGACATTGGGATGCTTTATCTGTGGAAGTTTTGCAAGATCCAGAAAAGACAAGAGAAAGGATCAAGTATGTTTATGAAACTTTTAAAGAACTTGCAAAGATAGCAAAAGAAAAAGGACTTTTAGGTATATCTAATGAACAAATGTATATACCCAGTGAAAAACCCTGGACTCTTCAAGAGGCTGAAGAATTTCTTATTGAAGTAAATAAAAAAAATGACGGTGTTCCTATATATATAACCATTGATGTGGGACATCAAGCTGGAATGCACTATGGTCTTTCTGGAGAAGATTTATCCTATGAAGAATGGTTAAAAAGGTTTGCAGTATTCTCCCCTATAATTCATTTACAACAAACTACGAGGGATGCTAGTGCGCATTGGCCCTTTACTGAAGAGTATAACGCTATAGGTCATGTAAAGATTGAGAAAGTTCTTTCTGCAATTGAATACTCTTTCAAGCATTATAAAGAAAGTCCTATTTCTCAGTATTTAAAGCCTGTGGAAGAAATTATTCTTATTGCTGAAATTATTCCTTCATCTACGAAAACTGAGGAAAAACTTTTGAAAGAACTTAAAGAAACTGCTGAATATTTGAGGAATTATATTCCCAAAGGAGGAATTTATTATGAATTCTGAAATAGAGAAGGTAAAAAGGGAACTTGTAAAAATAGGGAAAAGGATAGCACAGGAAAATTTAATTGTGGGACCTGGAGGAAATATTAGTGCAAAAGTTGGAAATAGAGTTTATATAAAGGCGAGCGGTATTTCTTTTGAAGATGCCACAGAAGATGACTATATTGGTGTTGATTTTAATTCTGGCGAAGTAATTGAAGGTGATAAAAAACCTTCTTCCGAAATATGGATGCATCTTGAATGTTATAAAGTAAGAGAGGATGTTAAGGCAGTAGTACACACCCATCCTATATATTCAATTGCTTATGCTTTTCAAGATGAACCTTTAAAATTATTCACACCTGATATGGTGGCTCTTCTTGGGGGAGAAATTCCTGTAGTAGAATATGTGGTGCCCGGTGGTAAGGAGTTTGCAGGAGTAGTTGGAGGCGTTATAAAAAATCATAATGGGGTCCTTGTTAAAAATCATGGATTGGTAACAGTAGGAAGTAATCTCAAAGAAGCGCTTTATAGAACTCTCTTAATTGAGAATTCCATAAAGACAATATTTGTAGCAAAATTGTTTGGTAAGATGGGCTTCTTTACAAAAGAACAAATTGAAGAAATTGACAGCTTAGAGGTGGAAAAATATAGGAGAAAACTACTAAAAGAAAAAGGTTGATTATCTCCAGGGGATATTATCTTTTCTTCTTACTTGTATCTCGTCAATAACAGCATTATTTCTAAATTTTAATAAGAAAACAATTATTTCTGCGATCTCGGAGGGCTGAATCAGTAATGCCTTTTCAAGATCAGGCCTTACTTTATTTACAAGATCTGTTGCTACACCCCCTGGGGAAATTAAGTGCACTCTTATTCCATATTCGTGGACTTCTTGAGCAAGGACTTTTGTAAATCCATGTAATGCATGTTTTGAGGCAGTATAAGCACTTTGATTTACATAACCCTTGTACCCTACCACCGAAGAGATATTTATAATTGTAGGAATCTCTGAATTCTTTAAATAGGGAATAGCATACTTACATAAAAAATAAGGCACTTTTGCATTAATGGTCATTATTTCATCCCATTCCTCTTCTGAAGTTTCAATAATAGGCTTAGATAAGGCTGTTCCTGCATTATTTATTAGTATATCTAACCTTTCAAAATGTCTTATTACTTCTCCTATTACAGTTTTTGGTGCATTTTTCTCTCTTAGATCTATGGATAATATGAAAACATTTATATTTTCCTTCTCTAATTTCTCTTTAAGTTCCCTTAGTCTTTTTTCATCTCTTGCTATAAGAGCAAGATTAACTTTTTCTTTTGCAAGTCTCTTTGCTATTTCTTCTCCTATCCCCCTACTTGCCCCAGTTATTAATGCTATTTTATTTTCAAGACTTCTCATGACTTTATTATAGCAAATCTATTTGTCCTCTGAAATGTATCCTTACATAAAGATAACTCCTGAATATACTTCTTGGAGCGATTATTGGACTAAACTTAACACTCAAGCTGCTGCACAGAATGGGTAAATAAAGGACTCCTTTTACCTTTGGATGATTTTGTAAAGAATAATGTTATTAATCTCAAGGATGTGGCTCCTAATTACATAAAGCCTGGAATAGTAAACGGTAAACTTTATGGTATCAATTTAGGTGTAAATGCATTAGGATTAGTATACGATCCTGAGATTTTTAAGCAAGCAGGAATTCCTATACTACGCTTTCCTTAGTTCCCATATTCTTTATCTTTGTGTTCTTTCAAAAATATATGGAAACTGGAATTGCTACTACCTCAGTTTCAAAGTTGTGAGTTCTTTTGTTGACCTTCAAGGGTTTTTGTGATACCCTTAAAGTAATAGAAAATGAAAATAAAAAATAAAAATTATAGATAAAAAATAAAAATTAATAGGGGGATTTTTTATGAAGAATTATGAAAAGAGATATGAAATTTTAAGAGGTATGTTAGAAGAAGAGGGTATCAATGTGGATGAGGTTGAGAAAAAGTTAAAAAATTTTAGGATAGAAACTCCTTCTTGGGGTTATGGTGATTCGGGAACAAGATTTGCAGTTTTTAAGCAAAAGGGATCTGCTAGGAATATAAAGGAGAAACTTCAAGATGCTGCAATAGTGCATAAATTAACAGGGATATGTCCCACTGTAGCTCTTCATATTCCATGGGATATGTATGATGATTGGGATGAACTTCTAAAATATGCTGAGTCTCTTGGAGTAAAACCAGGAGCAATTAATCCTAACCTCTTTCAAGATGACGATTATAAGTTGGGAAGTTTAACTCATCCTGATAAAAGAGTAAGAGAAAAAGCCATAAAGCATATTTTAGATTGTATTGAAATAGCGAAAAAACTTGGTTCAAGGGATATTTCTTTATGGCTTGCCGATGGGACTAACCATCCAGGTCAAGATGACTTTAGATTTAGAAAACACAGATTGGAAGAGAGTTTAAAAGAAGTATACTCTCATTTGGAACCTGACATGAGGCTTTTAATAGAGTATAAATTCTTTGAACCTGCTTTTTATCACACTGATATTCCCGATTGGGGAACCGCTATTATACTTTCTAAAAAACTTGGAGATAAAGCTTATGTTCTGGTGGATTTGGGGCATCATCCTCTTGGGACTAATATTGAGCAGATAGTTGCTATTCTTCTTGATGAAGGAAAACTTGGTGGTTTTCATTTTAATAATAAGAAATATGCAGATGACGATTTAACTACTGGTTCTATTAATCCCTATGAACTGTTTTTAATCTTTAATGAACTTGTCTCTGCTGAGCAAGATGGTTTAAAGATGGATATAGCTTATATGATAGATGAATCACACAATTTAAAGAATAAGATAGAGGAAATGATACAAAGTGTAGAGAATATATTTAGGACCTATGCTAAAGCTCTAATTGTCAATAGAAAAGCTCTTAGAAGATATCAAGAGGAGCAAGACATAGTCATGGCTGAGAACACTTTAGTTAAAGCTTTTGAAACTGATGTGATGCCTTTGATATACAAAGTTAGGGAGGAGATAGGAGTTCCTCTTGATCCCTTAAAAGCCTTTAGGGAAAGTGGATATATGGAAAAAGTGATTAAAGAGAGAGGATAAGGGGGAGGCGTATGGAAGAGAGGAAATTTCTTGCTATCGACCTTGGAGCAGAAAGTGGTAGGTTAATTGTAGGTATACTGAGAGATGGAAGATTAGCCATTGAAGAAGTTCACAGATTTATAAATAGACCTGTAGATATTTTGGGAAGATTATATTGGAATGTAACCCAAATGTTTCAAGATATAAAGGATGGTTTGGTGAAAGCATTCTCTAAGTATAAAGATATAGAGAGTATAGGAATTGATACATGGGGAGTTGATTTTGGGTTAGTAACCAAGGAGGGTTATTTTGCTGGCATACCTGTATGTTATAGAGATCATAGGACTGATGGTATCCTTGAAAAGGCTTTTGAAGTCATGCCTAAGGAAAGAATCTACGAATTAACAGGAATACAAATAATGCAGATTAATACGCTTTTTCAACTTTACAGCATGGTTCTCGAAAATTCCTCTCTTTTTAATTCTACCTATAAACTATTGTTTATGCCTGACCTTTTTAATTTTATGTTAACAGGAGAGATAAAAACGGAGTTTTCCATAGCAACTACCTCTCAAATTTATAACCCTATAAAGGATGGATGGGAGGAGGAAATATTAAGAAAATTTAGCATACCAAAGGATATCATGCCCGAAGTTGTACCACCGGGAACAGTGATAGGAAAGTTATATAAAGGTATAGAAGAAGATTTAGGAGTCAAAAATATTCATGTTATAGCTCCATGTGAGCATGATACAGGCTGTGCAGTGGTGGGAGTTCCAGGAGAAGGTGATGATTGGGCTTACATTAGTTCTGGTACTTGGTCATTAATGGGGGTTGAATTAAAATCTCCAATTATTAATAATGATTCTTTAAGAGCTAATTTTACTAACGAGGGAGGATATAATAAGACTTTTAGGTTTTTGAAAAATATTATGGGACTTTGGTTATTGCAGAGGGTAAAAAGGGAATGGGCGAAGGAGGGTGAAGATTTATCTTACACCGAGATTACGAGGCTTGCAGAAGAAGAAAAGCCCTTTAAATATTTTATAAATCCTGATGATGTTTCTTTCCTAAATCCTACCAGTATGGTTAAGGAGATACAAGATTACTGTAAGAAAACAGGGCAAAAAGTTCCCGAGAAAAAGGGTGAAATCGTAAGGTGCATATTAGAATCACTTGCTTTTAGATATAAAGATGTATTTACAGATTTGGAGAGAATATTAAATAAAAAGATTAAGGTGTTGCATATTGTAGGTGGTGGTTCGCAAAACCAATTACTCTCACAATTTACTGCTGATGTTCTTGGAATACCGGTTATTACAGGACCTAAAGAAGCCACTGCTCTTGGAAATATTGTGGTTCAAGCTATAACAAAAGGGGTTGTTAAAGATATCATAGAGGCAAGAAAGATTATAAGAGATTCTTCTGAAATGAAAGTTTATCAACCCCAAAATACTGAAGAATGGCTTAGAAATTATGAAAAATATAAAGAAATAACACAAGGAGTAAATTAAGATTCGAAGGTTGCAATCCCTCTCTAATTGGTATAAAATTAGATGAAAATAATTCTCAAAGTGGAGGGATAGAAATGGTGAACATAAAGGATCTTTTCCAAAGTGCGGATTGGGCAAAAGAAAAGCATGTTCCTGTTATTGAGATATTAGAAAAGGACAAAGAAAAAGGTGTTAGAATTAGAGTTTCTGTGGGAAAAGAAATTCCACATCCCAATACTACTGCTCATCATATTGCCTGGATAGAGGTATACTTCCAGCCAGAGGGAGATAAATACCCATATCATGTAGGAAGATTTGAATTTGTAGCCCATGGAGCCACAGTGCAAGGGCCTGACACAAGTACTGTTTATTCAGAGCCCGTAGTAGAATTTGTTTTTAAAACCCAAAAGGATGGTGTGATTTTTGCAACATCTTATTGCAATATACATGGTCTTTGGGAGAACTCAGCTGAGCTAAAGTTATAAAAGAAAAAGATTAGTTTAATTATGGATATAAATAAAAGGAGGAGGGATTAATTTCTCTCCTCCTTTTTTATTTATTATGAAAAAACAATTGCTGTGCTAAAATATGTTTCCAAAAGAGCTATAATTAAGGAGGTTAAGTATGAGGAAGTATATAATTGTTTTGATGATTCTTTTAGGGGTAATTTTAGTCCTTGGCTTTTCCCAAGAAGAACTTAAAGAAAATGTACTTACCCTAAATGACAAACCTGTAGGATTTGGAGAAGCCACCACAGGGGGTGCTGGAGGAAAAATTGTAACCGTTGATAATGTGAATGATTTTAAGAACTACGCTCAAGTTCAAGAACCCTATATAATACTTGTGAAAGGAGTAATAGATACTAGTAAAGAAACGGGACAAGTAAATATTGCATCAAATAAAACTATAATTGGAGTTACCCCTGATGCGAGTATAATAGGTTGGGGAGTATATTTAAAGGGAGTAAATAATGTGATAATAAGAAACTTGACAATAAAAAATAAAGTTGAAAATCCTAAAAATGATGCTATTACTGTTGAAGCATCTCAAAATGTCTGGATAGATCATTGTACCTTATCCAGCGATATGGTTGTAGCTCCTGAAAGAGAAAAAGATAAAGATAAGGTTGATGCACTTCTTGATATAATAAAGGGATCTAAAGGCATAACGGTGTCTTGGAATATTTTTGAAAATAGTTGGAAATGTACTCAAGTGGGAAGTAGCGATAATTCTACAATAGACGCAGAGGCAAGGGTTACTTACCATCATAATATATTTAGGAATACAAATTCAAGAAATCCCAGTGTGAGGTTTGGAACAGTACATATATTTAATAACTACTATCAAAATATACTTCTTTATGCTATTGCATCTAGAATGGGGGCAAAACTTCTTGTGGAAAATAACTATTTTGAAACTGTAGCTCTGCCTATTACAACTCAATTTGAAAGTCCTCAAGATGGGTATGTCAAAGAGTCTGGAAACCTTTATTGGGAATGTGGAGATAATAATATAACTCAGGAGTTAAAAGAATTAAGAGTTCCTTATCAATATGAATTAGACGAGGCAGATGTAGTACCTTATCTTCTTGATAAAGGTGCAGGTGCGGGGAAAGAGGTAGAGATTAAATAATCAAAGGGGAGCATATTTGCTCCCCTCTTTATTTTTAGGTGCTTTAAAATTCTCTTCTATACCTTTAAACTTAATTTTCCTCTTTTGATCTTTTAGCATAATTTATTAAAAAACCTTAAAATTTTTAACAAATTTTTAATTTTTTCTTTGACTGTAAATATTATTGGTGATATACTTCTTTTGAATAAAATATGCAATATTTTTGTATATTATGCAAGGAGGTAATAAATTTGTTGCGGAGTAAAGTAAAATGGATTATATTATTGATGTTTCTATTGCAAATAGTTTCAGGCTGTTCCTCTAAGCAGACTACTGATTCTACAAACATACCCCCAATAGCGGTGCCTACAAATTTAAAAGCAGAAATTTTAAGTGAAAAAAGAGTATTGCTAACATGGCAGGACAATTCCAATAACGAGGATGGATTTAAGGTTGAAAGAAAAGAAGAGGAAAAAGATTGGATACAAATTGCAGTTGTCGGATTCAATACAGTAAATTATATAGATTCTAACCTAACTCCCGGAAAAACTTATTCTTACAGAGTAAGAGCATATAATTCTTCTGTTAATAGTGATTATTCCAATGAAGTCAGTATAACAACTCCTTTAATTATAGCACCAGAGCTATCTTTATCTATTGACGAAAACAATCATGTTAAATTGTATTGGACAACGAAGTCAGAGGTAACGCAAGGTTATGTTATTGATAAAAAAGAAGAGAATGGAGATTGGCAAGAGCTTTTAACCTTAGATGTATCTTCTAAGTCTTATACTGATCCAGATGTGATATCTGGAAAAGTTTATTGGTATAGAATAAAGGCCTTTAGTTCTAACATTGAGAGTGATTATTCTGAGGCTTACGTATATGTTCCCTTAATAAATCCAAGTAATTCTCCTGACTTTTCTCTTGTAGGATTTGCTACTTTAAATGGCGGAACTACAGGTGGAGAAGGCGGAACAGTAGTTTATGTGAGTACGGGTGTTGAGTTGCAAAATGAGATAAATAAAGGTGGTCCAAGGATAATTTATGTAAATGGGACTATCACACCTCAAAATAACAATAATAAGTATGTTATTGAGGTAAAAAATGTTTCTAATATTTCCATTATTGGAGTTGGGACTTATGGTGAGTTAAATGGTGTGGGTATAAAAATTAATAATGCTAATAATATAGTTGTAAGAAATTTAATTATACATAATGTAAAAGACCCAGCTATTGCAACGCAAGGCCCAGACTGTATTACTATATCAGGTCCTGCAAGAAATATCTGGATAGATCATTGTGAATTGTACAACCAATTCCAAGGTATTGATAAGGATTATTATGATGGGCTTCTTGACATTAACGGCGATGTGTCCTATGTTACTGTTTCCTGGTGTTATTTCCATGATAGTTGGAAAACCAGCCTTATAGGATCTTCAGATACTGATAATTACAATAGGACTATTACTTATCACCATAATTGGTTTAGAAATTGTAATTCGAGACTTCCAAGCTATAGATTTGGAGAAGGGCATATTTTCAATAATTATTACCAAGATATTGCTGGTTCAGCAATTAACTCCAGAATGGGTGCAAAATTAAGAATTGAGCATAATTATTTTGAGAATGTAAGAAATCCTATAGGTTCTTGGGATAGCTCTCAAATTGGATATTGGGACCTTGCTGGGAATGTTTTTGTTAATTGTTCTGGCAGTATTCCTGAAACTTCCACTTGTTATTATAAGCCTTCTTATGATTATTCTCTTGATTCTGTAGAGAGAGTAAAAGAAATAGTTACCCAATATGCAGGAGTTGGAAAGATAACCAAGTAAAGTTTAGAAGGGAGGTGCTGGTTTAAATTTCTTTTTATCTCTTAAAAATTTAATTCAAAAGGGGGTTTAATTGTTATGAAAAACTCTTTAAAAATCATCTTATTAGTGTTAAGTGTAGTTTTGATTGCTCTACTGATTAGTGGATGTGCTCCTAAGGAACAGCCACCAGCAGTGACAAAGCCGTTTGCTCCTACAAATTTAGTTGCAGAAGCTTTGTCTGCTACTGAGGTGAGGTTAACATGGCAGGATAACTCCAATAATGAGGATGGATTTAAGATTGAGAGAAAGAAAGAAGGGGAAGATTGGACACAAATCGCAACAGTGGAAGCAAATGTCACTACTTTTACCGATACAGGGTTAAACTCTAATACAAAATATTACTATAGGGTAAAGGCATATAACTCTGCAGGAGATAGCGATTATTCTAATGAGGCAGAAGTAACCACTTTGGTGAATTGGAGTGTCTATGACTGGACTAACACTGTAGAGCCTCCCACTGGATGGATAGATGGAAATCTTAATTATCCAATGGCTAATTTCTGTACTCTTCAAGATGGTATATTAAAGATGGATACAACAAGTAATGCTGCTGCAACTCCCTCTTTCCGTTTTAACTTTGATTCCGCAAGCTGTCAACCAGGAAGTTTCAAAATGACTATTGTTTTTAAAGCTAAAGGTGAAGTGGGCATTACAAATGTAACAAGGGCATGGACTCTTGATATACAAACTACCCTTTATAGGGGTGGATTCGAAATACAGCCTACCCAAGTGAGAATTCTCAATGGTACTGGTACATTAGTCTCTACCACAGGTGTTACTGGTGCTGATTGGCATGTTTATTGGTTTACTATTGAATACAATTTAGATGGTTTGTATGCAAGATTGTATGTTGATGGAAATCCTACTCCTATCCTTGAAGGAAATATTAATGCTGCCCCCTCCACAATTCCTGATCCTCAATTTATGAGACTTGGTGATACTTCTACTTCTACCTCTAATCTTTACATTGGTTATATAGACTGGATACTCTGGACCTTTGATGGCGCCTTTGTGCCTGGTCAAGTTCAAATTCCAGAAGGCTTCTCCTTAAATCCTTAAAAGTAATGAGACTATAGGGAAGGGGAATATTCCCCTTCCCTAAAAGAAAACTTGGGGGTAGAAGAATGGAAATCAAAAATATAATATTGCTTTTGACTCTTATACTTTTGTTGATTATTACTGGTTGTTCTGCAAAGGAAAGTAACCTTGTTTTCAATGTTACAGTTTTGAATCCTCCATCTTCTGTAGTTATTGATAATCCCTATACTCTAAACCTGATTTCTACTCAAGATGCTTTTGTGACTGTCTACCTTAATGATAACATAGTTTTTGAGAACTATCCTATTAAAGCCAATAGTACTCAAAGTATTAACATATCTTTTTCTAAATCTCGTGGGAACAATATTAGGGTTGAAGTAAGAAACAGAAATCAAGAGAAATACGAATATGCCTATGAAAATGTTTTGTATCTCCCTAAAGTAGACATTGTGGTAGATAAAAACTATACAGGAGAAGATGGTACAGAGATCAACGGTAGAAAGTATTTCAAGAGTGTCTTAAAAGCAATGGTTTATATAACTCTGAATCAATCTGCATATTCTGGAAGAAGAGTTTATGTATTTATTAAAAGTGGAGATTATTATGAAAAAGTAAATATAATGTCTCCTAATATCAGCCTTATTGGTGAAGATGTGAATACCACAAGGATATATTACGATCTTGCAGCAGGATCTCCTGGAGCTGGTGGAACATCAGGCAGCGCCAGTGTAACTATTGCAGGTAGTGCTACTGGTTTTACTGCGGAAAATATTACTTTTGAAAATGCCTTTGATGAGATTGCTAATGCAAATATATCCAGTAAACAGGCAGTAGCAGTATTATCCCAATCTGACAAAGCTGTGTTTAAGAACTGTAGATTTATTGGTAATCAAGATACCTTGTATGTGAGGGGTGGAATTCATTACTTTGTAGATTGCTATATTGAAGGAGATGTAGATTTCATATTTGGTGATGGTAGAGCAGTTTTTGAGAAATGTGTAATATTCTCCGTAGATAGAGCAGGAATTACTCCAAAAGGTTATGTCACTGCTGCAAGTACAAAAATAGGCAATTTGGGATTCTTATTTACTAATTGTGAACTGAAAACAAATATAAATGAAGAAGGTTCAGTTTATCTTGGTCGTCCTTGGCATCCAAGCTCAGACCCTTATAGTGTGAATTCTAATGTGGTTCTTAGAAACTGTTATATGGATAAGCATATTCATCCTGATGGTTGGACTGCCATGAGCTCTAAAGATCCTAATACTGGTGAGACTATATGGTTCTATCCGGATACTGAGAGATTTTATGAGTATGAAAATTATGGACCAGGAGCAATAATAAATGATAAGAGACGTCAGCTTACAGGAGATGATGTAAACTATTACACTAAAGAAAACTATCTTGGGGGATGGGACGTGGAAAGCTTTATTAAGAATTTATATGAGGCCCCTAATTAACTTTTGAAGGGAGGGAATATAAAGTGAAGAAGATAGTTTATCTTTTTATACTTCTTTTGATAATTGTTCCTGTATATGCTCAAACTTCAATTTCTACAAAAGTTGAGTTTTCAATGAAGTATTATCCTGATTCTCAAAAAATAAACTTCAATCCTAATTACTATTTGTATTGTAATTTTAAAGATTTGAATATATCCGCCTTTATTGATATGAGAGATTCTGGTTTTAAGGGGGGATATCTATCTCTAACAAATATTGGAAATATTTTGGATATTTACTTCGCTAAATACTACATTTCAGTGGAAGGTACTAAAGCTCTTTGGGATTCTCTTTTATATAACAGGCTAAATTTAAATGGAATCCAGATTACTCTAAAAACTCCCGTTAAACTTACTCTAACTTATCTTCCATCTCTTATTGAGTCTGATGTAGCTTTTAATACCGGAAGATTAGTCTTAAAAGCCCAAACTGATGTTCTTTCAAAGTTTTTGGGGCTTAATCTTTATGGCCTTTATGATATGAATATGCAGATGACTGTGAACACTTTTTTGGTTGGGGCAGAGGTAAAACCCTTATCTTTTTTGAGTCTCTTCTTTGAATATGGAAATAACTCAAGAAATTGGGCTGTAGGAGGAACTATTAAACCAGTCAATAATATAACCTTGTCAGGGTACTATAGGGGAGATGGAGGTTATAATGTTGAAGCAAGTATTTCAGATATTATTCCAAAGCTCTCTCTTTATGGAGCATATTACTCTGCTCCTGATTCTCCTAACTATGTGTATGGACGTATAGTACTTCCTCCTCTTCCTTTTGGAAATATTGATGCATTATTTGGACAATATACTTCTTTAAGTACTTCTTACGTATGGTATGTAAGATTAAGCTCAAGCTGGGGTAAGGTCTCAAATACTCTAAGATTTTATAAAGGGTGGAGCTTTGGAGCAGGTTGGTTTGATACTACGATTCCTACTACTTTGGAGGAAGTGGTTTCGGTTAGCTTTTAATTTTTTAAACATTATATGCAAATATTTTGCATAATGATAAAGAGGGGAGGTTAAACACATGAGATTAAAAAGATATATGAGTATTTTGGTGGTAGGGTTATTTCTATTAGTTATTTCAGGTTGCAGCCCTAAAATAATAAATGTTCAACCCTCTATAGTTATAGAGGGTTATGATGAACCAATGATAGGTTTTGCTACTATTGGTGACGGTACTACTGGTGGTGCTAAGGGAGAAGTTGTAGTGGTAAAAGACTATAAAGAGTTCTTCAATGCGGTTTATCATAGTGATGATACTCCAAGGATTGTTCTTGTGGATGGAACCATAACCTATACTATCTCCTATTATTTAGAAGATCCAAAATATGTGAATACTATAAATATTGCGTCAAATAAAACGATTATTGGGCTTGGTAACGGTGCTACTATTGATGGGATATCTTTGAGGATTGGAAGGCAGGGCGATCCTGAAAGTAACATTATTATAAGAAATATTACTTTTGATAATGCTCCAGATGACAATATATCCATATGGTGGGGTTCACACCATATTTGGATAGATCATTGTACCTTTAGGAGAGCAGTTGATAGTAATGTGGATATAACAAGACAAGGAAACTATGTTACTTTGTCTTGGAACATATTCGAAAAATTTGCAGGGGAAGGGTCAAAAGGTGTAAGTATTGTAGGTGGTTCAGATACTTTGCCTGAGGATGCAGATTACTTAAGAGTTACTTACCATCACAATTGGTTTAATGGAACCGCAGGAAGAAATCCTAGAATGAGATATGGAATTGTTCATATATTTAACAACTACTATACCGATGTTCAACTTGGGCCAAATGGTACTTGTGCAGTAAGAGCTCTTGTAGAGCATAATTATTTTGAAAGGGTACTTACCCCAACTCAGATTTCTACCCCTCCAGGGTTTATAGTACTTTCTAAGGAAGATCCAGAGAATGGAGATACAAATGTTTATGTGGATAGTGGCACTCCTACAAGAAATCTTCCTACTTATGATCAGTTAACTGATGGAGTTAATTATGATTTTAGAGATAGAGCTAATGAGTGGCTAAATATTTCTAACTGGATACCCTATTCTTATACTCCTGATTTAGCAGCAAGTGTGCCACAGATTGTCCAAGAAAAAGCTGGAGCGGGAAAGATTATTGTAAATTATAGCAAGTAAGATGCATTATGGGGGCTTTTCTGAAATTAATAGGAAAAGCCCCCATTTTTTTATTGAATTAAAAGGAGGGAAGAGGTAAATGAGAAGATATTTAAAAATTCTGTTCTTATTACTATTTGTACTTTTCGTAGCAGGCTGTGCTAATTTTTCTCCTAAAACTACTTGGAAACTTATTCATGGGTATGCAAAAAATGATTCTGTAAATGCTGGAATTGTGTCAAAAGATGGAAATTTTATTTTTGCAGGATATAGCAATTCAAAGAATCCTAACGGAGAAGATGATGTTTATGTTTTAAAGATTGATAAGTGGGGAAATGTTTTGGGAGAATTATTTCCTTTTGGAGAAAGGGACGACAATGCTCAATGTATTATAGAGACTAGTGATGGAGGATTTTTAGTAGTTGGAGAAAGCTATTCTTATGCCACAGGGATATCTAAGGATCTTTATGTTATGAAATATGATTCCTTAGGTAATCTTTCTTGGGCAAAAAATTTTGGTGGCATGGATATGGATGGTGGAAGATGGGCTATTGAGGATTCTGAAGGTAATTATGTAATTGTTGGATGGACCAGATCCTTTGGAGCAGGAAATTCAGACTTTTATGTATTGAAGCTCTCTCCCAATGGAACAGTAATATGGACTAAAACTTGGGGTGGAGGTAATTTTGATGAAGCTAATTCAATTTTGGAGGTTAGTGATGGATATTTAGTGGTTGGGTTTACTCTTTCTTACAGTGCTGGAGGAAAAGATGTAGCTTTGGTGAAGTTTGATAAAAATGGGAATGTTCTTTGGTATAAGACTTATGGTGGAAGTAAAGATGATGTGGGAAGTAAAATAATTGAGACTTCTGATGGAAACTTTTTAATTATTGGAAGTACCCTTTCCTACGGAACTTCAGGTGATATTTATGTGTTGAAGATAGATGGGAATGGGAATCTTTTGTGGCAAGCAAATTATGGGGGAGAAAAAGAAGATTATGCAAATGATGTTAAGGAGACATTAGATAGGGGATTTATTATAGTGGGAGCTACAAGATCCTTTAGTTGTCTTGGACTTGGGATTTTCTTAGTTAAAATTGATTCTAAAGGTGAATTAGTATGGCAGAAGGTATATGATGGAGAGGGAGACGATGAGGCAAATACTGTGATTTTGATGAATGATGGAGGATTTTTAGTAGGGGGTTATACTAGATCCTGGGGAGCAGAGCAGTCTGATGTAATTATCATGAGGTTAAATTCAAAGGGTGAGTTATAAATTTTTCACTTGAAGAAAATTTTAAAGTTAGTGTATAATATACAAAAGTATTTCATAATATACAAAGGAGGTGGAAATAAGGCAGAAATAACGTTTAGATTTCTTTTAGGACTCTTTTTCAATTTTTCTTTTTTAAAATTCATTTTTTGGGGGAGGTTTAAAAAGTTATGAAAAAGTACTTTAAGTTAACAATTTTAGTATTAGTTTTAGTTAGTTTTATCCTTGCTATTTCTCCAGCTCAACAGCAGATTACATTAAGAATTATCTGGTGGGGTTCTCAGGATAGACATAACAGAACTTTGAAAGTAATAGAGCTTTTCCAAAAGAAATACCCCAACATTAAGATTGTATCAGAATATACAGGATGGTCTGAGTATTATACAAAACTTACCACTATGGCTGCAGGTGGAAACCTTCCAGATATTATGCAACAGGACCACGCATATATTAGGGGATGGGTAGAGAAAGGCTTACTTTTACCTCTTGATGATTTAGTAGCACAAGGTATTATAAATCTTAAAGATGTAGCAAAAAGCATAGTCGATTCTGGAAGATTAAGTGGAAAACTTTATGCCATAAACTTAGGAAATAACTCTCAAGCCTTTGCTATTGATCCGGAGGTATTTAGAAAGGCAGGAGTTCCTCTTCCACCTACTTTATGGACATGGGATGATTTCAAGAGAATTGCAAGGATAATTCATAGAAAACTTGGCATATATGGAGCAGCGGAGAACCTTGGCGATCATAACATATTCAGAGTATGGACTATTGAAAACGGTGGATATCTTTTCAGCGAAGATGGTAAATCCTTGGGATACGAAGATGATAACGTATACGCAAGCTTCTACAAGATGCTTCTTGAACTTCAAGACGAAGGTGTAATTCCTTCAAGAGATGTAGAAGTTGCAAGGGGTAGTGTAAGTCCAGAGCAAAGATTTATATGTCTTGGAAAGTCTGCAATGCAATTTACTTGGAGTAACCAGCTTACAGCTATGAGCAAAGCTCTTAAAGATAAACCTTTGAAACTTTATATGATTCCAACACTAAATGGAAAGGTTGGAAACTTCTTAAAGCCATCAATGTTTTTTGCAATCAATGCTAAGACTAAATATCCCAAGGAAGCAGCAATGTTTATAAACTTCTTTATTAATGATATTGAGGCTGGAAAGATACTAATGGCAGAGAGAGGAGTGCCGGTATCCAAGAAAGTACAGCTTGCTCTAAAGCCAATTTTAACTCCTGTGGAGAAAGAAATATTTAACTTCATAGCTACAGTAGAAAAATATGGAGCTCCAACTCCTGCTCCAGACCCAGAAAGATGGCAAGAAATTTATAACAATGTCTATACTCCCCTTTATGACCAAATAATGTATAAGAAGATTACTCCAGAAGAAGCTGCAAAGAGATTTAGAGAACAAGTGACTCAAATACTTAGAAAGTAGAGGGAAAACAAGGGGAGGGATTATTCCCTCCCCAAATTATGTTATGGGAGGTTAACCCTAAATGAAGAAACTTACCAAGAAAAGAAAGCACGATATTTTTATGGGATATCTTTTTACCAGCCCTTGGATATTAGGCTTTCTGTTTTTCATCGTATTTCCTTTAATAACTTCTTTTTATCTTTCTTTTACAAGATATGATATCCTTTCTGCTCCAAGATGGATAGGACTTCAAAACTGGATAAGGATGTTTACTCAGGATCCCAGGTTTTGGAATGCCACTAAAGCCACCTTTAAATATGTGATATTTGAGGTACCTTTGAGGCTTCTTTTTGCTTTTATTGTTGCTCTTATCTTTAGTCAAAGAGAAAGCAAAATCTTAAACTTATATCGTGCTATTTATTATATTCCTTCTCTTATTGGTGGAAGTGTGGCGATTGCGGTAGTTTGGAGGCAAATATGGGGATATCCTGACGGTATAGTCAATGCCATATTGTCTATTTTGGGACTTAAAGGTATGAATTGGCTTGGAGACACGCGTACTGCCATATGGACCCTTATTTTACTTGCAGTATGGCAATTTGGATCTCCCATGCTTATATTTTTAGCAGCTTTAAAGCAGGTTCCTACTGAGCTTTATGAGGCAGCAACCATTGATGGTGCAAATTTCTGGGGAAGACTATTTAAAATTACTATTCCTATGGTTACTCCAGTGATTCTTTTTAATCTCATAAACCAAATGATACATGCATTTATGGCATTTACACAATCTTACATCATCACTCAAGGTGGACCTTTAGATTCTACACTCTTTTATGCGGTTTATATGTATAGGAAAGCCTTTAATGATTTTGAGATGGGATATGCATCTGCTCTTGCCTGGTTTATGCTTACTCTTGTAGGGATATTTACCATCATTATATTTAAGACCTCCAACCGTTGGGTCTATTATGAAGCAGAGGAGGGAGTATAGTGAGAAAGAAAACTTTAAATACCATAATTTATTATACCTTTGTTACTATAATTGCTTTTTTTATGGTTTATCCTGCTCTTTGGATGCTAAGTAGTTCTTTTAAACAACCCTGGGAGATATTTGGGAATATTTTAAGCCTTATTCCTAAGGAACCTACCTTACACAATTACAAAGAGGGTTGGCAGGGATTCGGCGGAATAACTTTTGCGACTTTTTTTAAAAACTCCTTTATAATTGCAGGTTTAAATACCATTGGAACAGTACTTTCTTCCACTATTGTTGCTTATGGACTTTCAAGAATTCCTTTTCCAGGAAGAAGAATGATTTTTACCACAGTCATATTAACCCTTATGCTTCCTATGCAGGTGCAAATTGTCCCAAGGTACATACTCTTTTCTAAACTTGGTTGGATAAATACCTTTTATCCTTTAATTGTACCTGCTTTTTTGGGGGGTCCATTCTTTATATTTATGGTCATGCAATTTATAAGGGGAATACCAAAGGAGCTTGATGAATCTGCCTTTATTGATGGTGCGGATAGGATTAAGATTTTTTATTATGTTATTCTTCCTAATTTAAAACCTGTGGTAACTACCGCTGCAATCTTTGCCTTCTATTGGGCATGGAATGACTTTATGGGTCCTCTTGTATATCTGAATAGCCCCGAAAAATATCCTGTATCAGTAGCGCTTAGGGCTTTCTCAGATCCTTCTGCTGTAACTAACTGGGGTGCAGTATTTGCTATGTCTACATTATCTCTTATTCCAGTTTTGGTTATATTTGTATTATTCCAAAAATACATTGTTCAAGGTGTTACAACTACTGGATTAAGAGGCTAAGAAAGGAGGAAAAAAAATGAATAATGTAAAGATTGCATATATTGGTGGGGGTTCAAAAGGTTGGGCGTGGAAATTTATGGCAGATCTTGCTTTAGAGGAGAGCTTTAGTGGAGAAGTAAGGCTATATGACATAAATTTTGAGGCGGCAAAAACCAATGAGATTATTGGAAATAGGATCAGCATGCAGAAAGACGCTAAAAGTAAGTGGAGATATAGGGCGGTAAAAGAGATAGGAGAGGCTTTAGAAGGGGCAGATTTTATAATTATATCTATACTTCCTGGAACCTTCGATGAGATGGAAGTAGACGTTCATCTCCCTGAGAAATATGGAATTTATCAGGCAGTAGGAGATACTCCAGGACCTGGTGGGGTAATAAGAAGTCTAAGAACCATTCCTATTTATATGGAATTTGCAGAGGCTATTAAAAAGTATGCACCATCTGCTTGGGTGATCAATTATACTAATCCTATGGCTCTATGTGTCAGAACTCTTTATGTTACTTTTCCTAAAGTAAAAGCCATCGGATGTTGTCATGAAGTTTTTAAAATTCCTAAGATTTTATCTCTCATGCTAAAGGAGAAAGAGGGAATAGATGTAGATCCATCGGAGATAAAGCAAAACGTCCTTGGTATAAATCATTTCACATGGGTGGATAAAATCTCATATAAAAATAAAGATCTTTTTCCCATTTATGGAGAGTTTGCAGAAAAATATTACGAAGAGGGTTTTGAAGAAGAGAAAGATAGATGGAAGAGAGATTACTTTGCATCAGCCAATAGGGTTAAATTTGATTTGTACCGAAGATATAAGCTAATAGCTGCAGCAGGAGATAGGCATCTTGCTGAATTTTTCCCCGCTAACTGGTATTTAGAAAATCCTGAAAAGGTAAGAAAATGGAAGTTCTCTCTAACTCCTGTTTCTTTTAGAAAAGAACAAGCAAAAGAGCTATATGAGATGAGTCAGAAACTTGCAAAGGGAGAAATGGAGTTCCCTATAAAACCTTCAGGTGAGGTTGGGGTACAAATAATGAAGGCACTTTTAGGGCTCTCTGATTTTATAACCAATGTTAACTATCCTAATGTGGGACAGATGGATGGAGTACCAAGAGATGTGATAGTAGAAACCAATGTTTGCATTACAAGAGATAATATAAGGCCTATATATGCAGGAAAACTACCCAATGATGTTAATTCTTGGGTTTTGAGACACATAATGAATCAGGAAATGATTCTTGAGGCAGTGTTAAATAAAGATTTGGAACTCGCTTTCAGAGCCTTTTACAATGACCCAATAGTAGAGTCCAAATTAGATTTTGATACTGCGAGAGAGCTATTCAAGGAAATGATAGAGGGAACTAAAAGGTACCTTCCCAAATATTTTGGAGGAGAAAAAGATTAGAGGGTGAATCTTATGAGAAAGGTATTAATTTTCTTGTTTTTAGTCTCATTAACATTTACTCCCATCTTCTCCCAGGATAAGTTCCTGGGAGGATGGGAGAAGGTTTATGGTGGGCCAAAAAGTGAAAAGGGATATGGAATTGTAAAGGTTGAGGATGGATATTTATTGGGGGGAGAGACTACATCTTTGGGAAGTGGTGGAAAAGATATTTATCTTTTAAAGATTGATAAGGAAGGAAATAAAGTATTTGAAAAGGCTATAGGAGGGCCAAAAGACGATTACTCCTTTTCTATGATTGAAGGGAAAGATGGATATTTTATTGTGGGAGCTACAAGATCTTTTGGAGCAGGAAACAGTGATGTATATGTGGTTAAGGTTAATGGAAATGGAGATATTCTTTGGCAAAAAACCTATGGAGGCAGGGGATTTGAGGAGGGATGGAGAATAGTAAAAGATAATGAAGGAAATTATATTATAGTGGGAAGGACTAATTCCTTTGGAAGCGGACAATATGATCTTTATCTTATAAAGATAGATGAAAACGGAAACCTTCTATGGGAGAGAGCTTATGGAAGAGAAATGAGTGAATACGGATATGGAGTATGTAATGATGAAGATGGATATGTAGCAGTAGGAATTACAAATTCTTTCTCTGAAGGACAAGATATTTATGTGATTAAGGTTGATAAAAATGGAAATCTTTTATGGGAAAAAATATATGGTGGTAAAGGGTATGATTATGCCTATGACATTACAAATGGTGATGATGGATACTTAATTGTGGGAAATTCTAATTCTTTTTCTGATTCAGTAGATCTATATGTATTAAAAACTAACAAAAATGGGGATAAAGTCTGGGAAAAAACCTATGGTGGTAAGGGATATGATACAGGGTTTTCTGTGCTACGAACTGATACTAAGTATTTAATTGTAGGTGGATCTAATTCACAAGGTGCGGGAAATAGTGATTTATATGTGGTTAAGTTAGACGAAAAAGGAAATTTAATTTGGGAAAAATATTTTGGTGGTGCAGATCTTGATGAAGGTTGGGGATTAGTTTTAGAGAATTCTTGGTTTATAGCCATAGGAAGATCAGAATCCTTTAGTACTGCCAATAGTGAGCTTTATGTGGTAAAGTTTAAAGAATGATGATTGAGGGAGGTAATATGATTGATGTAATTTCTTATGGTGAGGTAATGTTAAGATTTACCCCTGAAAGGTATCGCACTTTTTTAAGTAGTAATACCTGGAATGTGGAGGTGGGAGGAACTGAGGCAAATGTCTTAGTAGCCCTTTCTCTTTTAGGCTTAAAAACTGAATTTATATCCTTTTTTCCTGACAATTTCCTTGGCTTTAAGGCGATTAGTGAATTAAAAAAGTATGGAGTTGGAGTAGAAAAGGTAAGACTTATACCAGAAGGAAGGATGGGGCTTTATTTTGTGGAATTACACCATCGCTCAAAAGGAATCAGAGTTCTTTATGATCGGAGGGACTCGTCCTTTTCAATAGGCGTTCTTTCAGATACTGATCTTGAATTTATAAGAAAGGCAAAACTCATACATCTTACAGGAGTTACTCCAAGCTTAAGTGAAGTTTGTAAGAGTAATGTAATTAAAATATGCACTTCTAAAAAAGATAGCCAAATTTTGTCTTTTGATATAAACTATAGAAAAAAACTATGGGGTGAAAAGGAGTGTAGGAGGTTTCTGGATATTATACTACCCTTTGTAGATATTCTTTTTGTTAAAAAAGAAGATTACAACCTCCTTTTTGAAGAAGAGAATAATGAAGAAAAAATTCTTTATAAACTTCAAAAGACTTATGGAAAGGATAAAATTTATGTCTTGACCCAAGGAGAAGAGGGATGTTCGGTACTTTATAAGGATGAATATTTTTCTCAGCAGGCATATAACACTGATGTGGTAGATAGGATTGGAGCAGGAGACGCTTTTGTGGCTGGATTTTTGTATGGTTATCTAAAGGGAAAAGATTTGAAAAATTCTGCAAAATATGGCAGTTTACTTGCTTCAATTAAAATGAGCATCTTTGGAGACTTTCCTGCTTTGGATAGAAAGACCCTTTTGGATCTCTTAGAGTCAGAAAATAATAGGAGTGTGGAGAGATGAAATCAAAAGTAGGTATAAGTTCTGCAAATCAGACTCTTGAGATTCTTGAATATATTGTTCTTTCGGGAAGGGAAGTGTCTTTAAAAGAGATTGCAGAGGAAATTGGACTTCATGTCTCTACGGTGCATCGTTATCTTTCCTCTCTTTTAGAAAAGGGATATGTGAGGAAGACTCAAAATGGTCTTTATAAGCCTGGATTTAGGATATTAGAACTTTCTTCTTACATTCTTCAAGGTTTTGACTTGAGGGAGATTGCTCGCCCTTTTCTTATAGAGCTTATGGAAAATACAAAACAAACTGTTCATTTGACCATTAGGGATGCCTACGAAGGGGTTTATATAGACAAAGTTGAAGGTCCTGGTACACTTCCTATGATGTCCCGCATAGGTATGAGAATGCCTTTATACTCTACCAGCTTTGGCAAAGTACTTCTTGCATACAGTCCAGAAAGTTTTATCAATGAATATTTGAGAAAAGTACCCCTTATTCCGAGAACTGAAAACACCATAACTGATCCTGAAAAGCTAAAGGAAGAACTTTTAAAAGTAAAAAAGCAGGGTTATGCCTTTGATAATGAAGAGAATGAGAGGGGGATTAAATGTATAGGAGCCCCCATATTTGATTATTCGGGAAATGTGGTTGCAGCAGTTTCCATATCTGGGTATTACAAAGATTTTGAAGGGGAAAATAGGGAAAAGCTTCTTAAAGAACTTTTAAGTGCGTGTGATAGGATAAGTTCCGTACTAAGAAGCAAAGCTTAAGGAGGTTATTTTCATGGACTTATCCTGTAGTTATGTGGGGCTTAGGCTTAAAAATCCCATTATTATTGCCTCTTCAGGACTTACAGAAAACTTAAAAAACATGAAAAAATGTGAAGAAAATGGTGCAGGCGCCTTAGTAGTTAAATCTTTATTTGAAGAAGAAATTTGTAGGGTTTCACCAACTCCACGTTTTGAAATAATAAGTCGCAGTATGGGACCATTAAGATCTCAGACCTTTTATTCCTTTGAGCAGGCAAGTCCTTTTGAGCCTGAAGAATACTTCAAAGAAATAAGCAAGGCTCTTAGTGTTTTATCTATTCCTGTTATTCCAAGTATAAACTGTATTACCGATGATGGATGGCTAAAATATTCAAAGATGGCAGAAGAAGTAGGGGCTCCTGCATTGGAATTAAATGTTTCTTGTCCTCATGCTTCTATATCCTTTCGTGGACAAGATGTGGATGAAACAATTCTTCATGTAGCAAGAATTGTGAGAGAAAATGTGAAGATTCCAATTGTTGTAAAACTACCTATGCAACTTTCCTCTCCCCTTGCTGTGGCAAAAGCCCTTGAAAACATTGGTGTAGATGGAGTTGTCATGTTTAATAGACTTACAGGGCTTGACATAAATTTGGATACAGAAAAACCAATCCTTCATGGAGGTTATGCAGGACACGGAGGTCCTTGGGCTTTTAATTATGTGTTAAGGTGGATCTCCACTTCTCGTCCTCATTTAAAGCTCTCCATAGCTGGCTCTGGAGGAGTGGGAAGTGGAGATGATGTGGCAAAGTATATACTTACTGGGGCAGATGTGGTCCAGATATGTAGCATTGTATATCTTATGGGGTATGAAATCATTCCAAGAATAATTGATGGGCTAAAGAAATTTATGGAAAACAAAAAATATAGTACTTTAAGTGATTTTAGAGGAAAAGTATCAGGTAAAGTTATTCTTGGAAATTATGAGATTGATAGAAGACATCTATATGAAGCCTATATAAATTCTGATTTATGTACCTCTTGCGGAATATGTAAAAAAGTCTGTATTTATGATGCGCCAATAGAAAAAGATGGTAAGTATTTTATAACTGACCTTTGTGATGGATGTGGACTTTGTGTGAGGCTTTGTCCTACCAAAGCTATAAGTATGGTTTTTGTGGGAGGAAGAGAGAATGCAAAAAATTAAAGGAGATGTGATCGTAATTGGGGGTGGAGGTGCGGGTCTAAAATCTGCTATTTCTGCTTATGAAAAAAATCCTTCTTTGAAAATTGTGCTTATCTCCAAAAAGCCCATTGGAACCGGCGGAGTTACTGCTAATGCTTTCTCTGATAGGATGGCTTTTCATGCAACTTTGTCCTATACATTACCTCCTGAAAATAATTACCTATACCATGCCCTGGACATATACAAAATAGGCGGGGAAGTTTCCGATTATAACCTTGCAGAAATTCTTGCAAGAAGAAGCGAAGAAGAAATTAGTTATCTTATCTCTCTTGGAGTACCCTTTGTAAGGAAAAAAGATGGGAAGATAGATCAATTCTTAACTGATGGCTCTGAATATCCTAGAGCTTGCTATGTGGGACCTAATACCGCTATTGAAATTGCAAAAGCATTAAAAAGAAGACTGAAGGAAACAAAAGTAGAAGTTTATGAAAATATAATGGTTTATGATTTTATTGTTAAAGAAAATAGAGTGATTGGAGCAAAGGCAATAAATGTGGTATCTCAAGAGAGATATTTAATTCAAGGAAAGGCATTTATTTTAGCAACAGGAGGAGCGGGAGAGCTTTATTATCAAAATGTCTTTACCTCGGAGATGACAGGGGATGGTTATGCAGCAGCATTAAGAGCAGGAGCAGAACTGGTTAATATGGAGTTTATGCAAATAGGAATATGTCATCCTACTATTCTTTTTGCTGAGTCGGGAAGTATGTTCCGGGCTCTCCCTAAGATTGTAGATGAAAATAGAAAAGAATTTTTGCCGGATTATCTTTCCGAGGAAGATAAGAGAAACTTATGTGTGCTTGAATTTAAAAAAGGAGCTCATTGGCCTATTTCTTATGAATCTCCTACAAAGGTAATAGACTTAGCAGTTTATTACCACATAAAGAATGGACATAAGGTATTTATGAACTTTATGGAAAATCCATCATATTTAGATTATGAAAATATCCCTGAAGAAATTCTTTTGTGGAGTGAAAAGACAGGAAAAGAAATCTTTAAGGGCACTACTCCTTATGAGAGGCTTCAAAAAATTAATCCCCAAATCATTGATTGGTTAAAACAATATAACATTGATCTTTCTAAGGAGCTTCTTCCTATTCAAAATGCCCTACAACACTTCCAAGGAGGAGTAAAAATAGGGGAAAATGCAAACACATCTCTTGAAGGTCTTTTTGCTGCAGGAGAAGTAGCGGGGGGTCAGCATGGAGCTAACAGACCTGGTGGTAATTCTCTTCTGGATACTCAAGTTTTTGGAAGAATTGCAGGTGAAAATGCAGTACTTTATGCAGAAAGGAATGATTTTGTGGAGTTTGAAATAGAGGAGGAAAGAGTTAATGGAGAAATCTCAGCAACCTTAGCAAGAAAGAAGGTAAAAGATGTAATATCGGAATATGGGTTTTTAGTAAGGATTGAGGAGGATATAAAGAATGGTCTTTTAGAACTTAAGGAAATTAGGAGGAAAGGGATATATCCTGACGAAAAGGGTCTTTCCTATTATTATGAGACTATAAATATGCTAGACACAGCCGAATTAATTCTCAACGCAATTTTAATAAGAGATGAGAGTAGAGGTCCTCATTTAAGGTTTTATAGGTTTTCTCCTCCCATTATGGAATTTGTTCCTAAAAGACCAGAATGGAATAAATATATTGTTTTTTATAAAAGGAATGGAGAATTAAAATTTGAGATAAGGGAACCTGTGAGGCCTAAGGTATGATTATGAAAGCGAAAATTGCAGTTCTTGAAGGATTTAAAAAACCCCTTGTAATAAAACATTTTGATATTCCTCCTCTTCCCCAAGGTAGTATTTTAGTAAAAATGGTTGCTTCAGGTATCTGTGGCTCGGATCTTCACATGGTTGATGGAGAGGATCCAAGGGTACCTTTGCCTATAATATTAGGACATGAGGGGGTAGGGGAGATAGTAGAGATAAATGGAGAGAAAAAGGATTTAAATGGGGATACTCTTAAAAAGGGAGACCTTATCATATGGGATAGGGGAGTAGTCTGTGGCGAGTGTTATTTTTGCAAAGTTTTAAAAACTCCTTATCTTTGTGAAAATAGGAAAATTTATGGAATTAATAGATCTTTTAAAGATTATCCTTATCTTACTGGTGCCTATGCGGAATATATAATTCTTGAGAAGAAGACTGAAATTTTAAAATTGTCTTCTAAGACAGATCCTACGGTACTTGTTATGGCAGGATGTTCTGGAGCAACTGCTGTTCATGCTATTGACTCCCTTGAAGATAATCTTCTTGATAAAACAGTAGTGGTTCAAGGAGGAGGACCCCTTGGTATTTTTGCTTTAGCTCTTTCCAAGTTTCAAGGAGCTAAAAATACTATTCTTATTACAGGAAGTAGTTTTAGAAAAGAAATCGCAGAAAAGATAGGAGTAGATGTAGTTCTTGATAGAACTATATTAAAAGAAGAGGAAAGAATAAATAAAATCCTTGATATGACCTATGGAAAAGGTGCAGATGTAGTTATAGAGGCGACAGGAACTAATAAGGCTATACCAGAAGGTTTAAGAATTTTAAGAAAGGGTGGCACATATATTGTAGTGGGGGTTGCGTCTCCTCAAGAGAAGGTTCCTGTAGATTTTTATGATGTCTCTTCAAAAAACATTACCATAAAAGGTGTATGGGTAAGCGATGCAGAGCACTTTAAAAAGGCAGTTTCTTTTCTTGAAAAGAATCAAGATTTGTTTGCTCCTGTGGTTACCCATAAAATTTCTTTGGATGAGATAAACCATGGATTAGATCTTGTAAGGGAAAGGAAAGCAGGCAAGGTGGTTATAGAAAAATTTTAGGGAGGATTTCGATTATGAATGATGAATCTTTAAGTGGAGAGAACTTAATAACTATATTTAAGGCAGGAAGACGTGCTCTTAAAGTAGGGAACTTTTCTCCTGCTTAGATAAAATAAAAATTATTTTTTATGTGGTCTCTTGCAAAGCAAAAAATGCAACAGCAAGAAGTATTTCAGCTATCACAATCATTATGACTCCTATGAGTAGTATTAAAGTAATAGTTCCATAAAGATAAAGATTTCCTGCTGTTTTAAAAGTACTAATGTTAGTCAGTTGAGACACTTCTAAGAGGCAATTCCTTAAATGTAGCTATAATCTTAATTATGTAAGAGAGAATTAACAATAATATTCCAAAACCAATTAATCTATCCCCAAAAGTAGAACTTAAGGAGAAGACACTAATCCCAATATTACCTATTGCAATAAATACAATAATTAAGCTTACGATTGTTAAAATAAACCAAACTTTTTCACTCCTTAGAACTTTATAGAGGGGAGAAGGTTCTCCCCTCCCTTTTTAAGCTGTAGATTTATTTATGAGTTTGTAAAGTGGGCAATATCTTAAAGCAGCGGTTAATACAAGAATTGTCCCAATTATATGGAGAATTACACCCCAAGCAGTCCCTGATACTACTCCCCATTTAGTCAAGTGAGGAAGAACTATACCAATGATAACTCTTATTACTGCATCAGTTTTTCCTACATTCACTTTTTTCACCCCCTTTTAAATTTGTAATAAGTATACATATAAATATAAAAAAATTCAATATGTTATTAAAAAATTATGGTTTATAATTTTAACTAGTATCTCTATGAGAAGGGAGTGAGCTTTAATGAGATTTATAGATCTAAGAAGTGATACTGTTACAAAACCAACAGAAGAAATGCGTAAGGCCATGTATGAGGCAGAAGTTGGAGATGATGGATATGGAGAAGATCCTACAGTAAATTTATTAGAACAAAAAGCGGCAGAACTTTTAGGGAAAGAGGCAGGACTTTTTGTGGTATCGGGGACTATGGGAAATCAAGTAGCTTTATTAACTTGGACTCGTCCTGGAGATGAAGTTATACTCGAATCAGAATCTCATATTTATTATTATGAGGCAGGAGGAATGGCAGGAAATTCTGGGGTTCAACCATTTTTAATTGATGGGGAAGAGGGGGTAATGCCAATAGAAGAGATCGAAAAAGCCATAAGACCTAAGGGGAGGGTTTTTCCTAAAACATCCCTTATAGTTCTTGAAAATACTCATAATAGAGCTGGTGGGAAAGTTTTACCTCTTGAATATATGAAAGAGGTTTATGAAATAAGTAGAAAACATGATATTCCTATTCATCTTGATGGAGCAAGGATATTTAATGCGGCTATTTATTTAGGGATTCCTGCTAAGGAAATTGCAAAATATGCGGATTCAGTCATGTTTTGTCTTTCTAAGGGGCTTTCTTGTCCTATGGGATCAGTTCTTGTAGGGTCTAAGGAATTTATAGAGGAAGCAAGAAGAAAGAGGCAAAGGCTTGGTGGTGGATTAAGACAGGCTGGAGTAGTTGCTGCATGTGGGATTGTTGCTCTTGAGAGGATGATTGACAGATTAGTAGAGGATCATGAAAAAGCTCAAAATTTGTATAACTTTTTAAAGGATATAGAAATTTTTAGTGTTAAAAAGCCTGATACTAATATTTTAAAGGTGAGAATTAAAATTAATAAAAAAGCAAGAGAATTTTTAGAAGAGTTTAAAAAATATGGACTTCTTGCCACAAGTTTTGATGATGAAACTTTAAGGTTTGTAACTCACAAAGATGTATCCTTTGAGGATATAGAAAAGGCAAAGGAAATCATTTATAAAGTATGGGAAAGTATTAGTTGACAGATAGCATTTTTAGTAGTATAGTTTTATAAAAACGTTTTTATATACGTTTTTAAAAAGGGGAGGCTTGTTATGAAAGGTCTTGTTGTGATTTTACTTTTTTCCTTGTTCTTTGTACCCTCTTTTGCTATCCAGGAATATCCCAAACCAGACAAGCTTTGTGCTTTAACCTTTGATGATGGGCCTGACGCAAGACTTACTCCAAGGGTACTTGACAAGCTTGAGAAATACAATGTGGTTGCCACCTTTTTCTTAGTAGGACAAAGGATAAACAGTAGTGTAAAACCTGTCCTTGACAGAATGGTAGCCATGGGATGTGAGTTTGGAAACCATTCTTGGGACTATAACCCCATGGACAAAATGGATCCTGAGATGATTAAAGAGTACATAAAAAGGACTAATGAAACTATACAGGCATATACAGGAAAGGTTCCTCAGTTTTTCCGTCCCCCAAATCTTGCCGTATCAAGGACCATGTTTGATGTGATTGACATGCCTTTTGTAAGTGGAGTTCTTGGTTTTGATTGGGCAGGTTGCGATAGAACTCCTGAAAATATTGCCAATAATGTTTTAAAAGGCATAAAAGATGGTGCCATCATACTTTTACATGACGTACAGCCAGAGCCCCATCCAACGCCTGAGGCTTTAGACATCTTAATCCCAGCTCTCAAGAAAATGGGTTATGAATTTGTCACTTTAACTGAGCTTTTTAAGAGGAAAGGAGTAGATCCTAAAGATCCAAAATATAAATATAAGCTTTGGGTCTATGTAGAGCCATAAAGGCAAGGTAGGGGAAATTTAGGAAAGGGAGGGAGAGAGGTTTTATCCTCTCTCCCTATATTTTTATTTTACTTCTTCTAACTTAACTTCTTTTAAGTAAACTTTTCCTATAGCGGGATTTGCTGTTTTTCCAAGCTCAAAGGAGAGATTTGCCCTTGGATCTTGAGTGTTGTTGAAAGTGAATTCAAGAGTAAAGGTTTGCCAATCAGTAGTGAGATTATAACTTTGGTTAGCATATAGAGCATAAGTTGTTGGATTCAAGAATTTTACATTTATATCTCTTGGATTTTCTGCCTTTGCCTGGAAGGTTAATCTATAAGTCTTTCCTGCAGAAAGTCCTACCCATTGGTTAAACTGGACATGCCAAGACTCCCATCCTGTATCTTGCACATCTACTATTGCCATCTTATTTGTGGTATCAATATTTGCGGATGCGGTTCCACCCATGCCATAAGGTGATCCATACCATAAGAACCAATCGTCGGGCCAATTTTGTTGATCGTTTGTGAATGGATATTCAAAGCTTCCATTATTTACTTCTTCCATGGTTACCCCTTTGTATACCTTGATGTAGTCTACGTACATTTTCTGTGGAAATACAGTGGTGTCATCAGGATATCCAGGCCAATAACCACCCACTGCTACATTCATTATTATGAAGAATGGGTGATCAAATACCCAATTTCCATAAAGTTCAATTTCTGGTCTTGTAATGGTGAAGAATTTCTGATCATCCACATACCATGATATTCCAATGGGATCCCATTCTATTGCAAAGATGTGGAAATCCTGGGAGAAATCTCCAGAAGGAAGAGTATAATTACTTCCTTTTCCACTTGCTCCAGAATATCCTGGACCATGTACTGTGCCATAGACTTTGTTAGGTTCGTGACCTAAAAGCTCCATTACATCTATCTCACCACAATTGGGCCAACCTACAGTGGTGATATCCTCACCAAGAAGCCATAAAGCAGGCCATATTCCTTTTCCTTTTGGAAGTTTTGCTCTAAATTCTATCCTTCCAAATTTCACATTAAACTTTCCTTGGGTTTTCATTCTTGCGGAGGTGTAATTGTATGAGCCATATTGGTCAGTGACACTTTCCTGTTTTGCTTCTATAACCAATACTCCGTTATCCACATATGCATTTTCTTGCTTGTAATATTCAAGTTCTCCGTTGCCCCATCCGGGAATGCCATTTGCCTGTCCGTTTCCAATCTCAAAGCTCCATATATTTTCATTTATTGATGTACTGTCAAAGTTCTCTTCCCAAACTGTCGCATACCAATACTTTTGTCCTAAGGCTGGTGGAGGTGCAGGAGGTTCTGCAGTACCAACCTTTATAAGTTTTACGTTATCAATATAAATAGTTCCATCATCTTGACCAAGTTGAAATTCAAACCTTGCGTTTTCGTCAGTTTCATAAACCATCTTAAATTGGAAAGTATAGGTTTGTCTTGTAGTAGTAATATTTATGGCATAGCCTCCCGATTGATCTACTTGCCCTGATGGACCTGGATTGTATGGGGTCCATCCTTTATATCCGTTTGCTCCTACCTTAACTCCAATCTTTCTATTTTTACTTGCCCATGCATCGAAGCTTACCTCATAGATCCCTAAGTACTCAACTTTAATTGGGGATTGCAATACTTGTACCGACCAACTATTGGGTCCTCCATTAGTTATGTCAACCTTTAATACTCCATTTTCTACTTTTCCTGTGGCTTGCGCACCATCTCCAATCCTAAAAAGCCATGTTCCTTGTGTATCAAAATCACCATTGGGAAGTTCTGGATAGCTCTCACTTATATAAATTAATGGTTTTGAAAAATCTCCATTTTGAAGAATGTTTTGTTCTGTGACAGGTGGAGTTTGGGGCTTTGGGGCGCAGCCTGTAATAAATAATATCATTAAGGTAAGAAGGAGAAAAGAGAAATATTTTCTCATTTTTTATTCCCCCTTTACTTAAAGTTTGGGAGTCAAATAAGAGCTAATTTGTTTTAGTGAATTCTGTTTACCTTATCCCTCCTTTCTTTGTTTGATTTCAGAAAATAACAAATTCTTTTAATATTAGTTTAAAACTAAGTAAATATTGTTGTCAATAAGGGGTTAAACCGATTACAGTATAGGTTTATTCTTTTTTTCTAAGTTTTACCGCAGTTCCATATGCCAAAATTTCTGCAACTCCTTGCATAATTTGAGTTGTACCAAACCTCACCCCTATTACTGCGTCAGCGCCTAATCTTTTTGCCTCCTCAATCATCCTATCTAATGCCTGTTCTCTTGCCTCTCCAATTAATTTTGTGTATTCTACAACCTCACCACCTACTAAATTCCTAAAACTTGCCAATATATCCTTTCCCACATTTCTTGCTCTTGCAGTGCTTCCTCTCGCAATTCCTAAAATTTCAGATACCTCGTATCCAGGAATATAATCAGTTGTAGTAATAATCATCTATCTTCAACCCCCTTACCATTTTATGTCTTTATACTTTTCTTCTTCTCTCTTACTTTTAATTCTCTCTTTTAAAACTTTTATGAAGAGGAGACCAAAGGCTAAAATCAAAAGGAGGCTAATCATACCTACTGGAAATGCCATTATAGAACCAACGATTATTAAGAGAAGCCATACTATCACAATGATAGAAAGAATAATGTAAGCAATTTTCTCCATCTCTGAACCCCCATGAAAATTGGTGCGGATGGGGGGACTTGAACCCCCACGGGGTTTTACCCCACAAGATCCTGAATCTTGCGCGTCTGCCATTCCGCCACATCCGCAAAATTTTTCTTTTATATTTTATCAAATTTTAGAAAGAAGTACCATGTATAAAGGCATTATCACAACACTAAATAAAGTAGTGTATGTAATCATGCTTACTGCAAACTCATAGTCTCCCCCATACATTCTTGCCACAATAGAAGAGTTTACCATAACAGGCATTGCAGACATAATTATGAATACATCCCTCATAAGCTTAGGAATAGGGATAAAAAATTCTAAAATTATTACAAGAACTGGAGTAATTAAAAATCTTCCTAAAAAGGTTAGAATAGCATCCTTATCAAGTTTAAATTTCTCAAAGCCCATGTGGTACATTGTTATACCCACATAAAATAAAGAGAGAGGAGTAGTAAGGTTGCCAATTAGTTTGAAGCTATCAAATAAAAATTTGGGAGGTTTAAAATCTATTAAAACTATTACAACACCTATTAAGAATCCAATAAAGGGGGGATTAAAGATCCTCTTTAATAAAACTAAGCTTAAGATCTTTTCTCTTTTTTCTTGAGTATCCAAGATAATCCCATAAACTCCAAAGCTCCACCATATGGTAGTATTCGCCATGTAGTAGAGAAGGGTATAAGGTGTAGCAATATCTCCAAAAAGAGCTTGGGACATGGGAAGCCCTATAAAAATAGAGTTAGAAAGAGAGAAGATTCCTGCTAAAAGTCCTCTCCTTCCTTTTCTTGTTTTAAAGATTATGGCTAAAAGGTATCCCAAAAAGTAGGATATAAGGATTGATAAAAATGGAATAATAAGTCCTTTTGCAGAAGAAATAAGGTCATTTTTTGTGAAAAAAGAAGAGATATTTACAATCATGCTTAGAGGAAGACTGAGATTTAAGACTATTTTGGCAAAAAGATCTGCGGTTTTTCCCTCAAACCATTTTTTATGGGTGAGTATATATCCTATGGCTATAATAATAACTATTTCTAATACTCCTTGTAGAGCAGAGAAAAATACCCTCATAACTTCCTCCGTTTTTTTTAATAAAGAATAACACAGATTGTTTTTTTAACTAAGATGAAAAACTTAAATTTGAAGTATGTAATATAGCTTTGCTCCTTTCATACATGTTGCAATTTTGTGTTTTGAACAAGCCTTGCTTATTTTCATTGGGAAGCCTTTTTAGGAGGGAGTCTGATCTTATTACTGCAAGTAAAGAAAATTTTCTAAGGAAAATTTAAGCTTCTTCTAAATCTCCTTTAAGAGTGTCCATTTACAATTAAAACCGAACTCAAGGGAAACCTTGAGAAAAAAATAAAAAGTGGAGGTGGTATCATGAAGTTTAAAGGATTTGCAGTTTTGAGTTTAGTGATTTTAGGATTGCTTTCCTTAGCTTATGCTTATGGCCCTAGGTTTGGAGGATATCTTGCTCAAACTAATGTACAACTTACCAAAATATCGGGTACAGTTAGTAAAATACTAAATACTCCTGCGTTGACAATAACAGTAAAGACAGCAAGTGGAGATAAAGAAGTAATTCTTGGACCCGCATGGCTACAGATAAAGGAACTGAAAGTAGGAAGCAAGATAGAGATAGAAGGATTTGAGTCTCCAGTAAGCAAGAATTTTAAAGCAGTTAAAGTTGTAGTGGATGGAAAAGAAGTTTTGAATTTATCAAAGAGTGTAAGTTATGGAAATCCAGGCTTTGGTAGTCCAAGAGGAAGAAGAGGTTTTAAAAATTATCAAAATTGTCCATGTTTAAGTTTACAGACTAATTAAAGAATAAAAATGAATTACAATTCTTTGGGGAAGCCTAAAAAGCTTCCCCTTTTTTTTAATTTTCAGAGAGAGCTTTTTTAATAGTAGAAATTGCCTCTTCGGTATTCATGTTTCTTATATCCACACCTACATGTCTTGTTCTATCAAAGCCTGCTTTTTCAAAAGCATCTCTAAACATTTTTGCTTGCATTTTAGGGTCACATCCTGCAATAACTAATTTTTCAATACTATCTCCATCTTTTACAAAAGTTGAAAGGAAATTGTCTCCATCATCAGCACAAAGCTGAGGATGAATAGCTACAAAATCAATAAGTCCCTCTCTCCTTAAAGTATTTGCTATCTCAAAAATGTTCATGTTCTGAAAAGATGGACAGGTTCCTTGACATACACAAAGAAGAAGTCCCTTCATTGTAGTTCACCTCCATCGGTCATAATTTTTACTTTATCTCCTACAAAACTTATTGCTCCCGTAGGGCATGCACCTTTTAAGCATCCCTTACAAAAATCTACACATTCTTCTGGTCTTACTACTATAGGTTTTTTATCTTTTACATCGTAAACTCCATGTGGACAAAAGTTTACGCAAGCAAGACAACCTATACATTTTTCATAATTAATAACAGGATACCAAGTTTTGGACATGCTTTTTAACCTCCCTTTTTATGAGTGTTTATTTATTTAAAACTTCCTTTGCAATTTTCTCTGCTATTCTTTCCACATCTTCATCATCAAAATCTAAAGTAGGAGCTTTTTCTATACCTTCTTTCGCTATGGTTATCTCGTATGTAGGCTCAATTCCCTGATTTCTTATTACTTTTGAGGCACATTCTAATTGACATCCATTTATAACTATTAATTTTCTTGCATTTTTAGCAATATTAATATGGACTTTTGAGCCTGCAGCTATGGCACTCAAACAGCACATTCTTGCTCCTTCATTTTCTTTTGTTAATTTAATTGCCACTTCATTTCCTACTTGTCCTACCGAGGAGGCACCATCACAGGCCACTATAATGTCAAGATTTTCAGCTTCCGAAGCACAGTGTGGTAAAATTTGCCACCCACCCTTAGACATAACTCATCATCTCCTTTCAAAATTTTCATTTCACTGCTTTTGCTATTTCTGACCAACGAGGATCATTTACTCCTATTACGCACTTATTTTCTTCCCTTAAAGATACCCTTAATTTTAAAAGCTCCATATTTCTTGAGATTAGTTCATTGGGAATACTTAAAACTGCTTTATATATATTTTTTAAAAACTCATCTTCAGGATCTTTTATGGAATAAAGTACTCCTCTTCCTACTCTCTTTTCTTTTACTAGCCCTTCTTTTTTAAGGTCATTTAAATATTTGGAAGTATTATAGTGAGACTCTTCAAGAGCATCGGCAATCTCGCAAACATAATACTCTTCTCCCATTTTAAGAAGAAGAGAAAAAACTTTTAATCTTTTTTCTTCGGAAAGGACTTTAAATATCCTCTCATATCTTTCCATTTATAACCCTCCATATGCTAATTTTTCCATTTGCCCATATTAGCATATGAAAAATTAAAATTCAAGTTAAAGTTGTGTTAAGACATTTTTTTGATATAATTTTTAAAAAGTATTTCCCAAGGAGGTGTTCTATTTCATGGAGAATACTGCTCTTTTGAAAAAGAGATAGATTCTTATATTTTTAGGAATAATCATCTATGTTTGTCTTGGGACTGTTTACTCATGGAGTGTATTTAGAAAGCCTCTTGAAAGTATTTTACAGATTTCGGCTTTTCAAAGTGGACTTCCCTATATGCTCTTTTTATTCTTCTTTGTTCTCTTTATGGCATTCTCTGGAAGATATATCAGTAGGTTTTCTCTCAAATTAATTATTTTCGTAGGAGGACTTTGGGTTGGTATTGGTTGGATCCTTTCTGGAATTTTTAAGAGCATAAATGTCATTGCCATAACTTATGGAATTATCGCAGGAAGTGGAGTAGGAATAGTATATGGGGTACCTATTTCAGTAATTTCCAAATGGTTTCCAGATAAAAGGGGACTTGCTATGGGGCTTGTAATTTCTGGATTTGGGTTATCTCCCCTTTTACTGCACCCTTAGCAAGGTATTGATAGTGCTTATTGGTATGGTATTTAAGCTTCCTCCAGCTAATTTTTCTGTGGGTTCTGTAAAACTTGAAAAGAAAAAGATATTATCAGAGTTAACCACAAAAGAGATGTTAAAGAACCCTAAGTTTTATGGGCTTTGGTTATGTTATACTGTAGGTACTTTAATAGGGCTAATGATTATAGGAATAACGAGTCCTGTAGGAGAAGAAATAGTAGGACTTGATCCTAAATTTACTGCAAGTTTGGTTTCCTTTTTTGCAATTTTTAATGCTGTAGGAAGACCCCTTTTTGGATGGATAACAGATAAGATTTTTCCAAGAAAAGCAAGTTTTATCTCTTATCTTATGGCTATAACTGCATCTTTCTTTATGATTATAACTGGTGGTAATAATTTGACATTGTATATAATTTCTTTTTCTCTTTTCTGGTTAATTTTAGGATCTTGGCTTGCTATTGCTCCTGCATCTACCGTTATTCTTTTTGGAGAGAAGAATTATAGACAAAATTATGGTATAGTTTTTACTGCTTATGGTTTTGGAGCAATTCTTGGTGGAATCATTTCAGTTATGTTGAGGGATATTTGGGGAAGCTATTTTTATGTATTCCATGTAATAATAGGATTGGGTATTATTGGTATGCTTATTGCAGGAATATTATTGAAAGAAGATTAAATTACCTCTTTTAAATACTCCTTTACTTCCCATAGAGAATTAAAGACTTTATAGGCTCTTTTGAGGGTTTCAGGATGGGGTGGCTTAAAGTCAATAATAAGAAGGGGGGTCATCCCAGCCCTTTTTGCTGCAAGCACTCCATTATCTGAATCCTCAAGAACAATACATTCCTTAGGGTTAGCCTTAAGTCTTTGAGCAGTAAGCAAAAATATATCAGGCTCTGGTTTGCTTTTTTCTACATCGTCTCCACACACAATCACGTCAAATTTATTTAAAATTTTAGCTCTTTCAAGAAGGGGAATAGCCCTTTCCCTCTCTGTAGATGTAGCTATTCCTCTTGGTATCTTCTTTTCATCAAGAAAATCTAAAAGTTCAAAGAATCCGCCCTTTACAGGTAGACCATTTTTCTCAATATATTCCTCTATAAGCTCCTTTTTTCTTTTATATATCTCGTCAAAGGGTATATCTCCTAAATACTTTTTAAAAATTCTTTCTGTCTCTAAAATGTTAACTCCCACAGTCTCATAATAAATCTCTTCGTTTATAATATATCCAAACTCTTCTAAGGCTTTTTTCCAGAAGATATAACCCAGCCTCTCAGTATCAAAAATGACTCCATCCATATCAAAAATTACTGCCGAAACCTTCATATTCTCCTCTTCAAAATTTTTATAATAAAAATAGTAAAACATATTGATTTTTGTTTTTCAAGGGTAATGGATATTACTGACTATGATTTAGAGGTTGAATATGCCCAAGAGATGAAGAAAAAGAATCAGGCAAAAAGTATGTGAAATTTGAAAACAGAATGATTTTAATATAAAAAGTTAAAATCTATCTTTTCAAGGCATGGAATATAGTTTTTGCATACATTTTAAGGGACAGTAAAGAGAAGAGCTATTCCATTAAGTGTTGATGAAGTTCTTATTTCCTTAAAAGGCAGGACAATACAAAATAGGATTTGGGTTATAAATAGAAGTAAGTCGTTGGACTGTTTTTTAAATCTTTGATCTTGAAGGAATTTTTTGTTTTTTCTATACTTTAATTGATAGATAAAAGTTGGGAGGCATTTATGGTTAAGTATAAATTTCCTGAGGGTTTTTTGTGGGGGACTGCAACCGCATCTCATCAAATTGAGGGCGACAATTTTTACAATGATTGGTGGGAATTTGAAAAACAAGGCAAGGTGAAAAATGGACAAGTTTCTGGAAAAGCTTGTGATAGTTGGAATAGGTATGAAGAGGATTTTGATCTTATTGAAAAGCTGAACAATAATGCCTATAGGTTCTCCATAGAGTGGAGTAGGATAGAACCCGAGGAAGGAAGGTTTGATGAGTCTGCTCTTGAAAGATATAGATCTATGCTTATTTCTTTGAGAAGGAGAAACATAGAGCCGTTTGTTACTTTGCATCACTTTACTAACCCCTTATGGATGGCCAAAAGGGGTGGATGGCTAAATCCAGATATTATTGATTATTATTTACGCTATGTAAAGAAGATTGTAAGTGAGTTTAAAGATCTAGTAAATTATTGGATGACCATAAATGAGCCCAATGCCTATGCTTTTATGGCATATCTTTATGGACAATTTCCACCCCAAGGAAAAAGTTTAATAAAGATGCTCCGAGTTTTGAATAACATGGCAAAGGCTCACGCTAAAGCCTATGAGGTTATCCATCAGATATCTCCTGACGCAAAGGTAAGCATTGCCTATAATGTGATCTATTTTGAACCTAAAAACCCTAATTCTTTTATAGATAGAAAATTTGCTAATTTTGGGGATAGAATTTACAATAGGGTATTCATAGAAACTCTTCTTACTGGGAAATTTTCCTCTCCCTTTATTAAAGAAGAAATTCCATACGCAAAGAATACCTTAGACTATCTTGGAATAAACTATTACACTAGGATACTTATGGGGCTAAAGATGGGATCTCCTGAGGGAGAAACTTCAGATTTTGGTTGGGAGATTTATCCTGAGGGAATTTATAAAGTAGTAAAAAGATTTTACGGTTTAACAAAAAAGCCTATTTACATTACAGAAAATGGGATATCTGATGCCAAGGATGAAAAAAGACCAAAATATCTCATCTCTCACCTTATTCAGCTTCATAGAGCTATAGAGGAAGGAGTAGATGTGAGGGGATATTTCCATTGGTCATTGATGGACAATTTTGAGTGGGCTGAAGGATTTTTACAAAGGTTTGGACTTTTTGAGACCGATTTTAATACCTTTGAGAGGAAATGGAGAGAAAGTGCCAGGATATATAGTGAGATTGCAAAAAACAATGGAATAACAGAAGCTATGGAAGAAAAATTTCTTAAATAGTATAGATTTTATCTTCGGGGATGTAATTTTTAACTTTTGAGGATATAAAATTTAAAAGTTCTTCTTTTGTGGAAGGAGAGTAAGTATAGGCATCTATATCCTCTACATAAGGGAAGAGAGTAATCTCATTTTCAAACTTTTTTCTCATCCTTTTTAAATACTCCTTAGGAATTCTAAATACACCTATGGTGATATCTTGAATTTTAGATGCTGGTATTTCACTAAATATATAATCTATAAATTTTTTATAAATCTCTTTCCAATTTTCCACGAGTATTATAGGATCAAAGCTCAATCTTACTTTCCATCCATCATGAATTGCCCTCTTTATGGTATTTATCCTTAAAGAAAGATTCGGAGTTTTCTCATACCTTTCAATAATCTCTTGGGGAAGGAGGGTCCAGGCTAAGATAATATTAGGGGACGGCTTTAAATTTTTAATTGCCGTATAATTGACACTTTTTGTTCTCACTTCAAGAATTAGATTTTCTTTTGAATAAGCATAATTTACAAATCTGCTAAAAAAGGGCACTATTTCTTCCATAGCTAAAAGATCAGTCTCATAAGAAGGAGACAAATAAAGGGGATGTTTTTTAAGGATTTCATCTATCTCTTTAAAGTAATCTTCTATATTAACAAATATAACTATGTTAGCAGAAGAGTACATGCCCTTTAAGAAACAATAATCACAGTTGAAAATACAATTTACTATAAGATTGGCGTAATAAAAATATGGGTGTCCAAAATTTTGGCAAAGGGATGATGCAGGGGAGAGGAATTTTTCTCTTTTTTTTGCAAGGATTAATTTTTTACTCAGCTCTTGTAATTTATAATTTTGTCTTGGCCTTGAAAATACCTCTTTATAATGGTTAACAGTGATTATTTGAGAATTGGGAAATTTTTTAAGGATCTCCTTAGTTATTTCATGAGATATTATCTCCTTTTCCACATATATATGGGAAAAGGGTTTAGAAAGTAAGGAAGTTCTTAAGCTTTTCAAAGTATTCTTTACCTTCCTTCTTTGAATTTACTTTTATATTTACAAACTCTTCTATTTCCTCAGGAATTTGTTTGTATCTTATAAGATATATTTTCAAAAGCTTTTTTAATTCTATCTCCATAGATCTTGTAAGATGTAAATTGCTTTTTAGCTTTTCTAAAATCTCTTTGATTTTTTTATCTTCTCTTCTTTGAAGATATTTTTCATTAAGAGTTAAAAGAGAATTAATAAAATTTTCTATCTTAAAGATATTTTTTATTATAATTTCTTGAACCATTTTGGGATCAATCTTATCAAAATCTAAAAGGTCATACACTATTTTTATACAGTGAATGTTATGGGAATACAAAAAAGAAGAAGCGGCCTCAAAAAATCCTGCCCCCTCCATATCTACAATGTCCCCCTCTATCTCTTCTTGATGACATTTTCTTACAGGAAAATCAAAACTCTCAAGGGATGCTTCCTTCATATCGTGGCTAATTAAAATGTCAGGATAAAATGCTCTTTTAGAATTGTGGTTGATTATTTTATTACATAAGATTAAATCTCCTTTCGAGAAACCACCGTCTTTTGCCCCACAAATACCTATATTTAATGCAATATCTTCATTTTTCCAGCCATATTTCGTTAATAAATAAGTAGTAGCTATAGCAGAGTTTATATTACCTTCTCCGCTTATTATTAAAAAAATCTCATCTTTATTGAAAATTTGAAATTTTGATGAATCATTTAACTTTTTAAGATTGAAGTAGTCTATAATAGGCTTTCCTTCAACATAAAAGGCGATAGTAATGTAGATCATAAGAAGCTAAGGAAAAGGGTTATATTTAGCAGAGTTACAATAATCCCGATGGTAATTAAGATAATATTATCTATCTTTGAGTTTTTAAATTTTCCCATAACTTTTTCCCAGGAAGTAAGCCTGATTAAAGAAAAGATAGTGAAAGGAAGTTGAATACTCAGCATTATTTGACTCCAGATTAATCCCTGAAAAGGATTAGAAATAAAAAATATTACAAAAAGTGCTCCTATTAAAGTAATTAATATTCCTATACGGGTATGATTGTCTTTGACATCAAAAGGCTCATTAGACATTCCAGCCCATGTGCTTCCTCCTGCCATCCCTGCGGTCATGGAGGAAGAGAATCCTGAGAAGATAAGAGCAATAGCAAAGACGTATGAAGCAAGGTGTCCTAATAGGGGTTTCAAAGTTAAATAAGCTTGAGGAAGCTCTGTGATCAAAATACCATTTTTATAAAAGGCTTCTGCAGCAATAAGGATCATGGAGCTGTTTATTGCCCAGCCTACAAGCATTGCTCCAATGGTATCTAAGTATTCATATTTCAGTTGTTTTCTTATGATGCTCTCATCTTCTAAATTCCATTGTCTGCTTTGGATAATCTCCGAATGCAAGAAAAGATTATGGGGCATAACTACAGCTCCTAAAACACTCATGATTATGGGAATGGAATTTTGAGGAAAAGAAGGAATTATCCATCCTTGTATTGCACTTTTCCAATTTATTTTCACTAATGAAAGCTCAAAAAGAAAAGAAAGACCTATAAGAGATACAAAGCCAATAATATATTTCTCAATTTTTCTATAGCTATTAGAAAGTAGCATCAGTATTACCACAATAGTAGTAATGAATGCCCCTATATTTATAGGAATGTTAAAAAGCATATTAAGCCCAATAGCAGCTCCTAATATCTCTGCAAGGGCAGTAGAGATAGAGGCAAGCATAGCAGTAACAAGGACAAAATAACGAAGAAATTTAGGGAAATATTTAGAGATAGCTTCTGAGAGACAAAGTCCTGTAGCAATTCCTAAGTGGGCTGCATTATGTTGTAAAAATATGAGCATTATGGTGGAGAGGGTTACCATCCAAAGTAATTTATACCCAAATTGCGATCCTGCTGCCATATTAGAGGCCCAATTACCAGGGTCAATAAACCCAACAGTTACTAAAAACCCAGGACCTATATATTTTAATATCTCAAGAGCTCCTAAAGTGGGCTTATGTCCTTTCAAAAATCTCTGCATAAATTTTCTCATATATGATATAGATTTTATTACATAATTTTTCTCTTTGCAATTAATGACAGTGGTTTCAATCCCTTATAGGTACGCTACAAACAAGTCTGGGACGTGGTCGAACTTGTTGAGATTTTGAAGTTTCAATCCCTTATAGGTACGCTACAAACAGAGTGCCCGGGGTAGGCTTCTACCCCGGGAGATCCTGTTTCAATCCCTTATAGGTACGCTACAAACTGGATGGATACATGGGTAGGCCAAAAAAATCTAACACGGTTTCAATCCCTTATAGGTACGCTACAAACCTCCTCGCTTTTTCTTCTTCTTTCTGTTTAATTTTGGTTTCAATCCCTTATAGGTACGCTACAAACTTGTGAATTCTGAAATGTATGTGTTCTCATTTCGTTGTTTCAATCCCTTATAGGTACGCTACAAACCAATAGCTACGTCATAAACATCTTGGTCTGTCGCTGGTTTCAATCCCTTATAGGTACGCTACAAACTTTAAAGGAATAACTGCTTCTGCTCCTTTTTCCCCGAGTTTCAATCCCTTATAGGTACGCTACAAACTGCTTTGCCAAGTGTCTTTTACAAGCATATCCCAAAGGTTTCAATCCCTTATAGGTACGCTACAAACAGCCGAAAAAGAATTCGACGAATATTTGGTAGAATTCGTTTCAATCCCTTATAGGTACGCTACAAACGTATACCCAATCCTCTTCTATGTGGAATTCCACGAGAGTTTCAATCCCTTATAGGTACGCTACAAACATGATCCTGAAATATGGCAGGAGATCCTCAAGGCAATGTTTCAATCCCTTATAGGTACGCTACAAACGAATACAAAGAGAAAAAGATGAACAGGCGGTCCAAAGTTTCAATCCCTTATAGGTACGCTACAAACTGTTTGAATGATACTGCTGCGGCAGACTACCCTGGTTGTTTCAATCCCTTATAGGTACGCTACAAACGTTTCCAAAGAATTTTTGGAAGGGGAGTGAAGAGAAGTTTCAATCCCTTATAGGTACGCTACAAACGATGTCTGAAACATTTGCTGAAATGGAAGCAGCGGCGTTTCAATCCCTTATAGGTACGCTACAAACACGGAGACTGGACGATATCGGAGGCGTAGTATGGAAGGTTTCAATCCCTTATAGGTACGCTACAAACTTCTCCTTTAGAAGTTTTAGGAGAAGTTAAAGATGTGTTTCAATCCCTTATAGGTACGCTACAAACATAACGGTTAAGGACTTAGGAGACGGTACTTACAAGTGTTTCAATCCCTTATAGGTACGCTACAAACCTGATGAAGAATACGAAAAACTCGAGGAGGAATTTTGTTTCAATCCCTTATAGGTACGCTACAAACGATGTCTGAAACATTTGCTGAAATGGAAGCAGCGGCGTTTCAATCCCTTATAGGTACGCTACAAACCTCCAACCTCTTGTACATAAGAAAATACGGATACAGTTTCAATCCCTTATAGGTACGCTACAAACTGATAAGACGATCGAAAAATCAACAGAGGCACTTACGTTTCAATCCCTTATAGGTACGCTACAAACATTGATTCCTCCAAATTTTCCATTCAAACAAAAGAGGGTTTCAATCCCTTATAGGTACGCTACAAACCTCCCTCCTTCACGTTTATCTTGGCCTCAAGCCTTTGTTTCAATCCCTTATAGGTACGCTACAAACGAAGCCCGTGCTGACTCACGAAGAGCATCCATGGCTGTTTCAATCCCTTATAGGTACGCTACAAACAGATGGAGAGAAGCTGTTTAAGTACGGCGTATGGGAGTTTCAATCCCTTATAGGTACGCTACAAACAGAGACAAGTACTGTTATTTTGAAAAGAGGGATAAGGTTTCAATCCCTTATAGGTACGCTACAAACCGTGAAAAAGAGCCAGTAGCCGATTTTGAGGTTGCTATAGTTTCAATCCCTTATAGGTACGCTACAAACCACTTGTGGAAATCACGAGCCAGGGAGTCTCACTCCTGTTTCAATCCCTTATAGGTACGCTACAAACTTGAGGAAGTTTCCACAAAGAATAAAATCGGCGTAAGTTTCAATCCCTTATAGGTACGCTACAAACAGATGGAGAGAAGCTGTTTAAGTACGGCGTATGGGAGTTTCAATCCCTTATAGGTACGCTACAAACAAATTAGGATGTGATAAACTTACATCTCCACTTGACAGTTTCAATCCCTTATAGGTACGCTACAAACTCCAACTTCTTGTGTAGGCTCATTTATTTCCTCCAAGGTTTCAATCCCTTATAGGTACGCTACAAACGGCTTTTCCATTGGCTGGCGCTAAAGCAAGATGGAAGTTTCAATCCCTTATAGGTACGCTACAAACTTAAGAAATTCATCCACATTTTTATAATGTTGGTTGGTTTCAATCCCTTATAGGTACGCTACAAACGTAATTGAGAAGAATCGTTATGGAGACAAGGGTGTCAGTTTCAATCCCTTATAGGTACGCTACAAACAGATTTTGTAAATATCAACGAACCTGAAAAAATTTTTGTTTCAATCCCTTATAGGTACGCTACAAACAAAGTAGCCCCCACAACTTTTTGGAAATATCCCAGGGTTTCAATCCCTTATAGGTACGCTACAAACACTTCATCTCTATCGATTACCAAAATATTTCCTATTTCGTTTCAATCCCTTATAGGTACGCTACAAACTAGCCAAAATCCTCATAAAAATCTGGGAAATCTTCTTTGTTTCAATCCCTTATAGGTACGCTACAAACTACTTTTTATCAACCAGACCGAACCAAAACTACTCCTGTTTCAATCCCTTATAGGTACGCTACAAACTTTACTCATCCTCAAATTCATAGGAAAGGAGGTGAAGTTTCAATCCCTTATAGGTACGCTACAAACTTAAACTAAAAATCATCGGGCAAATCTGGCAAATTAGTTTCAATCCCTTATAGGTACGCTACAAACTCAATACCCACTGCCCCAATAGTTTGAAAACAGGAAAGTTTCAATCCCTTATAGGTACGCTACAAACGTAAATAAACCATCCAACCATGAATTACTAGAAAATGTTTCAATCCCTTATAGGTACGCTACAAACGCAAAGAAGAAAGGCATTTCTATTTCAAGGGTTGCTTGTTTCAATCCCTTATAGGTACGCTACAAACTTTCTATGTTATCAAATATACTCCTTGCCCTTCAGCTTGTTTCAATCCCTTATAGGTACGCTACAAACATGTTATATAAGGAGATAAAATGAACAACGATGAATGTTTCAATCCCTTATAGGTACGCTACAAACGAAACCTTACTTCAAGCCTGTCTCCATAACGTCCATGTTTCAATCCCTTATAGGTACGCTACAAACTTTCTTTTAATTCGATATATAATTTCGCAAAATCTAAGTTTCAATCCCTTATAGGTACGCTACAAACGAAATTTTGGCTGTTTCTACAAGAAAAGTAATAAGAAGTTTCAATCCCTTATAGGTACGCTACAAACCTTCAATGGGATGCTTTTGTAGGTTTGCAAGTGCAAGTTTCAATCCCTTATAGGTACGCTACAAACCCGTAAAAAGGGCAAAAAAGCTACCGCTTAAAATTAACTACCCTTATAGGTACGCTACAATTTTGAGGATAATATAGCATAAAAAGAATAAGATGTAAAGAGGTATGGAATGGAAAATTTATAGGTCTGTCGATCCCCCGGGGTTTAGGGGGTTATTGGGGGTCGACGAAGAAATAAGCTTTTAAGAATAAAATTAAAAACTTTTAAATGAAGTATTTAAGAAGATTTTAGAGAGATTCTACTCAGAAAAGTTAGAAAATTTTTATGAAATTGAGTAATAATGAGGTTTTTCTTTAAAAATTTGCTTTGATTTTTTGTTACAATTTCTGTCGATCTTAAAAAGTTTAGATAAAATAATGTTTTTGTTGAATGGTATTATGTAACAAATTTAAAGCCTACCAGCTGAGATGAGTTTATGCCTCAGCTGGTAGATTATAAAGTTAGGAAGAAGTTTTTCCTGAGAGATTAAGTATTGCTTGAGACAATTCATTTATTGCTTTTGTAAGATTTTCAAGTCTTGTTTCTATTCTTATAAGAAGGATCAAGGAAACCACAATGGGAAATCCTAAATTACTTATAAGTTGAGTGATGTCAGTCATTTTTACACCTCCATATGGATATACTTTTTTAATTTATCGATCTTTACATAAGAAAATCCAAGTTTTTGCGCCATTTCGTAGGCTTTTTCAATATCATTGCAGGTTATATCACATGCCATTCCTTTCATATGTTTTGAATTTGGAACTCCTTTAACTTCCTTGTTATGCTTCTCACATCTATATCCGCTAGTAATTTTTATTTTTAGCCCACTGGCAATTAATTTTTCCAAATTTTCCAAAAGAGTGGGATGAAGCATTACTTTATTACAACATGGACATTCAAAATCCTTCAAATAAAAGTTTTTGGATACTTTTATCTCATTTATCCTAAGCATTTTTATCCTCCCTATGTTCCATGCTTAAAATAATCTTTGATATGAGAAGGGGAAGAAATTGCTTTTCTAAAAAAGTAGGAAAGCATTCTGGACATATTGGATTTTCGTCTATGAAAAATATGAAATTTTTCTTTTTACCACAGATTTTACAAGTGTAGGCAGGAAAAGCTTGGTAGAGGAAACTAAATTTGAATTGTACCTTTTTAATAATGCTCTCTAACATGGATTTTCCTCCCTTTTAATGGGGCGGATTCTCTCCGCCCCAAGTTTTATTTTTTATTAGTCATAATAATCACTTATATTGGTCTCTATTACTCTTGCATCAACTTTTTCTACCAAGTCTCCTGATCTTCCTTGGAATATATTTTGGCTTATAATAATATCCATAGCATTTAATATTTCTTGCTCCGTTATATTGTCCTTAGGTTCTGGAACTCTTATAGTAAAATTGCTTCCACCGCTGTCTTTAAAGATCATTCTTATGTATCTTCTTGAACTATAGGTTGCCATTTTTTCACCTCCTTTTAGGTTAATCTTTTAAAGAATTAGGCTTCTATAATCTCTTCGTCATTGGTTCTTACTACTTTTACTACAGGATACTTTTGTAAACTTCCTAAAACTTGAGCAACAGTATATACTGCTTCATCAGTAGCATCGGGCTTTATATTGTTAAAACTTCTGTTTCTTAATACTGGATTTCCAGATTGAACCCCAATCTGCACTCTTAAGATGAGACGAGAATTGTAAGGTAAAGATTGTACTGGCATTTTTTTCACCTCCTTTCTTTTTGATCTCCAATAAATAAATCCATGGGGTGGGTGACAAAAAGGAAAATTTTTATGTGATATAATGAGGTTAAAAATTTTATGGGGGGTAGAAAAGATGAAATATAAGCTTTTTATTTTAATTTTTTTGATTTTTATTATTACCACTGTTTTTTCCCAAACTTCTCTTGTGGTTTATCAACAAAATATAGGTGTTTTTTCTTTTGATAAAGAAGTGGAGTTAAAAAAGGGATTAAACTTTGTTTCTCTTGAAGAAGTTGGAGGTAGCGTCTCTTATAATAATTTATTTGTTCTTTCCACTTTTGGAAATACTATAAGAGAGATTGTTTATCCCTCCTTAGGGGTTTGGATTGAAGCAAAAGAGGACACTAAAGACATTTTAAAAATTTATATTATAGTTCCCAATATTAAGTGGAGCTCCAATCATATGTTTTTGATTGATGGAAATAAGATAAGATTTTTTACCGAGGTAATTATACAAAATTCATCAGATATGAACTTTCAAAAGGTTAAAATGGCTCTTCTTTTAGGAAGTTTAAGTATGGAAAGAGATTCGTATGGTGTTTCAAAAATGTCTCCTCTTTTAGCTGAAGCTACACCTTCGTTACCAGAGGTAGAATCTATTGAGGGTTATAAACTTTTTGAGATTCCTGGTGAGTGGAGTATATCTCGGGGTGCTATAAAGCTAATTCCTCTTATTGATACGGTAGTAGAGGACCCTATTAAAAGATATGTGTTAGGATATATGGGGAATATGAAAAATGTCTATATCCTCTGGAATATTGAGAATAAAAAAGAAAAAGGGCTTGGAATTCCAATTCCCTCAGGAAAAGTGAATATTTTTACTATGGAAAATGGCAGAGTTGTCTTCTTAGGTAGCGCCAATATTTCTGATGTATCGGAGGGAGAAAAGATAGAGGTTGTTCAGGGACAGGATTTTGATCTTACTTCTGAAAGAAGGATCCTTGAGGAGAAAAAGAGGATAGAGGGTAAATATGAAATTACTGAAAGATCTGTTTCTATCATTATAAAAAATGCTAAGAAGGAAAAAGTTTTAGTAGAGGTTTGGGAGTATATTTCAGGAGACGAGATAGAAATAAAGAGTAGTAATTTTAGATATGAGAAGATAGATAAAAACAATTTTAGGTTTTATGTAGAAGTGGAACCAGGTAAAAGTGCAGTTTTAAATTATACATGTAGTATTAGAAATTTGCGATAAAGCGATGTTCATTTTTTCCTAATAATGAGTTATAATTTTTCTCATGAAAAGGAGGCGATTTTTCAGCTTAAGAAGTTTATGGCAAACCATAAGCTTAATTGTTGTTAATTCCTATTTTTTAGCGCCTTGGGGCAAGTATATTCCTGTGCCAGTTTTTAATTGTTATTCTTGTCCTTTGGCAAATTTTGCATGTCCTATTGGTACTTTGCAGCATTTTATTGTTCTTCATAAATTTCCCTTTTTTACCTTAGGAGTTTTATTTCTTGCTGGCATTCTTTTAGGAAGATTTTTCTGTGGATGGATATGTCCTTTTGGATTTATTCAGGATCTTCTTTATAAAATTCCCACAAAAAAGCTTGCAATTGAGAATAAATTTGCTACTTTTATAAGATGGAGCATTTTTATAATTTTAGTGATAATTATTCCCTATATAACCCTGGAGCCTTGGTTTTGTAAACTATGTCCTGCTGGAACCCTTGAGGCAGGTATTCCTCAAATACTTCTTCATCCTCCTTTAAGAAGTTTAATCGGATTTCTTTTTGGGATTAAAATCCTTATCCTCATAGGTTTTATTATCTCTAGTATATTTATCTCAAGACCTTTCTGCAGGTTTGTATGTCCTCTTGGAACGATTCTTTCTGTATTTAATAAGATTTCTTTTTATCATCTTGAGGTGAAACCAACCTGTCCGGAATGTAGCCTTTGTAAGCCTAAGTGTCCTATAAATATTGAAGTGTATAAGGATCCAAATTCTCCTCATTGTATAAGATGTCATGAGTGTTTCTCCTGTGGACAGGTTAAATTGAAAATTAGATAAAAGAAGGTGAGATTTTATGAGAATTACCTTTTATGGGGCTGCAGGGGAGGTTACTGGATCATGCTATCTTTTGGAAAATAATTTTAAATATCTTGTGGATTGTGGTATTTTTCAAGGGAGGTCAGAAAAAGAAAATGAAAATCCGTTTTTATTTGACCCTACGGAAATAAAAGCAGTTATTCTAACTCATGCCCATTTGGATCACTCAGGAAGGATTCCTAAACTAGTTAAAGAAGGCTTTAAAGGTAGAATTTATGCTACTTACCCTACTATAGAGCTTTGTGAGATTCTTTGGCTTGATACTGTAAAGTTAATGAAGGAAGAAACAGAAAGGATAAATAGGAAAAATTTAAGATCAGGAAAGCCTCTTGTAGAACCCCTTTATACCGAAAAGGAAGTAGAGATGGCAATGAAACTTTTTGAGCCAGTCCCCTATGATGAAATGGTAGATCTTTCTGATATAAAAATAAGGTTTAGAGATTCGGCTCACATATTGGGAGCTTCCTCTTTAGAGCTTTGGAGTAATGATACAAAAATTGTTTTTTCAGGAGATATAGGTCCTCAAAATAATGTAATGGAAGGACGGCCCTCTATTATTGAGGATGCTGATTATGTAGTTATAGAGTCTACCTATGGAGATAGATTGCACAAGACTTTAGAGGAGACTCGAGCAGAATTTGAAAAGGTAGTGCTTGATGCAATAAATTCTCAGGGTAAAATTCTTATACCATCCTTTGTGGTAGATAGGGCTCAAAGGGTTATGTATGAGCTTATGCTCCTTTCCTATAAATATCCTTTTTTTTCTAAAATTCCCATATTTTTTGACAGTCCTATGGGCAAGAAAGTTACAGCGGTTTATGAAAAGCATAGCAATCTTCTTTCAGGAGAAATACAAAAGTATTTTCTTGAAGGAATAAATCCCTTTGAACTAAAAAATTTAAGATATTTGACAACTCCTGATGAGTCAAAAAGTATAAATGAGCTTGATACAGGGATTATTATTGCAGGGTCTGGAATGTGTACTGGAGGAAGAATTTTGCACCATCTAAAACATAATTTGTGGAAGGAAAATACTCATGTCATATTTGTGGGCTATCAAGCACAAGGAACCTTAGGAAGAAGGATTGTGGATGGAGAAAAAGTGGTTCATGTGATGGGAGAAGAAATTACTGTTAGAGCAAAAATTCATACTATAAATGGTTTTTCTGCTCATGCCGATCAAAAGGATCTTATAAAGTGGACAGAATATTTTAAAAATGATCCTATATTTTTAATAGTTCATGGAGAACCTCAAGCCTCTCAAGCCTTAAGTCAGCTATTGCAATTAAAAGGGAGGAAAACCATTGTCCCATCTTATACCCAGAGTTTAGATCTGGAAAAGAAAGAGATTATAGCGCCTAAAGTTGCTCCTTCTTTTGATATAGAATCTTTACTTGATGAGCTTAGTTCTTATATAACTCAGCTTAAAGCTTCTCCTATTCTTCAAGATTTAGAGAATTATTCTTTATTAAAATCTGCTCTTCATCTTTTAAAAGAGGTAAGTGATAGGAGTAAAAATTTATGAGAAAAATTAGTAAACTAATTGCTTTTTTAGTCATCTTACTATTACTACTTTCTTCGATAAGATCAGATGTTAGGGGAGACTATGCTCTAATGGTTATAAGGGAGCTTTCTGGAGTAGAGTATAAAGGAAGGCAGGCAGGAACTTTTGAGAACTTAAGAGCTTTGAAGTTTATTGAGAGAGAATTGAAGAAGTTAGGTTTGAAAGATGTTTTTTATCAAGAATTTCCTGTAGAGGTTTTTTATTATGATGGAGCTCCTGAATTAGTTTTAAAGGGTAAGGGAAAAGTTTTGAAAAAGTATATTTATAGAAAAGATTTTAGGGATAGATTTTCAGGAAGCTACGACTTAGAGGCAGAAATAAAGAATAATTTAAAGGATATAAAAGGTACCTTTTATTTTGTTAAGGATAGATATGCAGACAAGTATATTCTTTTGGCTCATGCCTATGGAGCAAAGGGAGTAATTCTTGGACTTCCCGAGGATAGGGCTGAGATTATACTACAAAAGTCTATGTTTTTTCTTAAGGAAGATTTGCCTGTAATTTATATAACTCCTGAAGTTTTTGATGAGATATCAAATTATATGCATAGTGAAGGAAGACTTAAAGCTTATTATAGAATTAAGTATAAAAAAGAGATGGCAAAAGCATTTAATTTGTACTTTTTTATCCCTTCTTTGACAAAAACTGAAAAAACTATAGTTATCACTGCTCACGTGGATCATGTGGGGGAAGACTATGATGGTAGCTATTTTCCTGGGGCAAATGATAATGCATCGGGAGTTGGGGTACTTTTAGAGATAGCTAAGGAGATCTGGGAAAGAGGTAATTTTTCTCCCTATAATCTTTTATTTTTAGTAACCAATGGGGAGGAGAAAGGTCTTCTTGGCTCGGAGTATTTTGTAGATTATCCTCCTATTCCTATGGATAATATAGTGTTAAATATAAATTTTGATTGTGTAGGAAAAGGCGAAAATCTTATTATAAGTTATAATACTTATGCAAGTAAATTAGTAAGTAATCTTAGGTTTACTAACAATAATCTGTATTTCGTAAGGGAGTATTATCTTAATGAATCGGATCAATATGCCTTTCATTTGTATGAGAAGCCATTTTTATTTTTCATAGCCATAGATAAAAATGAAGATATTCCAGATCTTCATAAAAAAACCGACACTGTTGACAAAATTTCAAAAAATATGCTCTCTTTTACTATAAATACCTTTTTTGAGATTCTTGATATTCTGTCCCATAATTCTTTAAATTAGTTTTAAATTTTAAAAAGTAAAATTATAATAGGATAGAATAGTGAATAGGATATATGAGGAGAAATTTTGGGGATATAATATTTAAAATAATAGCTATTTTGTCAAGCTTGATCTTAATTGCGCTTGTAGTCTTTCTGTTTATAGAACTTCTTATCTATTCCTTTCCTAGTATTGAGAAATTTGGAATTAAATTTTTAATTGAGAAAGTATGGGATCCTGTGGCTGAAAAATACGGTGCCCTTCCCGCTATTTACGGAACCCTTGTTACTTCTTTCCTTGCTCTTTTGATTGCTTTTCCTTTGAGTATAGGAATTGCAATTTTTATCTCTGAGCTTTCTCCTCCTCTTTTGCAGAGACCTCTTTCTTTTATTATTGAACTTTTAGGGGCGATTCCAAGCCTTATATATGGAATGTGGGGACTTTTCTCTCTTGCCCCTTTGATTCAGCTTAAGGTTGGCCCTTTCTTGCAGAAGATTTTAGGATTTTTGCCCTTTTTTCAAGGTTATCCTATTGGAGTTGGATATTTAACTGCAAGTTTGGTTCTTTCTATAATGATAATTCCTACAATCTCTTCTCTTTCCAGGGAGATTTTAATGGCAGTTCCAAAGGATCAGAGAGAAGCAGGTTATGCCTTAGGAATGACAAAATGGGAAGTAATTTGGAGGGTAGTTCTTGGTAATGCAAGGTCAGGAGTTTTCGCAGCGGGGATATTAGGTCTTGGGAGGGCTCTTGGGGAAGCAGTAGCGGTTACAATGGTTATAGGTAATTTTTATGATATAGCTATATCTTTATTTTCTCCAGGAGTTACCATAACCAGTGTTATCATAAATGAATTTGCTGAAGCAACAGGAAAACTAAAGATTTCTGTTCTTATGGAACTTGCCCTCATACTCTTTTTGATTACTTTTTTAGTTATGGGTTTTGCTAGGTATTATATTCTTAAGAGGACTGAGAGAAGATGAGTTATAAAAAGAGAAAAGCTATAAACAAAATAATGTTATTTATAAGTATCTTAACCTTTTTTATAGGAGCTTTTTTTCTTTTTTGGATTCTTGGAGATATATTTTTGAAGGGTGTAAGGTATATTAACTTTAGAATGTTTTTGGAGCTTCCCAAACCACCTGGAGTTCCTGGAGGAGGAATCGGTAATGCCCTTTTAGGAACTTTTATTCTTACCTTACTTGCAAGTATTATTGGTATTCCTCTTGGAATAATGGTAGGAGTCTATGTAAATGAATATGGAGCGGGAAGACTTGCTTGGTGGACTAAATTTCTTGCGGAGGTTTTAACAAGCTTTCCTACCATTATTATTGGTGTTTTTGTGTATCTTGTAGTGGTAGTTCCTATGAAATCTTTCTCGGCTCTTGCTGGTGGAATAGCCTTATCAATCATTATGTTACCTATTGTTGCAAAAGCTGCCGACGAATCTATAAAAATGGTTCCAATATCTTTAAGGGAAGCTGCTTATGCTCTTGGTGTTCCTAAATGGAGAACTATTTTAAAGGTGGTAATTCCTTCTGCCTCAAGTGGAATTATTACAGGTATAATGATAGCTATAGCTAGGGCTATGGGCGAGACTGCACCTTTACTTTTCACTTCTCTTAATAATGTTTACTGGAGTGTAAGTTTAACAAAGCCTATAGGAAGTCTTACAGTGACTATTTTTAACTATGCCACATCTCCTTATGATGATTGGAGACATATGGCATATGCATCTGCTCTTGTTTTAGTATTTATTGTGTTAGTGTTAAATATTATTGCAAGGTTTTATGGAGGAAGGAAGAAATAGATTTAAGGGAGGAATAGAAGTTGGATAAAATAAGGGTTGAAAATCTCAATGCCTGGTTTGGAAATATGAGGGTTTTAAAGGATATTAGTCTTTCTATAAAAGAGAGACAAATTACTGCTATAATTGGACCCTCAGGATGTGGAAAGACTACCCTTTTGAGATGTTTTAATAGGCTTCATGAATTAAGTCCAGGGGCAAGGGTGGAGGGAAAAATATTTTTAGATGATCTAAACATATATAATAAAAATGTGGATCCTGTTATGGTGAGAAGAAGAATTGGAATGGTCTTTCAAAGACCTAATCTTTTTAATCATATGAACCTTTATGATAATGTGATTGCTGGATATATTCTTAATAATAAAAAATTGCCCAAGGAAGAATTGGATAAAATAGTAGAGGAGAGTTTAAAGCTGGCAGGAATTTGGGATGAGGTTAAAAACAGGCTTAAGGATTATCCTTCTGCCCTTTCTGGTGGTCAACAACAGAGAGTTTGTATTGCAAGAGCTCTTGCAGTAAAACCAGAGGTACTTCTTATGGATGAGCCTACATCAGCTCTTGATCCCATTTCTACTTACCGAATTGAGGAAACTATAAAGGAGTTAAAAGAACATATAACTATAATCATTGTTACTCACAATATGCAACAGGCAGCAAGAGTTTCTGATTATACTGCCTTTATGTATATGGGGGAGTTAATTGAAGTAGGTCCAACCCCTCAGATATTTACTAATCCTAAGCAGAAGCTGACTGAAGATTACATTACAGGAAAGTTTGGCTAATTATTCGTGGAGTTCTTTTAATTCTCCCGTCTCCATGTAATATATTCTTTCAGCTACGTTGGTTACGTGGTCGGCAACTCTTTCTAAGAATCTTGCAATCATAAGTAGTCTTATTTGCTGCGGGGCAGTTTCAGGAGCGTGTTCTATTTCTTCTACAATTTCGTCATAAATTTTATAATAAGTTCTATCTATGGCATCATCTTGCTCAACTACACTTATTATGAAGTTTACATCCCTATTTACAAAGGCTTCAAGGGAATCGCAAAGAATCTTTTCCACAAGCTCAAACATTTTTATTAAGGCTTCATTAATGGGAAGAGAAGGCATTTTTATGAGTTCTATGGTAAATTTCGCTATATCAACACAATAATCTCCCATTCTTTCAATATCACTTATGATCTTCATGGCAGCAGCAATTACTCTTAGATCATGAGCCATAGGCTGTTGAAGGGCAAGAAGCTTTAAACATTTATCCTCAATATCCCAATTATATTTATCTACTATATCATCCATTTCAATTACTTTCTTTGCTAATTCTTCATCTCTTTCTAAAAGCGCAGTTTTGCTATTTTCAAGCATTTGTTTTACCACATTCCCCATTTCTAATAATGAATTCTCTAACTTTTTAAGCTCTTCTATAAAACTCTGCCTTAGCAAAACTTTCCCTCCTTTTTTAAAGCATTTAAAAATTATAACAAAAAATTTTACCCCTAAGCAACAAGATGTAGATTGTTGACCCCTGTAATCAGTATTATACCTCCTCAAACATTAGGACTAATCTTTGGTAAACCCAAATTTATTAGGCTGATCATTCCCTTCTCTAACTCTTTTAGATCCTTCCAACCCTACTTGTTGCCTCACATAATTTTCTATATGAAATAGGTATTCGTTGCCTCATTAAAATTCTATACGAAATCATTCTTCTCTTCCTTGTATCTGTGAGCCTTCCATAACTTTCCCCATGCTTTCTCTATATCCCTCTTTTATTTCTTCTATCTCTTCACATTCCAATACTCTCTCATAAGGGGTCTTTGGTTTATCATAACTCTTTATTACCTTACTACCTCTTCTTTCCTTCTTAACAAGCTTTACTACAGGAAGAAAAAAGTTTACAAATAATCTATAATACTGATAAAGCTCATTTAGAAATTTTAATTCTTTCTCTGTATTATACCTAAAATATCCTACAGCCCTTCTCACTACACTATAATTCTTCTGTTCTACAAAACAATTATCATTTTTCCTATAAGACCTTGTCCTTGTAAAACTTATCCTTTCAGCCTTACAATACCTTAAAAGATGAGCATTGATAAATTCAGAGCCATTATCAGAATCTATACCTAAAAGAGGAAAGGGGACTTGCCATATCTGCTAAAGGTCTATATGAATATGAGATAAAAGATGATGAAGAAAAAACCATTGCACTGACGTTAATTAGAGCTATAGGATGGCTCTCCAAGGAACTTCCATCAAGATATACGATAGCAGGACCTATTATTGAGACCCCTTCAGCTCAATGTCTAAGGAAACTTTATTTTGAATATGCTATTATTCCCTTTAAAGGAAGTTATGAGAATATTCTTAGAAATAGTTTAGATTTTATTGAGGATATAAAAGTTTTTTATGGGGGAAAGTATCCCAAAAGTTTATTCTCTTTTTGAAGTAGATAAACTTATCAGAAATACAATTTAAAAACCTCCCCAAAACAGATTTTGGGGAGGTGAACTTTCAATTAGGCACTTCTAAAAAACTTTGTTAAGACAAACTCTTTATGATTAAGTACTTCGGCACATGTTAGTTTCCCAGAAATAACTCTCAATAAATAATTCCAAAGTTTTTCTCCTGCTTCATCTAAACTTTCTTCCAAAGTTAGAACTTTACTTACATCTACATCTATATGTTCACTCATAGTACTTACAGTTTTAGGATTTCCTGATATCTTAATTACAGGAATAACAAGATTCCCTACCACATTTCCTTGCCCTGTAGGGAAAAGATGCACTACTGCCCCACCTGCAGCAAATAAAGTAATAGCCTCCGCCGCAGCGGAAGAGGTATTCATAAAATAAAGTCCTCTACCGGGAGGAGTTTCTGCCATCTCCAATACACCATCTATTTGAGCCTTTCCAATTTTTTGAATATTTCCTAAAGCTTTTTCTTCTATACTACTTAATCCCCCTTTTATATTTCCTTCGGTAGGTTGAGATCCCAAAAGATCTACCCCTTCATTTTTTATAAATTCTTGATACTCATTAAACATATCCCAAAATCTCTGTCTTTGTTTCTCATCTTTAATTCTCTGAGCAATAATATGCTCTCCTCCTGTTAATTCAGACGTTTCTCCAAAAAGAACTGTCCCTCCATAAGAAAGTAATTTCTCAACAACTTTTCCTACAGTAGGATTTGCAGCAAGCCCTGAAGTAGTATCCGATTCTCCACACTTAATACTCATTACAAGTTCTGAGATATCAACCTCTTCTCTTTCTATTTCAGAGGCATCTTGGACTAGTTTCATAGCAACTCTGGAAGCTCTTTCGATAGTCCTTAAATCACCGTAACCTTCAATATAAAATGCCTCTACAGGTTTTCCGGTTTTAGAAATTCCTTCTGCAATCTTATTTGCCCAATTTTCTTCTATTCCAATTACTATAGCAGAAGCTATGTTGGGATTAGCCCCAGTTCCTATCATGGTGCGAAAAAAAAGATCCAAGTCTCTACCAAATTGAAGTCTTCCATAAGGATGAGTAACAGGAAGTGTACCGGAGATTAACTTACAAATTCCTTCCACTGCGGTATTAGATATATCATCCACAGATATTATTGCCACATAATTTCTAACTCCTACTCTACCATCTGGTCTTCTATAACCTTTAAAAGTTATTCTTTCCATTTTTACCACCTCCTACTTTTTATATTATGAATATGCACATGTTCTCCCTTTTTAATTTCTTTTACTGCCTCACCTATTACTTCTCCATATTTGATGATCAAATCCTTCTCCGATAAATCTTGAAGAGCAATTTTATGCCCTAAGGGAATATCGTCCAAGGCTTCTAATTCTATCCATTTACCTCCTTCTAAGTAATATCCTTTCACTTTCTCCCCTTTTTTTATATCTGCTACTGCAACCCCCACGTTATCCTTTTCATGATGGACTAAAAATTTATGATTCATACTTATCTAACCTCCTTTATTTCTGATTTCTCAAGATAGTTTTTTAAAGCTACTTCCTTTGTATTTCTTATGTGGAGTTTCATATACTCTTCAGCAAGATTAGGATTCCTTTCTTCCAATGCTTTAAGTATGTTTTTATGTTCTCTGAGAGATTCTTCTGCTCTTCCTAGAATATTTACAGAGCTTGCCATAAGAAGTCTTATTTGGCTTCTAATATTCTCGAGAAATCTAAATAGCCTTTTGTTTTTACTCTTGTTCCAAATAGTTTTGTGGAATTTTTCATCAATATCTGAATATTTTTTCAGTTTGCCCTGAGCTATAAATTTTTCTCCTTCCTCTAAAAGTTCTTTTAGCTCTTTTAATGTTTCCTCATCTAAGTTTTCACAAAATTTTCTTACTGCAAATCCTTCTAAAACCTCTCTTAATTCATAAATCTCAATAGCATCTTCAATATCAATTCTTGCCACAAACATCCCTTTTCTTGGAATGTTTTCTACTAAACCTTCCCTTTCCAATCTTACTAAAGCTTCCTTTACAGGGGTTCTGCTTACTTTTAGCTCTTCACTCAACATATCTACTGTTAGCTTTGTTCCTGAAGGGAACTGTCCAGAGATTATTGCTTCTCTAATACTTTCATAAACTTTTATAGATATGAGTGATTCTTCGATAGGCTCTAAGCTTTTCATTTTTTCTCCCTCTTTTCTATATTTTAATTTATTTCAAATTATACATTTTAAATTTAAAATTTTCAACTTGACATTTTAAATTTAAACTGATAAAATTTTTTGCAAAAAGAAAAGTAAAAGGGGAGCGTAAAAATGGTAAAAACGATAAATGTTTATAATCCTTATGATGGAACTATTGTAGAGACTATTCCTGAGTCAACTCTTGAGGACGTAGATAGAGCTATAGAAAAAGCTGAAAAAGGCAAAAAAATTATGGCTGAGATGAGTCTATTTGAAAGATCTGAAATCCTTAGAAAAACTGCAGAAATAATAGAAAAAAATAAAGAAGATTTTGCATCAACCTTGGTTAAAGAAGTCGGAAAGACGATAAAAGAAGCAAGAATTGAAGTAAGAAGGGCTGTTGAAATTTTTAAATTGGCAAGTGAGGAGGCTAAAAGAATTCATGGAGAGACTCTTCCTTTTGATAGTATTCCAAATGGAGAAAAAAGAGTAGGTTATTTCATAAGAGTTCCTGTGGGTATTATAGCTGCAATAACCCCTTTTAATGTTCCTTTAGTTCTCGCCTCTCATAAAATTGCTCCTGCCATAGCAGGAGGAAATTCCATCGTATTTAAACCTTCTACAATAACTCCTTTGGCAGATATTAAATTAGCAAAGGCACTTATAGAAGCAGGACTTCCTGAAGAAGCTATAAATGTAGTGGTAGGACCTGGAAGTACTGTTGGAAATGCTATTGTAAAAGATCCACGGATAAGAATGATAAGCTTTACAGGAAGTAAAGATGTGGGTATGGAGATACTCAAAAACGCTGGCTTGAAAAAAATTAGCTTAGAGCTTGGTTCTAACTCTGCTTTAATCCTTTCCAAAAATGGAGACATTTCTTCTGCAGTTTCTGCTACTATTAAAGGTGGATATGCTGTAGCAGGGCAGGTTTGCATCTCTGTACAGAGAGTTTTTGTCCAAAAAGAAATATATGATGAATACTTAGAAAAATTAATTGAAGGAGTGAGAAATATTAAAGTAGGAGACCCTATGAAAGAAGATACTGATATGGGACCAGTAATTAGCGAAGAATCCGCAAAAAGAATAGAAGAATGGATAAAAGAGGCTGTAGATATGGGAGCAAAGGTAGTTTTTGGAGGTAAAAGAGAAAAAACATTATTTGAACCCACTGTAGTAATAAATGTTCCCACAGAGGCAAAACTATTTTCAAAAGAAGTTTTTGGCCCTGTTGTAGTTGTCAATTCCTTTAATAAGCTTTCTGAGGCTATTGAGATGGCTAATAATTCGGAGTACGGTCTTCAAGCTGGTATCTTTACAAACGATATTGAAGAGGCTTTTTACGCTATCAAGAAATTAGAAGTTGGGGGAGTAATGATAAATGATGCTCCTTCCTATAGAGCAGATTTTATGCCTTATGGTGGAGTTAAGGGAAGTGGCATTGGAAGAGAAGGAGTTAAGTACGCTTTAGAAGAGATGACAGAAATAAAAACTGTTTGCTTTAACTTGAGAGGAGGTGTAGAATGAAGCTTTTTCTTGATACTGCTAATATCCAAGAAATAAAGGAAGCTTGGAGTTTAGGAATTATTGATGGTGTAACTACAAATCCTACTCATATCTCTAAGGAAAATAAAAAATTTAGAGAGCTTATAGAAGAAATTTGTTCTATAGTAGATGGTCCTATAAGTGTGGAGGCTGTGAGCCTTAAAGCTGAAGAAATTGTTAGAGAGGCAGAGGAATTATCTAAAATCTCTCCTAATATTGTAGTTAAAATTCCAGCAATAAAAGAAGGAATAAAAGCTGCAAAAATCCTTTCTGAAAAAGGTATAAAAACAAATATTACACTTGTTTTTTCTCCCTCTCAAGCTCTTTTAGCGGGAAAGGTAGGAGCTACTTATGTAAGCCCATTTGTAGGTAGACTCAATGATATTAGTGAAGAGGGAATAAATTTAGTGGCAGATATAAAGAAAATATATTCTAATTATGGCTTTAAAACTCAAATAATTGTTTCCGCTATTAGAAATCCTATGCATGTGGTAAAAGCTGCTTTGATTGGTGCTGATGTGGCAACCATGAGATTTGATATCTTAATGTCTCTTTTCAGACATCCAATGACTGACCTTGGATTAGAACAATTTTTAAAAGATTGGGAAAAGGTTCCTAAGTAAAAAAAATGTTTAGTTATTACCTTCCATATGGCAAAAATAAAATAGAGATTATAATTCCATATAAGGCTGATATTCTTGAGCCTAAAAGGGTAAAGACTAATAAATCTAAAGATTTGTTGATCTATGAGGCCTTAGATAATCCTTTAGGTCTTAATTCTTTATCTGTTTTTTTAAAATCTAAAAATAATATAGCTATCAGCATAGAAGATGATACTCGGCCTATAAATAATAAGGAGATTCTTAGAATTTTATTTAATTATCTTCGTGAAAAAGAAATTAAAGGTAAAAATATAAAAATTATAGTAGCTACAGGTCTCCATCAGGATAAAACACTTTATGATTTCTCGGATATAAGTTATGATTTTTCTGTTGAAGTAATAAAGCATGATCCTGATAAAGGTTTGATCTTTTTAGAAGATGAAAATTTAGAAAGGGTAGGAATTAATAAAGAATTTATAGAAGCAGATGCAAGAATTATAATAGGAGATGTTGTTCCTCATCAAATTTTTGGATTTTCAGGTCCTCCTAAAAGTATAATTCCAGGACTTGCTGATAGAGAGACTATAAACAAGACTCATAAACAAGTACTTTTTCATGAGCTTAAAGCTGGCATTGAAGATAACATAGTTTTAAAGTGGGTTGTTAATTTTAGCAAGAAAATTCCCAACATTTTCTCTATTAATCTCATCCAAGATGTAGAAAAAAATATAATAAATGTTATAGCTGGAGAAATAACAGAATCATTTAAAAAGGCAATAGAAAAATCAAAAGAACTATATTGTATAGAGGTTAGCAAAGAGTACGATGTAGTGATCACATCTCCAGGAGGCTATCCTGAAGATCAAGACTTATATCAAACTCAAAAAGCATTTAGACATGCCAGTTATATTACAAAAGAGGGAGGAAAAATCATAGTCTTTGCTCCTTGCTCAAGAGGATGGGGCTCTGAAGACTTTAAAAGAATAACAGAAGAGCTATATGACGTTGACAAAACAATAGAAGAGCTTAAATTCAATTTTTCGGTTGGTAAACATAAACTTTTATTTTTTCTAGAACTTGCTAAAAAATACAAGCTATATCTGTATAGTGACTATGACTTTTCAAAAAATATATCTCGTTTTGTTACTGGAGTTACAAGTACAGATCTCGCAGAGATCTTAAATCAAGAAGATAAAAATATAGCAATATTGTATGGAGGAAACTTTTTGGTACCTGTATTAAAAAAATCTAAGGGGGGTGAAATAAGTTACATAGCTTAAACAATAAAAGTTTTTTTAAAAAGTTTCAGAAAATAAAAGATTCTAAGGGGGGTTATAAAAATGAGAAATAAAATAGGTTTTCTCTTGATATCATTAATTTTAATCCTAAGTTTTGTTCTGGCCCAAGCAACACCTTATAAAACTACAATAAATGTATTGGTTTGGGATGATGCTCATACTAAAGCTGTGAAAAGTTTAATTCCAGAATTTGAAAAAGTAACAGGTATTAAGGTTAATTTTGTAGCGCTTCCTACCCGATCTGTACTTGAAAAAGCAGCTGTAGGTATATCTTTAGATAGAACAGATTATGACTTAGTTGCTGTTGATGAACCCTTTGTTCCCCAATTTGGAGAACTGTTAATTCCTTATACTTTATGGCCTAAAGGTAGGGTTTTTGAAAAAGTAGATTTAAAAGACATTGTGGAAGGAGCTGTTAACGCTGCTATCTGGGAGGGAACTCCACGAGGCTTGCCTATAAATGGTAATGTTTATGTTTATATATACAGAAAAGATTTATTTGAAGATCCCAAAAATAAAGAGGAATTTAAGAAAGAATATGGTTACGAATTAAATCCACCAAATACTTTTAAAGAGCTTTTGGATGTTTCAAGATTCTTCTCTAAGAAACCCAATATGTATGGTTTTGGACCATTTACTATAAAAGCTGAGGGGGTAACAGCAGAAGCAGTATTCATTATGTCCTCCTTCGGGACAGATATTCTTAAAGCAAGTGGAAAAACTGTAAGATTAGTTCTTGATAAGAAAAAAGCTGTAGAGGCTATAAAATTCTATAAAGATCTTTTAGAAACAGCACCTCCAGGTAAACTTTCTTTTGGACACACAGAGAGAATTCAAGCATTTAACATGGGACAAATTGCAGTAATGTTTCAATGGCCTGCTTTAATTCCAAATCATGAAGATCCAAAACAGTCCTTAGTAGCGGGGAAAATTGGTTATATTGTTCCACCCGCAGGTCCTGCAAGAAGAGTTGCTGTTACGGGATGTTGGATTCTTGGAATTCCAAAGGCATCTAAGAATAAGACAGCAGCTGCAGAATTTGCTTATTGGTGGGCTTCAAAAGAGGCAGGGAAGAAGCTTATAGAGGCAGGAATGTCTCCTGTTAGAAAGGATCTTCTTTCTGATCCAGACTTACAAAAGACAAGAAAATGGTATCAAGCTACTTTAGAAGCCTTTAAATATGGAATAAGTAGGCCAAGATTTAAAGATTACGCAAAAGTATCAGAAGTAATTCAAGTTTACTGGACAAAAGGTATAAGTGGAGAACTAACCCCGGAACAAGCAGTAGATTCTATGTATAATGAAATATACAAGATACTAAAGGAGGGGGGCTATGTTCAGTAGAGAAAGTAAAATTGGCGGGGCAAAGCCCCGCCACCTAATAAATAATATCATATTTCTCGGCCCTACTATTACATTTCTAACTTTAATGTTAATTTATCCTTTAATATATTCTTTTTATATGTCCCTTCATAAATGGGAACTTACACAAACTAATCCTCCTTCCTTTGTTGGTTTTGGAAATTATCTAAATCTTTTTAAAGATCCTCTTTTCTGGCATGCTTTAAAAATTCAGATAATCTTTGTTTGTACTGCTATTCCTTTAGAATTAATTATAGGGCTTTTAATTGCATTGCTTTTTCAAGTAGAATTTAAGGGTAATAGTATCATGAGAACTTTACTTCTTCTTCCCTTTTTTATTCTTCCATCACTTTCAGGAACAACCTGGAGATTTATTCTTCACCCTACATATGGAGTTTTTGGAGCCATTTATAGATTTTTGGGGAAAAAGCCTGTAGACTGGTTAAGTAATGGAACATTAACATTTATTGCTGTTATACTCCAAGACATATGGAGAACATGGCCTTTTATGTTTATAACTTTATATGCTGCTTTATCAAATTTCCCTCAAGAGCTTAAAGAGGCTGCAGCTATTGATGGTGCAAACAAATTTCAAATCTTTTTCCGCATCATTCTTCCTCTTTTAGTTCCCGCAATAATAGTTGCAGTTTTTTTAAGATTAATTGATGCCTTGAGAATTTTCTCGGAAGTCTACGTAATGACGGAAGGTGGACCGGGTAATGCAACTACTTTTTTATCAATCTTTATTTATAAAAATGCCTTTAGATTTTTTGACATGGGATATGCAAATGCTGCGGGTTATGTATTAACTACTATTGCTATGATTGTAAGTGCAATTGGACTCACAAGAATATTTAGTAGGGAAGTCTATGAATATTGAGGTGATAATGTGAGAAAAAAATTAATTAAAAGCTTAATATTTATTCTGGCATCGGTTATACTCATAATTGAGCTTTTTCCTGTAATATTACTCTTTCTAACAAGTATAAAAACAAACATGGCTATTTGGACTTCACCCACCCCGTTTCACCCTTTCAAACCAACAATAGAACAATACGTAGGAGTATTTCGAGAAACAACCTTTTTTAAGAATATTTTTAACAGTACTTATATAGCTCTCTGGACAACCTTCCTCTCAGTATTAGGCGGCTCTTTAGCTTCTTATGCTTTAGCAAGATTCCCTTTAAAAAAGAGAAGAGAAATAAGTATGGGAATAATATTTACTAGAATGATACCTCAGATTGCTTTAGCAGTGCCTATTTATTACTTGTTTAGAAGAATAGGATTATTAGATACTTACACTGGAATGATTTTAGCTCATACAACTTTCAATCTTCCATATGTAGTCTGGCTTCTTTTGCCCTTTTTCCAACAAATTCCTAAGGAATTTGAAGAGGCAGCTTTAATTGATGGTTGTTCCCATGTAAAAGTATTCACTAAAATATTTCTTCCTTTAGCGTCTTCAGGCATTATTGTTGCAATAATATTCTGTTTCTTAGGATCATGGAATGACTTTATATATACCTTGGTTCTAAGTAATGTTAAAACTACAACTGCTCCTATGTTAGTTACAACTTTTGTAGGGATGTATGCTCCTGAAGTAGGCAAAATGAGTGCTGCTGGGATTTTAATAATTTTGCCTGTTTTTATACTCGCATTAGTATTACAAAGATACATTATCATGGGGCTTTCGGGAGGAGGTATAAAAGGATAGATGTATATAAAAGTAAAAAGATTAAGGGAATACAAAATTGAGAATGGAATCTTTTCAGGGATCTTAGAGTTAGAAGATCAAACACTCTTAGGAATAAAAATAACATTATATGAAAATAACATTTGGAGATTACAAATTTATAGCGATAAAGATAAAACTTCAAATATTAATCTCCCTACAAAATCTATAGAAATAAAAAGAGAAGATGAACTGATTAAATTGTCCGGAATACAAACAGAGCTTATAATTCTTTCTGAGCCTTTTTTCTTTGGTTTTAAGAAGGGTGATAAATTAGTACTCTCTTTAGATAATCATAGAAATGTAGGGCTACTTCATTTAACTCCCCCTTTAGCTAAAAAAGAAAGAGGATTTTGTGGCACTTTTTCTTTAAGTTATGAGGAAAAAATATTTGGATTAGGGGAATTCTTTACACCTTGTGAAAAACATTCCCAATTCTTAGAAATATGGGTAAATGATGCTTATGGGACTTTTACACAAAGAGCATATAAGCCTCTCCCTTTTCTTTGGAGCACAAGAGGGTGGGGTATTTTATTCAATACTAGTTATAAGACAAGGCACTATATAGCTTATCCCTATAAAAATCTTGTAGGGTATTACTGGGAAGATCTTTCTTCTAATTTAGATCTCTTTATATTTTTAGGTAAAGATCCTAAGGAAATCATACAAAAATATCATGCAGTTACAGGAGAACCTGAAATTCCACCGTTTTGGAGCTTTGGACTTTGGATTTCTCGTTGCTATTATTGGAATGAAGAGGAAGTTTTAAAAGTAGCAAGAACTTTAAGGGAAAAAAATATACCTTGTGACGTTATAAATTTAGATGGAAGAGCTTGGCTTAGACATGGATATCAGACTGATTTTCAATGGGATTTAGAAAGATTTCCTGATCCTAAGCGACTAATCTCAGAATTAAAAGAATTAGGATTCAAAATTTGTCTATGGGAAAATCCATATATTTCAGAGAAATCGCCACTTTTTAAAGAAGCAGAGGAAAAAGGGTTTTTTCTTAGGGACTTAAAAGGTAATATAAAGAAAATTAAATGGGTACCTGAAGAATTTCAAGGACTTCATAATCCTCCATTAGCAGGTATCGTAGATTTGACAAATCCTAAGGCAAAAGAGTGGTATAAAGATCTTCATAGACCTCTCCTTAGAATGGGAGTAGATACTTTTAAAACAGATTTTGGAGAAGAAATTCCCGAGGATGTAATTGCATATAATGGAATGAGAGGAGACGAATTGCATAATTATTATGCTTTTCTATATAACCAGACAGTTTATGAGGTGGTAAAAGAAGAAAAAGGAGAAGGAATTGTTTGGGGAAGATCGGGTTATATAGGATCTCACAAAATTCCAGTACAATGGGCAGGAGATACAGAGAGCTCTTATGAAGGAATGTTTACATCTCTAAGAGGTGGCTTAAGTTATATGCTCTCTGGGGGGAATTTATTATGGGCTCATGATCTTGGTGGATTCTATGGAGCAAAACCTAATAGTAAACTCTATATAAGATGGGCTGAATTTGCTTTGCTCAATTCTCTAACAAGAGCTCATGGTACTACCCCAAGAGAACCATGGGAGTTTGGAAAAGAAGCAGAAGTTGTTTTCAAAAAATTTACATATCTTAGGTACTCTCTCCTTTTTTATCTTTATTCCTTTGCAGTCTTAGGGAAGAAAACCTCTGTTCCTGTTATGCGTCCCCTAATATTAGAATTTCCTGATGACTATTTATCACCATTTATAGAAGATGAGTATCTTTTAGGCGAAGATCTTTTGATAGCTCCAGTATTTAAAGAGGAAGATGAAAGAATTGTTTATCTTCCTCCTGGCATTTGGTATAGTTTTTGGGAGAAGGAACGTTTTGAGGGAGGTAAAGTTTATAATTTAACTGTAGCTTTGCATAGAATACCAATTTTTGTAAGAGAAGGGGCAATTATACCAAGATTATTAAAAATAGGAAGAAACACTGAGGAAATTAAGGACTTACTCATAGAAGTATGGTTTCCTAAAAATCAACAAATAAAAAATTTCTATTCTCCTTTTGGTGAGCTAAGTGTAAATTATAAATACGTTGACAAAGACTATTTATATATCCAAGTAAAAAATGCTACTGAACATAAGAACATTTATTTACATGTTTTAGGAATAAATGAGGTTAAACACTTAGAACCTTTAGAAGAGTACAAAATTACTCCTTATGGCTTAGTTTTAAAACTCAAAGATCAAACTACTAATGTTCTGATAGAATTTTAAGGAGGAAAAGTAAAAAATGCTTAAATTAGGATTTTTAGGAGTGACTCAAAAGACTTTTAAAAGTCAAAAAGAAGATATTTATAACAGATCTATAGATGTATTATTGAAACTTTCCCAAAAACTTTCTTTTGAACTAATATACTCTCCATCTCTCATAGAGGATCCTTTTATATTGCAGAAAATTTTAGAGGAATGGCAAGACAAAATTGATTTTCTCTTGTTTCAAACTACAACTTTTGCGGGAGGTTTTTTAGGAGAAATATTGGCAAAGTCAGATTTACCTGTAATTTTCTGGGCTATCCCAGAACTAGAGATAAAGGGAAATCTCAAATGGAATTCTCTATGTTCTCTAAATTTCTTTGCAAGTCTAATTAAAAAATTTAATCCTAAGAAAAAATTTGATTGGATATATACATTTCCTGAAGAAGAAAATAAAGAGCTCATAGAAATACTGAAAGTGTTAAAAATACTAAAAAATCTTAAGAGTCTGAAAATAATTCATTTAGTAGGAACTGCTCCTGGTTTCTTTAATTTAGAAGTTTCTTATGAATTATTAAAATCTAAATTTGGAATTGAAATTAAGAATTATCCTTCCCTTGATATTATTGTAGAAATTATAAAATCTTTAGACAAAAATGAATTAGAAAAAACAAAAGAAGAAATTAAAAAAATTATAAACATTCCAATAGAGGAGAAATGGTTAGATGAAGGGTTAAAAATTGCAATAGCTCTAGAAGAACTTGCTAAAAAAGAGAATGCAAAAGCTATTGCTTCCCGATGTTGGCCCGATTTTAGAGAAACTTTGTCTATATTTCCTTGTTTCAGCTTTGCAATTGTTTCAGAAAAGATTCCCGTTTCCTGTGAAGGAGATATATTAAGTGCCTTAGGAATGTATATATTGAAAGAAATTTCAGAAAAGCCAACATCTGTTTTAGATTTAGTCTATTATGATAATAAGAGTATAATTCTCTGGCATTGTGGAAATACATCACTTTCCCTTACAAAGCCTCCTATAAGTTTAGACTATCAATTTAATCATCCAGGAATGGGATCAACTATTGATAGTAAATTCAAAGAAGGAGAGGTAACTTTATTCTCCTTTAACCAAGACTTGAAAAATGCTTTAATCTTTTCTGGAAAAATTTCCTATCCCTTCGAGAGCAAATTTAAAGGAAGCTTTGCATACATAACAGACTTACCTATAAAGCCAAGGGAATTATTTGATACTATAGTGAAAGAGGGTTTTCCTCATCACTTGGTACTCTCTTACGGGAATTTTGTGGCTTTGATAAAAAAAGTTTTATATTGGTTAGAAATTCCAAGTATAACTTTTTAAATTTTACCAAAAGATTCCAATCTTAACTGGCAAAATTCTACATAATCGATATCTTCCACTTTAGTAATGGTGGGGTTCTCTCCACAAATAGGTCAGGATCTATCCTTAGGAACTTTCACTATGTGGAAACTTCCCTCTAAGGCGTTAAAGATTAAGAGTCTGTTGTAAAAAGTTCTCCTATACCCAAAATATATTTTAAAACTTCATTAGCTTGAATTATTCCTATTATTCCTGCGGTAGTACCTAAAATTCCTGCCTCTTGACAGCTGGGTATCAGACCTGGAGGGGGAGGAGAAGGGAAAATGCAACGATAGCAAGCACTTTTACCAGGCAAAATAGTAATCACCTGACCATCGAATCTTAATATACCTCCGTGGACCAAAGGCTTACTCAACAAAATACAGGCATCATTTACTAAGTATCGGGTAGGAAAATTATCAGATCCATAATAGTAGGGAACAACTTCCACATCGGGATTTATCGCATTAATTATGTCTTTTGCAGATTCTACCTTCTACTTCGGGTAAAATAATTTGTTGTCTTGAAGATCTTTCTATCTGATCTTCTCTTAATAACATCTTATTATCCCTCCCGCTATAGCTAGAATTATAGAAAACTCATCACCATCTTTTAGTGGGGTCTTTTCCATTTCTAAAAAGCGAATATATCTTCTTCGTTCACATAGATGTTAATAAATCTTCTTAAATTGCCATTTCCATCACAGAGTCTTTCTTTAATATCTGGAAATTTTTTATCTAAGTTTTCAATGAGTTCTTGAATGTTTCTTGCCTCTATTTACACTTCATTTTTGTTATCAGTATATTTTAGTAAAGGATTAGTAATTCTAACTTTGATAGACATTTTCCACCTCCAGACTTAATTTTTCTTCAAAAGAGGAAAGATTTGGCTTTATTTTTACTATCTCTCCAAGTTTATCCAAGACTACTTCTTGAGTTTTTAAGCCATTACCCGTTATACAGATCACAATAGATTCATCCTTAGATATTATTCCTTGCTCAATAAGTTTCTTGGCTACTCCTAAAGTAACTCCTCTTGCAGTCTCTGTAAAAATCCCCTTTGTGGACGCTAAAAGTTTTATTGTCTCAACCACCTCTTCATCAGAGACACTTTCTGCCCATACTCCTTCTGCATAATAGGGGCGAAGATTAATGTTTACAAAAGCCCACTTGTATTTTTGTGAAATTTCTGTACATAATCTATTTACTTGGTCATAGTTCCCTTCTACAGCTATTACTCTTGGTTTGTACACAAGGCTTGCTACTATCTTGCCTGTCTCAAGATTTGCAGGAATAAAAATATAACTCTTAAGTTTTGCAATGGCAGCCTGAGCAGATACAGAGTTTGCTAAATTCCCAGTAGAGGTACAGGCAACAGTATCAAATCCAAATTCCTTAACCTTTGAAAGTGCCACTGCTACAACTCTTTAACCCCTAAAACCTTTTCCAAATTCCTTGTTCTTATCAATGGGGTAAAGCCTGAATATAATCCATCAGTAGGCTCTCCATCTATGGGCAAAAGCTCTTTATAACGCCAAAGATTCTTTGGTCTTTTTGAAATGATATCTTTATTAAGCACCTTTTTTTATTTCCTCATAATCATATTCCACCTCCAAAGGGCCAAAACAATCTTCACAAAAATATAAAGGCTCTTTTTGATATGTTTTACCACACTCTACACACTTTAAACCCTTAACATAACTCATTTTCTAATCCCTCCTTCCTTATTTCAATTTTTTGACTTTTATGGAAAAATAATTATTTACTCTTTTAATTTCTAAAATTTCTTGCCCATTATTTTCTAAGCTCCTAGGAACATTTCCTATGGGTTCTCCATCATCAAGAAATATTTCCACCATATCTCCAACATTAAGATTTTCTAAAAATAGCTTTGCCTTCACATAATTTATGGGGCAAGGAATTCCCTTCTTCACTCTCTTCAGATTTTCTCGTTGGAAAATTAAAGTTTGAATCCATGTTTTTATATAACTCTTTTATATGTTCAAAAAACTCTTTTGCATAAGAGAGCTTTTCTTTTCTCTCCTCTAAGGAGGTTTCTTCCTTTAATAGAGATCTTGCTGAGAAAAGTAGAGCTTTTTTAATTTTTTGAGGAGAATAGTCTTCCTTCTCTGCTTCTTCCAGGGTTATTTTTGCATCATGAAGGTCTGCCTCTATCATGTCCAAAACTCCCGCTCTACATTCTCCAGGGCCTATTCCTGCTAAAGGGAATTCTTCTTCTCTTCCCCAATCTATATAGGAAATCTCTATTCTCCTCATAGGGGGAACATAACTATATTCCTCCAAAAGCTCATATATCTTTTTCTCTCTATTATCAAGAAATTCGTAGATCTCGTCATCTTCTTTAACTTCTTCTTCTATCTTCTCTAAGAAACTCTTTAAAAAAAGAGGAACATTTTTAGCAGGGATTAATTCCCACTTCTTTTGCTAATCTTGTAAGTTCCCTTCTCTTCTTCCTCCTAAAAGAAACATATAGAAGGGAACAGATCTACCATAAACTCTTATTACCAAGCCATAAAAGGCAATTTTTCCTATGGGATGTTGTCCACAGGCATTGGGACAACCATTAATTTTAATATCCAATTTGTTAAAAACCTTTTTACCAATAAATTCCTCTACTACCTTTTCAAGCTCCTTGGCAAGTCCCACAGAATTACACAAACCCAAATTACATGTCAAAGCACCCTTACATACAGTAATGTTCAGTAAAGTTTTGGGATATAAAAAGTCTGTAAAAATAGTTTTTAATCTTGAAAAAAAGCTTATAAAGATCTTTCTTCCTTACCCAGGCAATTATCAGATTCTGGTTCTGAGAAGTGCGAAATTATATTCCTTCAAACTCCTGCTCTAAATCCGCCAACGCATGAATCTTTTCTGCAGATATATCTCCTCGAAGAATGCGAAGTTCTATGAAGGCAAAACCCTTCTGTTTTTTGAGAGTAAACATTATATTTTAAGAACTCTTTATAATCTTCCTCTTCCCCATTAGGAATCTCCTCGTCTATTTCTTCTCTCTCCTGAAGATCAATTTTTCTTAATACGACATACTCCTCTTTTAATCTTCTAAACTCATCTCTATAAAGCTTCTTAAGCTCTTCTATTCCTATGTCTTCTATTAAAAATCTTAAACGATTGTGATGCTTATTGCGTCTGAATTTTATCATAAGAAAGAATATTTTAAAAGTATTTTATATTATGAAGATAAAAAGTATTGAAACGTTTCCAAAATATTTTTTGTGTGATATAACACCAATTTGTGTATTTTCTTTTCAGGAGGTTGACTTTTATGAAGGAGGTCTCAACGGAGAGGTTAAATCGTGCTCTTTCTCTTTTAAGTAAGGTAAACCAAAACCTTTTGAAAATTGAAAGGGAAGAGGAAGTATTTAGTAAAGTTCCAAGGATCATAGAAAATATAGAAGGGTATATAGTTTGCATACTTATTATATCTTCCAAAGATTCTCCATTTAAAGTAGTACTAAAAATGAAAGACCCTGTTATTGTAGAAGGGTTTGAAAATATTATAAAGGAATGTAGCGGTGTTCTTCCTAAATCTTTGATCAGCAAAATTAATGAGAAAAAGATAAGCTCCGCTATATTTTCTTTCCCATGTATTTTAAGGATGAATGGATAGGAATTTTTATACTTTTTACTCCCCCCTCCAGAGTGAAGAAGAATTCAGAATTCTAAAGGATCTTTCTGAGGACCTCTCTTATGTGATCTATTCTTTAAGAGTGAGAGAGGAAAAGGAGAAAATAAACAAAGCTTATGAAACAATATTCAAAATCTCACCTATAGGACTCATAGAGGTAGATCTTTCAGAAATAAAAAATTTCATGAAAGAACTTCTTAATGAGAAATTAGATTTTCCTTCAGAAGAAGAGTTCCTTCAGTTCTTTGAAGAATTTATGAAAAAGTTAAGAATTATAAGAATGAACGAAGAAGTGTACAAAATTTTTGAAATTGAGGATAGAACTGATGCTGAAAAGAACAGAGTAGGGTTTATAAAAAATAACTTAGAAATTCTGAAAGAAAATTTATTTTATATTAGTCTTCCTCCTCTTCTATATGAACGGGAAATAACAATATATACTTTAAAGAAGAATAAAAAGACATTGAAAATAAGAGCAGTCCCCTTCCCTGGCTGTGAGGAAGAGCCTTCCCATGTTATCCTTGTTATTATGGATATTACAGAAGAAAAAGAAAGTATTCAAAAGATTAATAGACTCCTAAATCAAGTAGTAGAAACCCTCGCAGAGATAGTAGAGAAGAGAGATCCTTATACCGCAGGACATCAGAAGAGAGTAGCAAAACTTGCATTTTTCATTGGAAAAGAGATGGGGCTTTCTGAAGAAAAATTAAAGGGCCTCTACATGGCAGGACTTCTTCATGATATAGGAAAGATTGCTGTCCCTACAGATATATTAAATAAGCCTGGAAAATTGGATCCTATTGAATTTGAACTTATAAAGAAGCATCCAGAAGTAGGCTATGAGATACTAAAGAATATAGAATTTCCATACCCTGTTGCTGAAATAGTTCTTGAGCATCATGAAAGAATTAATGGGTCAGGTTATCCTAAAGGACTGAAAGATGGTGATATATTAATTGAGGCAAGGATACTTGCTGTTTCGGATGTGGTAGAGGCCATGTCTTCTCACCGTCCATATCGTCCTGCCTTTCCTCTTGAAACTGCTCTAAGGGAAATCTCAGAAAAGAAAGGAATTCTTTATGATGAAGAGGTGGTAGACGCTTGTATAAAACTATTTAAAGAAAAGAATTTTAGGTTTGAATAGAGGCACTTGGTATAGACATAGATACCACTTTTAAGGAATAAAGATAAATTCTTTGTAAATAGACCATATTGGGAGAGAAGAAAATAAATTAGTAGAGATTAACATTTCATAAGGAGTTTTACCATCCATACCTATACCAAAGCTTGGTCTTACCATATTCCATCATATCCATAAGATATTTAGCTTCTTTCACTTCCTATACAAAACTCTTGTCCGTTGTCTTTCTCAACCACAGAGCAACAAAGATGATAAAGGAGAAGCCATTCATATTGAGGAAGATTGTATTTAATCATGTGCTTATACACATCAGGAGGGAGAGAATTTTTATCAAGAAGATGTTTAGTATCCAGCTTTTCAGGGTTCTTCTTACGGTTTTTCTTGATATACCAAGGATTTTAGCAGTTTTAGATATGTTGCAATTATTTTGTTGATAGAATTTGATCTTTGTCTCCCCTCCTTTGGGAAAGGAGTAAGAAAATTATACCAAGGAGAAGGGATACAGCCTCAATTCTTTTTATCTTCTTTATTATTCCTAATATTCTTCATACTGGTACCTGTCTCCATATACCTAATATGGTGAATACTCTTAGGAACTGACCTGTAATCAGTATTAAAAAAGAATACCTCTTTTACCTCTATCAGAAAAGAGCAAGGAAGTTTTTTCTCTTCCTATTCAAGTTAACTTAGCTGGTTCCTTCATAAATGAAGAGTTCTTTCTTTTGCAATTCCTATAGGAGGTAGAGCCTTACCTGTTCTCAACACATCTTTACTCCTTCCTATTGATAGCTAATGAAATTCCTTACGAATAAGAAGATGTATTTCATCATAAGGTTAAAGGGGAAATTAATATTTCCACTAATATTTTTGTGAGAGGATATATTTCAGAGGAGAGATAAGCTGGGAGCTTTACAGAGAAAGGTCAGGTGGTATAATAAAAAATTAAGGACATTAGGAGGATAAAATATGGCGGGGATTCTTACTGGAAGAAGAATGGTTATTACAGGGGCATCAAGGGGTGTTGGTTTTGAAATATGTAAGTTATTCCTTAAAGAGGGAGCAAGTATAATTGGTGTAGGAAAGGATGAGAAAAGGTTAAAAGAAGCAGAGAAATTTTTAAAAGAGATTGGAGATTTCGAAGGGGTAGTTGCTGATTTGGAGGATGAGAATTTTACATCAAAGATAGTAGAAAAGGTAGAAAAAAAGTGGAATGCTTTGGACATATTGTTTAACAATGCAGGAGTTATGCTATCTTATGGTGGATTTTTGGAGGAAAGTGATGAAATTTTTGAAAAAACTATGGGGGTCAACCTTTATGCTCCTTATAAACTTGTAAAGGCATTAATTCCCTTCTTACTTAAAGGGAAAGAGCCAAGGATTATTAATACAAGTTCTGGGGCTGGCACTTTTGATGATATAAGGAAAAAATATGACATTGCAAGTTATAGGTTAAGTAAGTTTGCCTTGAATGGTTTTACCGTTATTCTTGCTAATGAGCTTAAGGATAAAGTAGCGGTGAATGCTTTTGATCCAGGATGGGTAAAGACAGACTTAGGAGGACCGAATGCTCCTGGATTGCCTGAAGATTCTGCAAAGGGCGCTCTCGCTGTAGTGACTTTACCTTTTGAAATAACAGGAAAATTTTTTAAAGATGGCAAAGAGATAAACTTTTAATTTTGCAAATGTATTAAATTAAGTAGGGGAAGGGGATATTTTTTATGAAATTTCCTTTGGGGCAGGAAATTTATAAAAGGACACCAGTCTACCTTATAAACCTAAAAGAGCTTATATCCTGGTTTAGGCTTGAAAGGTTTAATGGTGTATTGGTAGAAGAAGTGTCAAATGTTAATACTCAAGTTCTTGTTTATGATGGCATAATTCCTAAGGCTTTTACGGAAAGAAATGGGGAGATATTGGCTGAAGATAGTAATGCAATAGAGATATTTGTAAATGATTATTTGGCAAGGAACGGATTTTTATCTCTCTTTTCTTATGATAAGGAATTAATACCTCCTTTATTAATTTTGTACTTTTCAACTCCTAATATTTTTCGTGAAGAAAGTTATCTATTTATTCCTGAAAGGTTAATTGAGGAGAGTAAAAAAGAAAATAGCATTTCTCATATTTTGATTGAAAATTCTGAAGATAAAGTTCATTTTCTTTTTTATGATGGAAAGTTTAAAGGATATTATTCGGAAAAGGATGGAATTATTAAAGAGGATATAAGTTTTCTTTCTGAGTTGTTTAATAAAAGTGATTCTTTTATTAGTTTTTATCAAATATCTTGTGGAGAATTTCATAAGTTAAATATTCCTTCCTTAAAATTTTCTTTCATTGAAGAGGAAATAACCAAATGGGTAGAAAAACTTTTAGAGTATGTCAATTTTATTATGAGATATTATGAAAGTCATGGTATGTATATTGAGAATACTAATAAAATTTTGGATGGACTCAATATTTTATGTAGTTCATTAGTGTGTTTAGATAACAAATTTATTATTAAAAAAGAGATAATGGGAAGTTATGAGGAAGTTGAAGGAGAAATCGTGGAGGTTATAAGGAGAATAAATAGAGAGCTTTCAGATCTTTGGGGAGAGAAATTTGTACATCAAAAGTACATTCAGGGATATAAAAAGTTTATTGAGGAATATAAAAATGATAAGAAAATAATAGAACTTCTTGATAGAATAAATCCAGAAAATATTGAATTTTAGGGGGAGGGGAAGTATTATGAGTATGAGTTTAGAAAGAAGGATTTCCATTTTCTTTCTTATTCTTTTTATGGTTCCTTTTTTAATCTTTTTGTCTATAGAGGGTAAACTTTTAAAAAATGAATCTCTATATCCTCTCTTTTACCAGATAGCAGAAATCCTTTCCTTAATTATTGCTATTTATTATTTTTCAAAAATTGGGAGAGTATGGCGTGGATGGCTGGGTTGGCTTTTTGTTGTTTTAAGCTTGGTGCTGCTTTTTATTGCAGACTCCATATGGAATTTTTATGCCATATTTAAAGGGGAGGAAGCACCTTTTCCTGGAATATCTGATATTTTCTATATGCTTTTTTATGTATTTGCTTTTGTCTTTCTTATTTATTTTATAAGGCTTTTGAGGCTTGAGTTTGATGTTTCAGAGAAGTTTTTAATTCTTTTAATTTCTCTAATATTTCTTGTCCTTTTGGTGCAAGGTATTTTAATTCCCGTGTTAAGGTCTCAAGAAATGACAATTTTAAGTAAAATCTTAAATATATTTTATATTGTAGGAGATTTTATCCTCATAATTCTTGCCTTTATGTTAATAGTAAAACTTTGGGGTGGGAAGGTCGCAAAAAACTATTCTTACTTTATTCTTGCTGTTTCTTTGACTACCATTGCAGATATTTTATTTGTCTATATTTTTAGAGATTATGGAATCTCCAATTGGGCGGATATATTTTATCTTGCTTCTTTCTTACTTCTTGCTTATTCGATTGTAAGAGAGAGTTTGCTCCATATTTCTAAATGATTATTAAAAGAGGGGGATAAAATGAGAAAGATTTTAATAATTTTTTTAATGGTTTTGCTTTTCACCATCATTTATGCTCAGGAAGATGAGAAGGCAATTTCAGAAAAATTTATCTATCTTCTTGTAAGTGGTAGGTATGAAGAGGCAAGAGATTTTTTCGACCCTTCTGTAAAATCTATGATTTCTGTTGAAAAATTGGAAGAATTATGGAAATCCCTTGAAAAACAAGTGGGGGATTTTAGGAGCATATTAGGATATAGGACGGAAGGATCAGGAGTATATAGAATAGTTTTTGTTACTTGCGAGTTTAATCTTATGGATGTGGATATAAGGCTTGTTTTTGCTAATAAAAAAATAGTGGGTATGTTTTTCCAGCCTGCGCCTCCTCGCAAGTCCTATACTCCTCCATCTTATGTAGATGTTAATTCTTTTGTAGAAAAAGACATTAAGATTGGAAAAGAATTTTCTCTTCCTGGAAAACTGGTAATTCCGAAGGGAAAAGGTCCTTTTCCAGTAGTTATTTTAGTCCATGGGAGTGGACCCAATGATATGGATGAAACCATAGGGCCCAATAAGCCTTTTAGGGATATTGCTTGGGGACTTGGAACCTTAGGTATAGCAACCTTAAGGTATGATAAAAGAACAAAGATTTACCCAGAAAAATTTAGTGAATATAAAGATGGGTTTACAGTTTGGGAAGAGGTAATAGAGGATGTACTTTTTGTTATAGAATTTTTGAAAACTCAAGAAGAGATTGATAGTAACAAGATATTTATCTTGGGGCATAGTCTTGGAGGAATGCTTGCTCCAAGAATTGCAACTTACACCAAAGATGTAACAGGATTAATAATAATGGCAGGTCCTACAAGATCTCTTGAAGACTTAATTCTTGCTCAAACAGAGTATCTCTTTGGTATTGATGGAACTATTGATGAAAAAGAGAAGGCTCAACTTGAGATTATAAAAGGTGAAATTCAAAAAATCAAAGATCCGGATGTTTCTAAGAAATATCCACTAAGTTTTATGATTCTTGGAGCGCCTGTAAAATATTGGGCAGATCTTAAAAGTTATGATCCTGTTCTTACCCTTTCAAGCTTAGAGATTCCTGCATTAATTCTTCAGGGAGAAAGGGATTATCAAGTAACTTTAAAAGATTTTGAAGGGTGGAGCAAGCTTTCTCCTTTTGAGAGAATTACTTTAAAAACCTATCCTAAGCTAAATCATCTATTTATGGAAGGAGAGGAAAAAAGCATTCCTCAAGAGTATTATGTGGAAAGCCATATTCCTGAGTATGTGATAAAAGATATTGCCAATTGGATAAAATCATTTTAGGGGGAGGAAATTACTCCTCCCCTTTATGCCTTTCTTATCCATACCTGCATAGGACCCTGTTCTCTATTTGCCCATGCATAATAGGGTATTAAGGTAAATTCTATCTCAATTCTTTTTGAGTTAAGGACCTTTTTAGGTAGGTATAAATTCTTTTTCCACAGATCCTTCTCAGGAATATATCCTTTTCCTTTTATAGTTACGACTCCTTTAAGTATTTCCGAATATATTGGGACGAGGTCTTTTTCTATATCTACTTCTAAATCACATATAGGGAAATTGTTATCTATTTGCTCTATGCAATAAACAATAGGGCCTCTTTTTACCGCAATTTTTCCAATATTGTCTTTTACTTTTGGATTAGAAACTATAATTTCTGGCTTCATATCTAAACTTATTCTTATATTATCTCCTTTTTTCCAATCCCTTTCTATCTTTGCATAACCATTTACTATTTGTGGTTCTTCATCTTTATGGTTTACAAATATGGAATATCCTTTTGCCCAACCAGGGACTCTTAAAAAGAGTGAGAAGTGAGCATCACTATTTATTGTTATATCAATCTCTCCATCCCATGGATAATTGGTTTTTACTTCCATTTCTATAATACTGTTATTCCATTCAATTTTGGCTTTATTGGGTGTATATAAATGAAGCCATATACCTTCATAAGATTTTGTGTACACATATCCTGGAAGGCTTGCAATAAGCCTTGCAATGTTAGGAGGACAACAGGCACAGGCAAACCATTTTTGTCTTCTATGCTTTCCATTATCAGCAAGAGGATTTACATAAAAGTAATGCATACCGTCCAAGGAGATTCCTGAAAGTAATCCATTGTAAAGGGTTTGTTCCATGATATCTGCAAATCTACCTTCGGGTATGGCAAAGAGCATTCGGTAGTTCCACATGAAGCTTGCAATGGCTGCACAGGTCTCTGCATAAGCTGTTTCATTGGGAAGCTCATACTCTTCTCCAAAGGATTCTCCTTCGTATCTTGCTCCAGCACCTCCTGTGATATACATCTTTCTTTCAGTAAAGTTTCTCCAAAGTCTCTCTAAGGCATTTAGTATGGAGATATCACCAATCTCTAAGTAGAGATCTGTAGCTCCACAGTTTAAGTAAAGGGATCTTACTGCATGACCTACTATCTCATCCAAATCTCTAAAAGGCTTATGATCTATGTGATATAAATCTCCTCCGACAAGACCTTTTCCTCTTTCATCTATAAAGAATTTTGCTAAATTTAAGTACCTATAGTCTCTTGTTTCTAGGAAAAGTTCCACAAGTGCCATCTCAATTTCAGGATGTCCACTAGTACCTTCTCTTTTCCCAGGACCAAAAACCGAGTCAATATGATCTGCAAACTTTATTGCTACTTCAAGTAGATTGGTTTTCCCTGTTGCTCGGTGATGGGCTACAGCTGCTTGAATAAGATGTCCTGCGCAGTATAACTCGTGCATATCCTTAAGGTTTGTCCATCTTTCCTTTTTTCTTTCAAAGGTAAAATAGGTGTCTAAATATCCATCCTCATCTTGAGCCAATTTAATCTCTTCAATTACCTGATCCAATAGTTTGTCTAAGTCGTCGTCCCATTCCCATATTAAAGTATAGGATACTGCTTCAATCCATTTATAAACATCAGTATCGTTAAAGAAAAACCCAAAATAATCTCCTTGGGTTTTCCCTGCAGCTCTTCTAAAATTAAAAAGCCTTTGAGTCTGCTCCAAAAGTTCGTATTGGGTTGGTATGGTGATTTCTTTTATGGTTCTTAATCTTTCTGCAAGAAGCCCATCGGTAAAGCTTACTTCTGATATGGCTACAGGGAGTAGCTTTGAATAGGGACTATTTGTGGTATTTATAATGAAAGTATCGGGCATAGTTTTACCTCCTTATCTTATTAACGATACCTTTTTTCAATCTCTTCTTGCCAGATTTTGTAAAACCTATCAATTAATAAACTGATTTTGTTTAGATCTTTATTTTTTATAGCTTCAAATAACTCTCGATGATAAGAATAAGTTTTTTCTGCGAATACTGGATTCTCTTGTGGATCAATCCATGAAAGATAAATATTTTTTAAGCCATCTAAAAAACTAAACAGGAATTTATTATTAGAAAATTGGTAAATTGTACTATAGTAATTCCAAATTTCTTCTAAGCCTGAATCCCCTCTTCTTATTGCTTCTTCAAGAGTTGTTAATAACTTTTCCAGTCTACTAAGTTTTTCTGGATCGATATTTTTTAATGTTTCCTCAATTGCTAATTTTTCTAAAACTTTTCTTACTTTTAATGTCTCTAATAATCTCTCTTTTTCTTGTAAATCAATATGCAAGACTAAATAAGAAAAATCTGGCCCTAAGGGATTTTTAATGAATATTCCACTCCCTGGCTTTACTTCTATTAAATTTAGCCCCTCCATTACTCTTATGGCCTCTCTGAGTAGAGGCCTGCTTACTTTAAGGGCTTTTGAGAGATCTCTCTCTGAGGGCAGTCTATCTCCAACCTTTAAATTTTGAGAGTTTACATATTCCATAATGGCTTTTATTATACTTTCTGTGAGCTTTGTTCTTGTTACAGGCTTCATTTTAAACCTCCTTTAAATGTTTTCTTACTTGATGTCTGAGAATATTCTGCTTCTGGAATAAGTGTGAATTCTACTGTGCATACTTTATAACTACAACTTCTGCTGATGGACTTACAAAAACTAAACTAACAATGAGAATCAAAAGAATTAATAATACTCTTTTCATCTTTGATCCCCCTTCCTAAAAGTTTACTAAAAAGGAAATTTTTAATTTCACCTCCTTATTGGTAAAGTGGTCATACCACTTTAGGTTTAAGTATACCTTAAAAAATTTTTTTTGTCAAGAAAAGGAATAAAGAGAATATTTAGGAATGTGAACTTCTCACAGAGCTAAAAAGGGGCAGTTTCAAAACGTATTGCAGAATACAAGTATTTTAGTTAGAGAAGGGCATTTAAGCCCTTCTCTTTTTGTTTTACCCCTCAAGGATTAAAACCTCTCTTGGGTGAATATCAATTAAGCCTTCAAATTCTTTTCCTGAAAGTAAATCTTTTCTCTTAGAACCTATATTTATAGTTTTTATTTCTTCCGTGTGGTTTAGTACAAAGGTAAAAGTTTTTCCATCTTTTACCCTTTGAGTTATTTCTAATCCATATGGAACATCTTTTAAGATAGGCTCTATATTATGTGTTTTTGATAAATATTTTACAAATTCTTTCAAAAAATCCTTCGATGGGAATGTGCCAATATAGTACGCATATCCTTCCCCATATTTGTTTACCGTTATACACGGATATCCTTGATAATAATCTTTACTGTAAACTCCAATGGCTTTAGCATTATTACTTTCCAAGTGAATTACGTCAAATACTAAATTGCATTCATACTTTTCTTTTGAAAATTCTTTTTTGAACTCATCTTGTATTATAATTTCATTTTTCATTTCAGGAGGAAGGGCATCAAATTCTTCTACCCAAATTCCAAGAACATCTCTTAAAGGCTTAGGATATCCACCAATATAAACTAAATCATTTTCATTTACAAGTCCACTTAAGGTTGTGGTTATAAAAATTCCACCTTTTCTAACATAATTCTTTATTTTTTCTGCCCATTCTTCTTTTACCATATATAAAAGAGGAGCAACAATTAATTTATATTTTTCAAAGTTGTCTTCTACTCCTATCACATCCACCCCTAAGGTATTTTCAAAGATGGCTCTAAAATATTTTTCAACTCCTTCTACATAATTTATGGCAGTACTTGGACCTTGAGAATTTTCAAGAGCCCACCAATTTTCCCAATCAAAAACTACCGCTGTTTGAGATTTTACTCTACTTCCAAGGATAGTATCTCCTAATTTTTTAAGTTCTTCCCCTAATTCTTTTACTTCTTTAAAAACCCTTGTATTTTCGTGTCCTGCATGAGATATTACCGCACCATGGAATTTTTCTGGTCCACCCCTTGATTGTCTTAACTGAAAGAACATTACAGTATCTGCTCCTTGTGCTATGGCCTGATAGCTCTGAAGCCTCATTACTTTTGGCCTTTTTATATAGCAGTAAGGTTGCCAGTTAGTTTGGCTTGGGGTTTGTTCCATAAGCATAAAGGGTTCACCTTGCTTTAATCCCCTCATAAGGGAGTGCCTAAAGGCGATGTTTACGTAATCATCGGTAAGGTATGGATAACTATCCCAGGAAACTACATCCATATGTTTTGCCCATTCAAAGTAATTAAGGGGTTTAAAGGCACCCATAAGATTTGTGGTTACAGGTATATTAGGGTTATATTTTTTGATGATATTGTATTCGTTGAGATAACATTCTAAGATACTTTCCGACATAAAGCGATAATAATCAAGAACCATTCCTTGGGCTACTGTGGATAATTTTCCTGTCCACCAATGATGAAACATTACGCTTCTTAGAGTAGGTGCATTAATCTCATTCCAATCATAAAAGGTCTGACTCCAGAAGGTAGTGTACCATCTTTTGTTAAGTTCTTCTAAGGTTCCATATTTCTTTTTTAGCCAATCTCTAAATTCCTTCACACAATTTTCACAGAAACAATAAGTCCCATATTCGTTAGCTATATGCCATGCTACTATTCCTGGATGGTTAGCATATCTTTCGGCAAGTTTTTCTACAAGTTTTCCTGCAAAATACCTATATATTTTGCTGTTAGGACAAAAATTTACTCTTCCTCCATGTTCTCTCTTATGCCCGTTAATGTCCACAGGAAGAATTTCAGGATATTTTACCGACATCCAATGGGGTTGAGAAGCTGTTGAAGTTGCAAGACATATATGAATACCATTTTCCCATAAATTGTTTATGATTTCATCAAGCATAGAGAAGTCATATATATCTTCTGATGGTTGTAAAAGTGCCCAGGAGAAAACGTTCACTGTGGCAATATTTATGTTTGCAAGCTTAAAAAGTCTTACATCTTCTTTCCATACTTCTTTGTCCCATTGCTCAGGATTGTAGTCTCCACCATACCAAATGTAGGGCAGTTTCGGATTTATCATAAAAAATACCTCCTCGTTTTTTTTATATATGATTATTATGATAGAGCAAAGTATGTTTTGATGTAAAGCTTTTCTTTATTGTTTCATGGAACCTAAGATGCTTTGTATAAAGTAATTTTGTAAGGTAAAGAATACAATAATCATTGGTAAAGTAGCTATAACTACAGCAGTCATTATTACGCCAAAATCTGGCGTGTAGCCAGAGGCTAATGTGGATATAAGTAAGGTCATAGTTTTCTTCTCTTCGCTCTGTAGAATTACTAAGGGCCAAAGGTAAGAATTCCAGCTATTCATAAATGCCCAAATAGCACCTGCTGCATAAGCAGATCTCATAGAAGGAAAAACAATAGAGAAAAATATTTGTAATTCGTTTGCTCCATCAACTCTTGCTGCCATGATAATTTCTTTTGGATACATCTTGAAATTTTGTCTAAAGAAGAAGATAAGGAATACTGAGGAAAGCATGGGTAGGATAACTCCCCAATGGGAGTCAATAAGATTGAAGGAGGTCATCAATTTAAAGAGTGGAACCATGAGAGCTGCAAAGGGAATCATCAGGGTTCCAAGGATTATAGAGTATATTTTTTCTCTAATGTTGGATGCATAGATTTCAAATCCATAGGCTGCTAAGGAGGAAATCAATAAAGCACCCACAGTAACTATTAATGATATCTTTAGAGAATTTATGAGAATTTTTCCTAAATTATAACTTGCTAAAAGATTTTGAAAATTTTCTAATAGATTGTTTCCAAAAGTAAACTTGCCTCTCAAAATATCTACTGATTTATTAGTAGTTCCGATGATCATCCATATAAATGGAAAAAGAGAGATAAAAGATACTATTATGAGAAATAAATAAGTAAAAATAGTACTTGTTTTTAACCTTTTCATTCTCTTTCACCTACCGTTCTTAATTGGATGAAGGATAAAATAGCAACAATTAAAACTAAAATATAAGAGACTGCTGAGGCATAACCAAAGTTTGGTGCATACTTAAAGCAAATATTATAAATATATACCGAAGGAGTAAGAAGTGAGTTTCCTGGTCCTACACTTGATCCGGTAACTACACCTGCTGCAAGGTTCATAGGTTCATCAAAAAGTTGTAAAGTACCTATAGTGGACATTATAGATGTAAATATGATAATTGGTTTGAGCAGAGGAATAGTGATTTTAAAAAATTGAACAGATTTGTTTGCACCATCTATTTCTGCTGCTTCATATATCTCGGTAGGGATGTTTTGAAGGCCAGCAAGATAAAAAATCATATTATAGCCTGTCCATCTCCATGTAAGCGCAAAAATTAAAGTTACCTTTGCCCAAAAAGGATCCAAAAGCCATGGAATAGGCTTAGATATTAGTCCTAAGGAGATTAAAAATCTATTTATCAGGCCGTCGGTGGTAAACATCATTTTAAAAAGCACTGTATAAGCTACTAAAGAGGTTACTGCAGGAAGAAAAATAGCGGTTCTAAAAAATCCATTAAACTTTATCTTCTGATTATTCAATATGACAGCAAGAATTAAAGCTAAGAAAAGCATTATAGGAACTTGAATTATTAAAATGATAAGAGTGTTTTTAAGAGCAAGGATAAAATTTGAGTCTTTAATTAGTCTTAGGTAATTTCCAAAGCCGACAAAAGTTTGAACTATTCCTCTTGTGGTAAAAGTAGAAAGATATAAAGAGTAAAAAATAGGATATAAAAGAAAAAGAGTTAATAAGAATAAAGCAAATATGACAAATAACCATCCCCATAGGTCAAGATATCTTTTATATGTAATTTTCATTTTTTAAATTCCCCCCTTTTGGAAAGGGGGAAGTTTAAACTTCCCCCCAAATATTACTTACCTATGGTATTCTTAAGTTGTTCTTCTGCTTTTTTGAGAGCTTCATCAATTGTCAATTTCCCATTGTACACATCAGGCATTACTCCCATTATAGCTGCATCTGCTTCATAGGTGTAAAGTCCAAAATTAATAGCAGGAACCTTCCTCATCCATGTAGAGAAGTAGGTGAATACTTTTTGATTTCCAAAGAATGGATCAGCTGCAGTATAGGCGGATCCTCTTTGAGCAGGCAGCCATGTTCCTACAGCTCCTCTTTCAATTAATATCTTCTGATAGAAATCCACATCTTTTGCATATATTTGTTTTAAGAAGTCTATAGCTACGTCTCTATACCTGGAGTTTTGGAGCACATACCAACTAGATCCACCAAGGTTAGACGCATTTACTGCTCCAGGAACGTTAAGTCTTGGAATAGGAAGTACGCCCCATTTACCAGATTGATCTTTTGCAGCCTTAATAGAACCTATGATCCATACTCCGGTGATTACAGAAGCAACCTCACCACTATTAAAAGATGCAACCCATTCATTCCATCCGCTAACTTCTTTTGATATTCCAGAATCTCTTAGAGTCTTGTAAAGTTTTACAGCTTCTTTTAGTACTTCGTTATTGGATATGGTGATATTTCCATCTTTATCAAAGTACCAGCTTCCAGCGGAGTGCAATAATATTCTCATTAATCCTCCATCAAATGGATCTCCAGATATCATGTATTTTCCAGTTTTTTGTTTTAAAGTTCTTCCGATTTCTATGAATTTTTCCCAAGTTATATTTTGAAGTTTTGCTGGATCAAGTCCTGCTTGTTTGAAGTAATCTCTTCTATAGAACCAACCTGTAACTCCTGAGTCAAAAGGAACACCATATACTCTTCCTTTTACAGTCATAAGTTGTACTTTATATGGGGCAAATTCTTTATAGTTGAAATGGTTAGTAAGATCTGCAAAGGCACCTGGATAAGAGGTTAAATATTTTTGGGCATTGTAGTCTTCTATTAATACTATTTCTGGGAGATTAGTTTTTACTCCAGAGGCAAGAACAGTATTTAATTTTTGCTCTACATCTGCTTTAGCCATACTTACTATATCAAAATCTACATTAGGATTAATTTTCTTATATCTTTGTGCAGCTTCTTGCATTATTGGGATGTTAAAGTTAGGATCCCATGCCCATATGGTGATTTTTGGTTTCTCCTGAGCCCCGCCAATACTTAAAAGAACTAAAACGAATAAAGTAATTAGAATAATTGAAAATTTTTTCATACCTCACTCCCCCTTAAAAGATTTTGAAAAGAGAAAATTGAAAATTTTTGACTTTAAACTTTTTTAAAGTATCACCTCCCTTAGATAGTACTTTTTCTTATTACTAACTCTTCAGGAATTACAATTTTTAGAACCACATCATAGGGATTAATAATTCTGTTATATAAGTGATCTACTGCTACTTTGCCAAGAGTTTCTCTAAATACCCTTACAGTGGTCAATGGAGGATCTAAATGTTGAGCTATATCTATATCATCATTTCCCACAATAGATATATCTTCTGGAATTCTTAATCCCTCTTCTTTAATAGCTCTTATAGCCCCAATAGCAGAATGATCGTTGGTGCAATATACGGCTGTGAATTTTTTTCCTTTTTCTAAAAGTTTTTTCATGGCTCTATAACCACCTTCTGGCAATAAATCACTATATTCAATAAGGTCTGGATCTATAGGATTTCCCATTCTTTCTAAGGTAAAGATAAAGCCTGCTGCTCTTTGAACTACATCATATTGATCTTGAGGCCCATCAATAAAGGCAATTTTTTTGTGTTTTTCTAAGAGAAATTTGGCGACTTTACATGCTCCGTCAAAGGCATCAGTAGTTATACAATCTACCTCCAATTCAGGGAAATAGTCTTCCATTACTACTGAGGGTATGGATAATTTTAGTATTTCTTCTACTAATTTAGCGTTGGATAAATTTACTAAGAGTAGGGCGTCTACCTTTAGGCTTTTAACTTTTGAAACCACTTCTCTAATTTTATCGTCGGTGTTTTGAACTACTGTGTATATTAATCTTCCCCCTAATTCTTCAGTTCTTTTTTGCGCTCCTCTTAATATGGCTGAGAAGTAAACGTTTTGAGTAGGATCGTTTTCCAGTTCCCTTATTACAAATCCTACTGTCCCAAGAGTACCTCTCCTTTTTATCTCCATTTCATATCCTAATGTAATTGCAGCTTTTAACACTTTTTCTTTTATTTCTTCGTTTACATTGTCTGCCTTATTCAATACTCTTGATACAGTTCCTACAGAGACTCCTGCCTTTTTAGCTATATCGCTTATGGTTACTTTCTTTTTACTTCTTGACATCTATGTCACCCCTCTACTTTAAAATTATAAAAAATTTTTATGAAAAATTCAATAGAATTTTTAAGTTATTTTTAATGAAAATTTCATGAATATTTTTATCGAACATTTTACTTCTAAATATTTTAATCTAATTTTTATCAAATTTTATTAATTATATTAATATCTTGACTAATTAAATAAGCATATTTATAATATATCGTTAAAGTTTTAACGATTTGGAGGTGATTTTTTATGGATGTAAAACCTAACTATACCCTTGACGTGAGAGGAGAGGTTTGTCCAGTTCCTGATGTGGAAACCAAAAGAAAGCTGAAGACAATGCAGTCTGGAGAGATTCTTGAGGTTCTTATTGATTATCCTCTCTCTAAGGAAAGGATTCCTCAAGGGATTAAAGAGGTAGGAGGAGAAGTTTTGGCTATTGAGGAAATAGGACCAAGCGAATGGAGAATTCTCATTAAGAAATTATAAGTAAAATTAACTAAAGGGGAGGGATTATAAATGATTTGGCAAGGTTTAATAGTGGGTATTCTTTTTGGCGTAGTTTTGCAGAGATCAAGGATGTGCTTTAACTCTGCTATAAGGGATATTAAGTTTAATAAAGACAATTACCTTGCTAAGATGGCTGCTGTAGCTATTCTTTTAGAAACCCTTGGTTTTCATCTTGTGGCGTCTTTGGGATGGATAAAGCTTAACCCTCTTCCCTTTATTCCATTGGCTCAAATTATAGGTGGATTTTTATTTGGAATGGGTATGGTTCTTGCAGGTGGATGCGCCAGTGGTGTGACTTATAGAATTGGAGAGGGATACATTACTGCAATTTTAGCGGGTCTTTCCTTTGGAGTTACTGCCGCAGCAGTGAGAGGTGGGGTCTTGAATTTTGTTAATTCTTGGTTTGGATCTCCTATTACTGTAACTATGCAAGATCCAGGTATATACAACGCAGTAGAAGGAAAGGTTAGTCCAACTATTGCAAATGTTTTTGGTATTAATCCCTGGATTGTAGCTATTATTTTTGCAATTCTTCTTGCTGTTTATATTTGGGGCACTAAGACTACCGAAAGGCAAGTTTCGGGATTAAACTGGCTTACAGGTGGAATTGCCCTTGGAGTTGTAGGGATCCTTGGATATTTATCTCAAAAGACTTATGCCCTTGGGATTACTGGTGGATGGGTAAATCTTTTGAAAGGTACTGTAGCAGGAGTTCCCTATAATTGGATTGGAATGGAGGTTCTTGGAATAATTATAGGTGCATTTATATCTGCTGTTGCTTCTAAGGAATTTAAATTAAGAGTTCCCAAGGATCCAAAGACATATTTACAAGTTATTCTTGGTGGGATCTTGATGGGTTTTGGAGCAGGGGTTGCTGCTGGTTGTAATATAGGTCATATATTATCTGGACTCCCCCATCTTGCTTTGAGTTCTATCCTTGCTACAATCTTTTTTGTACTTGGTAATTGGTTCATGTATTGGTATTTATATGCAAGAAAATAGGAGGTTAAGATTATGTATATTGTTATTCAAGTAAATGTTCCACCTTATACCTATGAGGATTTGGATACAGCTATTCATCTTGCAGAAGCAGCACTTAAAAGGGGTCATAAAGTATCCATCTTCTTGTTTGCCGATTCAGTGCTTTCGATAAACTCAAAGGTAAAACCTTTAAGGGTTGATAGGAATATTCCTTTGAAGATGAAAGAACTTTCTGAAAAGGGAGTTGAAATACATATTTGTGGCCTTTGTGCTGAGTATAGAGGTATTAGTTCTGAGAATGCTGTAGAAGGTCCAAAATTCTCTGGTGTTCCAGAGATGGCTTCTTTAATATTTAATGCAGACAGATATGTAAACTTGATGCCGTAAGGGAGGAAATATTTATGAAAAGAGTTCTCTTTGTAGTTTACCAGAGTCCAGCTGGATCTATATGGGTAAATGAGGCACTAAGAAGTGCCTTTGGTATGTATGGAGAAGATCTGGAGCCTTCTATTCTCTTTATGGAAGATGCAGTGGTAGCAGTAAATAAAAATACCCATCCTGAAAATTTAGGGTGTCTCTCTTTGAGTATGTCCTTTAAATATCTTGAAAGATATGGAACTCCAATTTATGTAGTGAAAGAAGATTTGGAAAAGAGAAAAATAAAAGAAGAAGATGTTGAGCCCACATGGAAAGCAAAGATTATATCTCAGAATGAAGTTTCAGAATTTATCCATTCCTTTGATAGGGTAATAATCTTCTAAAGGGGTGAAAAGATATGGCATTAATAATTATAAAGAAAAGTCCAAGGGAAGAAATTAGTAAAAGAATTATAGAACTTGCAGTAGAGGGAGACACTATTCTTTTTGTTCAGGATGGGGTTTTATATGCTATAGATGAGACTACAAAAGAGTTTATTAAAAGTGGAGTTTCAGTTTTTGCTTTAAAAGAGGATTTAGAAGCAAGGGGATATTCTGAGAGTTTAAGCCTTTTCCCTTGTATAGACTATGAAGGATGGGTAGAATTAATAGAAAAGAATGAAAAAATAATTTCGTAGGAGGATTAAAGGGGATGGAAAAGTTTGATGTGATATTTTTAGGGGCAGGATCTGGAGGTTATGTGGGAGCTATAAGGGCAGCAGACTTAGGGAAAAAGGTATGTATCATTGAGGCAAGGGAGCTTGGTGGGACTTGTCTGAATAGAGGTTGTATTCCTACTAAGGCTCTTCTAAAGAGTGCAGAGGTATTTCGTACCGTAAAGGAAGCAAAAACTTTTGGTGTAAATGTAGACTCTTATTCTTTTGATGTAAATGGTATCTACTCTTGGAAGGAAAATGTAGTAAAAAAACTTGTATCAGGGGTTGAATACTTGTTAAAGTCAAGAAAAGTAGTAATAAAAAAGGGAAGAGGTAGAATAATTGACAATGAAACAGTAGAAATAGAAACTTCCGAAGGTAAAGAAATAGTTCAAGGAGAAAATATTGTAATTGCTACAGGCTCAGAACCAGCTATGATTCCTACCTTTAAAATTGATGGAAAAAATGTCTTAACTTCTGATGATGCTTTGACTCTTGGAGAAATACCTAAGGATATAGTAATCATAGGAGCAGGTGCTATTGGTATTGAATTTGCAACCTTTTATAGTACTTTTGGTACTAAGGTTACCATAGTAGAAATGATGCCTCAAGTAGTTCCAACTTTGAAGGATAAAAAAGTAGCAAATTACCTTCAGAGAATATTAAACAAAAAAGGTATTGAGGTTAAGGTAGGAGCAAAAATAGAAAGTGTGGAAGTAAAAGATGGAAAAGTTTATTCTACTTTATCTACAGGAGAAGTTTTGGAGAGCGAAAAGGTTTTAGTTTCCATAGGAAGAAAATTAAATTCAGACAATATAGGGCTTGAAAACATAGGAGTTAATGTGGATAGGGGAAGAATAGTAGTGGATGAATATCTAAGGACAAATGTTAAAAATGTATATGCTATAGGTGATGTTATAGGTGGACTTTTGCTTGCTCACAAGGCAATGAAGGAAGGAGAAGTAGTAGCAGAGATCATTGCAGGAGAAAATAAAAAGATGGATTATAGAGTAGTACCCTGGGCCATATTCTCATCTCCAGAAATTGCAGCCTGTGGTCTTACCGAGGAAGAGGCAAAAGAACAAGGTATAGATGTAATAACAGGAGAATTTCCATTTTCTGCTAATGGAAAAGCAGTATCCATGAATGCTACCGATGGTTTTGTAAAGGTGGTTGCAAGAAAAGAAGATAAAGTAATAATAGGAGCTCAAATTATAGGCCCTGAGGCTTCAGTAATGATCGCTGAACTTGCCCTTGCTATACAAAATAATCTGACCCTTGATGATGTAGCGGATACTATTCATACTCATCCCACACTACCCGAAGCTATAATGGAGGCTGTAAAAGTGCCCCTTGGGAGTGTGGTACATATTTACTTAAGGAGATAATTTTAAAAATTTTTTTTCGGACCCCTTGACAATTTTTAAAGTTGTGTTAAAATTATAATTGCCACAGGCATCAAGGGGTCCGAAAGGCTCCTGAGTGCACTTGGCTGGGACTAAGTAAGTCCCGGAGGCTCAAGGAAAGGTAAGGGGTAAAAACCCTTACTAAGTACTTGAGATCTAGAAAGTAACAGGGGTATTGATAAAGCTCGGTACCTCTGTGAAATCTGGAAGAATCTGGGATGAAAGGTCTCAGAGGGTGCAAGGGAGAGGCTGAGTAGGGTCCGTTGAGCCTGTGGCACCTTTTTTATTGGGAACTTTTGAAATGGATATTATCATATCTTTGGGAAGAAGGGACTTCTTTTTTGTATGCACTCTCTGAGGAGAGAATATTTCTATAGAGGGGAAAGGAATTAAAATTTCTCAATCTCAGCCTATTTTCCTTTATGATTGCCAAAATATCAACCTTTTTTATAAATTCTTGCTCTTAATGTAGAGATGAGTGTATTGCCTTGACAGGAATTACTAATTGGGAGAGGTTTTGTGAAAAGGTCATTATAGAAAATTGTATAATGGAGACAAGGTCAGCAGGGATTAGTTCTTATGATAAAATTGATGATATAGATTTTCAGATCCTTGTACATGTATGATTAATTATCTTTTTTGGATTATTTCATCAGGGATAACGATATATTTACTCCTCTACTCAAGAGGTTTTTATCTAAAGGTCTTTTCTTTTCTAATGCGGGATTTTTATCTTATAAATGTGATAGATAAGTTTTTATTTATTGCTCTTTCTTTTATTGCTCTTGGTTTTATTGTTTATCTTGAGAGTTTTTATAGAAAGAATAAGAAAGTTTTTTATAAGTTCTTGCTTATAACGGGGATCCAGTTAATAATTTTGTTTGTTTTTCAATTTACCCCTTATTTACTCTTTGGAATAGTGCTGTCTTATAAGGAAATTTTCTTTTTGATATTGGAAATAATTCTTGGCGGATTTTTTATAGGAATTTATATCTCTAATCAACGATACCGCATTTTATAGCTATTAAATTTTTTATAAAACTAAAACTTCTTTATACTCATTTTTTAAGGGACCAATTTTGACCCCTATATTTTTTATTATATGGTTAGCCTAAAATTTGGAGGTGAAGGTTTATGAAGAGGTACTCTAAAATTTTTCTTAGTGCTTTTTTAACTTTAGTCCTTCTTTTTAGCCTTAATTTTGCTCAAACAAGTCCTAAGATTTACATTAACAAAATAAACAGTCCAGATGGTGGATTAATTGAGCCTGCAAGAGCAAAACTAATTGATATCTTGATGTCTAAGGGATATGTGGTTACAGGAAATAAGGATGAAGCAAACTATATGCTTGATCTTATAATTGTAAGCGCAAACAGTAGAAGAAGTTTTAATTGGGTGTTTCTTATTTTACCTATATGGCCTATAGTTCCAATTACTACAGTTCAAGGAGAGGCAGTAGTAGCTGTAAGAGTATTTGATCAACAGGGAAATGAAGTATTATTTGACCAAACTGGAGTTGTGAAAAATGGAATGTGGTTTTTCGGAGATTTTGTCTCAGGAAGCTCTGTAATAAAAGGAGCAGTAATTGATTGTATAAATATTCTTACCTTCAGGATGAATTTGAGGTAATTAATTAAGCTTTAAGAGGAAGGCAGCAATGCCTCCCTCTTTTATTTTTAGTTTATAGAAATAATTTCTTTTTGCGTAAAAATTGCCGTTTTAAAATATCCTTAGTTAATTCTTAATAAACCTTTATATGTCTTCATTCTATCAGGTTTTAGGCTTTATGAAATTAATTTTTAGGACATATTTTTAAACTTTTATCAACATGGTATACTTAATTAAAAATAAGTGGGAGGTGTCTTATGAGGAAGAAAAGTATTCTTTTTGTGATCCTAACCATAACTCTTTTATTTTTGATGATTGCTAATTTAGGAGCTCAGACTAAAAAAGTAAGACTTAGTATTATAGATGTGGCAGGTAATTTACAATTAACAAAAACAGCCATTGAAGCTTTTAAAAAAGCTCATCCCGATTTAATCGAAGATATCGAATATCTTAAAGCTACAGCTCCAGAACTTCCAGCAAAGATAAAGGCACAGCAAATGGCAGGAAATGTTACAACTACTATGGTGCTTACTGGATATGATGCTATGGCTTCTGGTCTTGAAATGGATCTTTGGGAGAACATTTACCCCACTTATAAACAATATTTTCCAAACTTAGAAAGTAGATATTTACCTGGAGCAAAAGCTGCTTTTGATCTTTTTAAAGGTTATGGAATAGTAGTAACCTATTGTCCTGGTGGTCCTATGTTTACTTATAATCCTGAGAAGGTTAAAAGGGTTCCACAAACTGCCGAAGAATTACTTGAATGGGCTAAGCAAAATCCAGGAAAGTTTATGTATGCAAGACCTGCTAATTCTGGACCTGGAAGAGCTTTCTTGCAGGGTTTACCTTATATTCTTGGAGATAAGAATCCAAAGGATCCTAAAACTTGGGAAAAGACATGGGCATACCTTAAAGAGCTTGATAAATATATAGATTATTATCCTACAGGGACAGCTATAACTTTTAGAGAATTAGCGGAAGGTACAAGATGGATTATAGCAAGCCATCTTGGTTGGGATATGAATCAAAGAATATTGGGTGTGATTCCTTCAAATTTTAAGGCATTTTTCTTAAAGAATACTACTTGGGTTACAGATGCCCACTTCATGTGTATGCCTAAGGGGCTTGATGAGGCAAGAAAGAGAGCTACACTACAACTTATGTCATGGCTTTTGAGGGCTGAGATGCAAGCACTAACCTATGATGATGGCTATTTTTATCCTGGCCCTGCAATTAAGGGTGTACCATTAAGTGCTGCTCCAAAGGAGACTCAGGATAAGATAAAAGCAGCCATGAGAACAGAGTATGAAAGGGCTATAAAGGAATTTCCATCAACCACACAACTTGGTGCAAAGGAGCTTGTAGAAGCATTTGATATGTGGGATAGAATGATAGGAGCAAAGGTTAAGTAAAAGATAAATTGACGAGTAAGGAGGGGGGTAAAAGAAAAAATCTTGGAAATATAGGGGGCAAAAATGAGGGAATTTAATGAGCTTAGAATTACAGGATTAAATAAATATTATGGAAACAAAAAGGTTGTAGATAATTTTAATCTGACGATTAAAAATGGAGAATTTGTAACCTTATTAGGTCCTTCTGGCTCTGGTAAATCCACTGTTTTAAATTGTATTGCTGGATTAGTTCCTATAGATGGAGGGAGTATTTATATTGATGATGAATGTCTTGATGATGGAAAGAAATTTGTTCCTCCTGAAAGAAGAAATTTTGGGATGGTATTTCAAAATTATGCTTTATTTCCTCACTTAAGCGTTTTTGATAATGTTGCTTTTGGTTTAAAATTGAGAAAACTACCTAAGGATATAGTTAAAGAAAAAGTTATAGATGCCTTAAAAATGGTCCATTTAGAGGAGCATATCAACAAATACCCAAGACAGCTTTCAGGAGGAGAACAGCAAAGAGTTGCTCTTGCAAGATGTATTGTAATGGAACCAAGGGTGATGCTTCTTGATGAGCCTTTATCTAATTTAGATGCCCTTTCAAGAATTGAAATGAGATATGAGCTCAAAGCTCTGCATGAGAGATTGAAAATAACTACAATTTATGTTACTCATGATCAGCAAGAAGCTTTAGCTTTATCCGACAGAATTGTAGTGCTTAATAAAGGTAAAATTCAGCAAATAGGAACTCCTGAAGAAATTTATTCTTACCCTGCTAACTTATTTGTGGCAAATTTTTTGGGATTTAGAAATATCTGGGAGGTAAAGATTTCAAGATTTGAAGGAGATAGAGAAGTTCATATTAATTTGGGGAATATAAATCTAAAAGCTATTCTTCATGAGAAATACAAAGTCCATGTAAGAAATATCTTTGAAAACAATAAAAAACCATATATATCTGTAAGACCTGAAGATATAGAGTTAGGAGAAGGTCCAGAAAACAATATAGAAGTAAAGATTGATGTTATAGAATATTTAGGACAACATAAGCAGTTTTGGGGCATAACTTCTGATGGAATAAATATAGAAATTTCTAAGGATGCAGATATAAGTCTAAAACCTGGAGATAATGTGAAAATCTGGATACCTCCTGAAAGAATTCTCGTCTTCTCCGGGGAGGATTAAACTATGGGAAAACGTAATATTATTACTATACTCTTGTTTCTGCTCCCTGCCTTTTTTTATTTATCCTTCCTGTTTATTTATCCTTTTTTATATGGACTAAATCTTAGTTTAACTGATGAAAAGGGCAATTTTACTTTAGAAAATTTTATACGCTTTTTTAGTGATCCTTGGGATGCTAATACCATATGGATTACATTAAAAATAGCCATTCCTGCTACTTTGTTAAGCATATTGATTGCTATACCTCTTGCTTATTATATGAGGCATGGAGTAAGAGGCGAAAAATTTGTTACCTTGTTGCTGATTCTTCCTATAACCTTAGGAAGTGTATTTATTGCTGAAGGTATGCTTACTTATATGGGACCTAATGGATGGTTGAATAAACTTTTGATGTTTTTAAGAATTACTGATAAACCTGTGAAATTGACCCATAATTATTGGGGGGTTTTGATAGCTCTTATTATTCAAGGTTTTCCTTTTGTCTTTCTTATGCTTCTTGGTTATATCTCCGGTATAGATCCTAATTTGGAGAAGGCTGCAAGTGTGCTTGGAGCAAACAGGTGGCATATATTTTGGAAAGTTATACTTCCTCTATGGCTTCCTGGGATTACTATGGCTATGTCTTTAAATTTTGTGATGAATTTTACAGTTTTTCCTTCTGCGGTACTTCTGGGCCAGCCTTCTGGACCTACAAGGGTAATATCTATTTCCGCTTTTCAATGGGCTTTTGAAAAATTTAATTTTCATATGTCTTCAGCTGTGGCTATAATTATGGGGATAGTAGAGCTAATATTTATACTTATTGTCATGTTTATTAGGCAAGGATTATACAGAGGCTCTACAGTAGCAGGAAAAGGATAGGGGGAGTAAAATGAAAAGAATGGGTTTATCAAAAGCACTTTTTTGGTTTACTATAATAGTATATTCTTTTAATATTCTTGGGATTATACTTACTGTAGTCTTAAACTCTTTAAGTAAAGAGTGGTATGGAGAATTATTTCCCAAAATATTTACCTTTGAATGGTACGCCTATATGGCAAGAGAACATGATCTTCCTCAACTTCTTTACGCCACTTTCATAGTAGCGATCTCAGTGGCTTTAATAGCTCTAATAATTGGACTTCCTACAGCCTATGTTTTAGCAAGATATGATTTTAGACTCAAAAATGTAATCTTATCCTTTTTATTACTTCCTATGTTGATTCCTCCAATGACCTATGGCATCCCTCTTGCTGCACTACTTTATAAATTGAGACTTGCAACAAAACTCTCTGGGGTTATACTTGCAAACCTTGTGCCGGTAGTCCCCTATGTAACTCTAATTTTGACGCCTTTTATTGAACAGATAGATATTAGTTATGAGTCTGCAGCAAGAATTTTAGGAGCTAATAGGTTTCAGACATTTTTTAAAGTACTTCTTCCTTTAATAATACCAGGAATTTTTACTTCTGCTCTTTTGTCTATTGTAAGAACAATTGCTATGTTTGAGTTAACCTTTTTAGTAGCAGGCCCCAAGTCTCAAACGGTAGTAGTAGCCCTTTATTACGATGCTTATGCTGCTGGAACTCGTCCGCCCCAAGCTATTGATGCTCTTGCAGTGGTATATTTCTTGATTACTATGACCTTTCTTGTGATTGCTTTAAGGTTTGCAAGTCCTACTCAGTTTGTTTATAGAGGAAAATAGGGGGAACAAAATCCAAAGTTCCCCCTTTAGAAGTTATATACCATTTATTTTAGAGTTTCTACAGGCTAAGGTAATTGTTACATTATCCTCTTTTGTAGGGACAGTCCTCCATTTAACAACGAATTTATAGGCGACAAAAGAAGAGTTAGCAAGAGAATTAGGAGCAACAAGATCTGCTTTTTTTTAAAAGTAATCCCAACAAAAGGTTGGATATTCTGGGAATAGATTATTGAATTTATGAAGAGAATTAAAATTATTGACCTCTATGTATCCAAGCTCATAAGCTTTTTGAGATGAAATGGTTCCTGCAATTATCTGAGATAAAATATTTATATTGAGTTCTATCTCGGGTTCTAAATTTTCTTTTTTCTCTAATTTTACTTTTCCATTTTCTATTTCTATTTCCCATATGCCATGATTCCAGTTAGCATGCTCGTCTTTAATTTTTATTACAATCTTATCTTTTATATTCTCATCATATTTTAACGAGGAAAGAGCTTTTTCCACATCAATGACCCTTATCATAAAAGTTGGTTCAACAAGACATTCACCTCTTGGATTTGGAAGAATGAAAGGTAAAAGGTCATTGAGAGGAACGGTCCATTCAACTTCTTCTATGGTCATGGCTTGTCTTGAAAAAAGGCTTAAAAATCCTCTATAGGCAGAGTTATTCAGGCATATCATTTCTCTAACCACAACTTTGTTTATATTTGTCTTTTCTACACTATAAAGAAGATATCCTTCTATATCTTTGTCCTCATAGATGTAAAGATAGGTTAAAGTACGAGTTCTAAAAATTATACTTTCCCATCTTTCTTCAGTTCTTTTTATGGTACCTGAAAAATTTTTAGAGTGTTTGTCATATACAGGTTTTATAATTTTCCAGTCTTCAAGAGGTATCCTTTTTACTTTTTCCATCTCAGAAAATTTAGGTATAGAGTAGGTTTTTATTTTATATCTTTTTTGGAATCCTCCAAGCTCCCAACCAAAGTTTCTGTAAAATTCAAAAGAAAAGGGATATAAAGAAGAAAAAGCACTACCACTTTCCTTAGAGATTCTTATAGACTCTTTTAGTAGATAATGTACATAATTTTTGCCTCTTTTTTCTGGGAAAGTTGCCACTCCCCCTATTCCTGAAAAAGAAAAAAGCTCTCCTCTTACATAACCCTCCATAGGGATGATATTTAAGGCTGAAACTAATCTATTATTTTCAATGGCTCCTATACAATTTCTTATGCTCTTTTCATTTACCCATGTGCTTACCTGCTCATAGGGAAAAGCAAAAGATTGGCTCCAAAGCTCAATTAATTCATCCATATAAGAAGGATTTAATCTTATGATCTCCATCTTTATCCCTCCCAAAATTTTTGGTGAATGAGCTTTACTAAGGTATGTCCCTTGAAGGGATAGTCTTGAGTTACCTCCCAGAACATGATTCCCCCAAGATTATTCTTGATCACATAATTGCATTTTTCTAAAATAGATTCTTCATCGTCATAGGAGTACATAATTTTTTCTTTTGGATTCCAAAGCCAAGGAACTTTTGCATACTTATCTCTGAACTTGATGTAGTTGGGGTCATTTTCAATAACTCCCTTTATGAAAAAGAAGGGGTTACTTCCTGAAGGATGATCCTCGTTATCAAATATTCCATAAGGGATTCCTTTTACTTTTGCAAAAAGTCCATTATGTCCATCATCTTCACATATCCATCCTTTTCCATAAAAAGGTACCCCAAGAACAATCTTCTCTGGAGGTATGCCAAATTTTAAATACTCCTTCACTGCAAAATCACAATTTGCCCTTTCTCTACTTTTTTCATCAGGGTCTTTAGGATTTCCATAAAGGGGAGAATGATGGTTAGTATATTTGTCCCATATACCATGAAAGTCGTAGGTCATAAGGTTTATGAAATCAAGAAATATGTGGTATTTATCTGGTTCTGTATTATGGATTTGAGTATAACTTGCTGGTGCTGCTATGGTAAGGAGATAATTCTCGTTTTCTTCTTTTAGTACGTCTCTTAAAGTCTTTAAAAGTAGGGTAAAATTTTCTTTATCTTCAGGACGAGCTTTATTAGTAGGAAGTCCTCCACTCACAGGAAATTCCCAGTCAATATCTACCCCGTCAAGATTAAATTCTTTTACTAATTCTAAAGCGCTTTTTGCAAATTTTTTCCTATTTTCCTCATTTAATGCTACATCAGAAAATTCTCCAGAATCTGTCCATCCCCCTACAGAAATCAACACCTTTACATCTCTATACTCTTTTTTATATTCTTTTATCTTTTCCATGTTGGAATAAAAAAGATCTTCCTCAATGGGATGTAATTTTCCCTCTACGATTTTGGCGAAGGCATAATTTATGTGAGTTAGAAGTTTCCAAGGAATATCTTCTACGGAGTAATTTAGGTATTCATCCTTTACTTTCCACTCGGGGAAGTAGGCAATTATTCTTTTTGGAGACATTTGTAAACCTCCCTTATAAAATGTTAATCTTATTTTAACACACATTCTCTTAATTTTTATTTTACTTTAAATGCTATTTAAATTTTATTGTATATGCTCTAATCTGGAAGAAAAATTTGAAAGGGGGTCTCTAAGGATGAAAATGGATAGAATTATTTCTAAAGCACTGCTACTCTCAGTTCTGATCCTAACTTTTGTTTTCTTTTCCTCTCCTTTAGGGATAGCTCTTCAGTCTTCCTCCTCCCTTTACAAAGGGAAACCTGTAAAATATATTTTTTGGTTTATTGGAGATGGAATGGGTTTAAATCATGTTTATTTAACTGAGACTTTTCTTAGTAGAAATTCTCAGTCTCCCTCTATTCAAAAATTAAGTTTTACTCAATTTCCCAATACGGGATTGATGACTACTTATGCGGCCGATAGCTATATTACCGACTCCGCTTCTGCTATTACTGCTATGGCTTCAGGAAAAAAGACCAATGATGGAGTAATTAATATGGATCCTCAACTTAAGTTTAAGTATAAGACTGTAGCTGAAACAGCAAGGGATTTAGGGTATAAGGTAGGAGTTTTGACCAGTGTCTCTATAGATCATGCAACTCCTGCAGGTATGTATGCTCATCAACCAAGTAGAAATAAATATTATGAAATAGCTCTTGAACTTTTTGAGAGTAAATTTGATTATTTTGGAGGAGGAGGTTTCTTGCAGCCAAAAGGAAAGGATGGAAAGCAAAAGGATGTATATGAAATAGCAAAGGAGAAGGGATACAGAATTGTGGATAAGATTGATGAGTTTTGGAAGTTAAGAAAAGGAGACAGTAAAGTAGTTGCCATAAATCCAATATTAGACTCTTCCAAGGCATTACCCTATGCAATAAACCGCTTGAGAGGAATAGATATGGGACTTTCTCTTGCAGACTTTACAAGAAAAGCTATAGAACTCTTAGACAATCCTAATGGTTTCTTCATAATGGTAGAGGGTGGAAAGATAGATTGGGCTGCTCATGCTAATGATGCTGCTACGGTCATTTATGATGTTTTAGATTTCAATGAGGCTATAAAGGTGGCATTAGAATTTTATAAGAAGAAGCCTTTTGAGACACTAATCATTGTAACCGCAGATCATGAAACAGGCGGTTTGAGTATAGGTTATGCTGGAACAAGATATGAAATTTACCCCGAAGTTCTTTCTTACCAAAAGATATCCTACGATGAGTTTTCAAAGATAGTTAATGATTATAGAGGTAGGGTAAAGAAAGAAGAAGCTAAACTTTCTGATCTTCTTCCTCAAATTAAGGAGTATTTTGGACTTGAGGTGCTGAGCCCTGAAGTTAAGAAGGAGCTTGAAAATAAGGCAAAATCTGGAGACAAAGAGGCAAAAATTAGGTTGCAACTTGCTCTAAATGATATGGAACTTGATGAGCTTGAAAAAGCTTTCAGACTTTCCATGATGGATCCTAAGGAAAGACCAAATGATTATAAGACATATCTCTTATATGGTGGATATGATCCTTTAACGGTAACTATAACTCATATCCTAAATCAAAAAGCTGGAATATCTTGGACTTCCTATTCTCATACTGGTATGCCTGTTCCTGTATATGCTGTTGGTGTTGGATCCTATATTTTTGCTGGATATTATGACAATACCGATCTTTACAAAAAACTCATGAGTTTAATAGGAGCAGATCCCTATAAAGATAATACTCTTTCCTTGGCTAACATTAAAGAATTAGCATTAAGCAAGTAAAATTTTAGGGGAGGGCTCTCCCTCCCCCTTTTTGAAGGAGGGATTTTATATGATTATTGAAGGATATTTGGAGATTTTTGATCTTCTTATGTTGATAAGTTTTCTCTCCTACTCTAATAAAAGTGGTATTCTTATGTTGGGGGTGAATCATAATGAGGGTGTCATATTTTTTAATAATGGAAATATAGTAGATGCTTTTATAGATGGAAAGCAAGGTGAAGAAGCTCTAATGCATCTTGTTTTAAATTACCCTGTGTTGAGCTTTAGTTTTTATCAAGGGGAAATTTTGCGAGAAAACAAAATTAATAAATCTTCTGAAAAATTAATACTTGAACTCCTGAAGGTTTTTGATGAAAAAAATAATAAAGATATTCTTTTAGTTGGAGGTTAAAGGTGATTAAGAAGAGAATTCTCTTTATATGTACCCATAATTCTGCAAGGTCTCAAATGGCAGAAGGAATTGTGAATGCCTTATATAGAGATAGATATGAAGCTTATTCTGCAGGAACAGAACCCAAAGGGGTAAATCCATTGGCAATAGAAGTTTTAAAAGAAATAGGGATTGATATTTCTCATCATAGAAGCAAAAGTATTGAAGAATTCAAGGGGCAGGAGTTTGACTATGTAGTTACCGTTTGTGATAATGCCAAGGAAAATTGTCCCTTTTTTCCAGGAGGTAAGAGATATATTCATAGGGGGTTTATGGATCCAGCAAGCGTAGAGGGAAGTTATGAAGAAAAACTTTCTGCTTTTAGAAAAGTTAGAGATGAGATTTTAAATTGGGTAAAAGAGTTTTTTATTGAGAATAAAGAGGAAGGAGTATCCTTCTTTACCCCATTGAATAAAATTTAAAAGGAGAGGTCTCTTATGATTGTCAAAGATAGAGTGAAAAAACTTGAAGAAATTATCAATACTCTTGAGGAACTCAAAAATAGATTCTCCTTAGAAGATATAAAAAGGAATAAAATAACTCAATGGGCATTAAAATATGGGATTTATCTGTGTATAACCGGAATAGGCGAGATTGCTTGTGGAATTATAGACGAAAGAAAATTAGGTAATGCTAAAAACTATAAGGAATGTATTGCATTATTAGGAGATAATAACATCTTGGACAAATCATCCGTTGAGAAATTAATAAGCTATATAAATATAAGGGAGATGTTGAAACGCTCTTATATTGATGTGGATCTCGAAAAGCTCTATCTTCTTACTGAAAAGCTTGATTTTTTTAAGGATCTTATCAGCAAGTTTAAGAACTTTGTTTGATCATTATTTGTTCTTGCTAAGAAATTCTAATATCTCATTTACATCAGGAAGTTCCCTTATAGGATATATTTTGAAGAAAACTATTTTGCCATTTTCGTCTATTATTATGTTTGCTCTTTCTGAAAATCCATCTTCCTCTTGGAAAATGTTATACAGCTCTGCTACCCTTCCATGGGGCTAAAAGTCAGAGAGAATTTTTAGGTTTTTTAAGTTTAGGTTTTCGGCCCATGCTTTTTTAGATGGTACAGGATCAACACTTATACCCACGGGTATGGTATTGAGTTCTAAAAACTTATTATAGTTTTCTTCAAGAGAAAGCATTTGTTTAGAGCATACAGAAGTCCATGCAAGAGGGTGAAAAGAAAGAAGTATTTTCTTCCCTTTATAATTTGATTGCCTATTTCTAACTCTCTTTTATTCATTTTTAAACCTCTTTAAAAAGAGTAGATAACTCAATGTATTAGAGCAAAAAGGCTGAAAAAAATTTATACACAATCTCTTGACAAATATATTTTTTAGGTGTATATATGTATGTAGCATATATATGGAGGTGAAATGATTGAAAGGTTTTGGACGTGGATTGGGAATGGGAAAAGGAATGGGATTTGCTCCTGGATTTTGGCTTAGGGCTTTTGTTCTTTTTGCTCTTTCTAAGAAAGAGCTCCATGGGTATGAACTTTTAAATATGATGGAGAAATATTTTCCAGAGTTTAGTTTTTATAAAGGACCTTCAGGAATGGGAACAGGATACAGGATTTTAAGAATGCTTGAGATGGAGGGTCTTATTGGATCTCGTTGGGAGACAGGGGAAGGACCTGCTAAAAGGGTATATTTTCTCACTCCATTGGGAGAAAGGGTTAAAAATGAGATTATTGAATATATCAAAGATATGAGAGATAGAATTGAAAAATTTTTAGAATTTGCAGAAGGAAAGGAGGTGTAAAAAGATGAGATGGTGGTATGGCCGTGGTTGGGGTCGTGGATGGGGCTTTGGTGGTTATGGCGCTCCTTGGTGTCCATGGTCTTACTGGAACTTAGGTCGTAGATGGTGGTGGAGAGGCCCTGGCTATTATCCTTATGGGCTTACCAAGGAAGAGGAAAAAGAGCTTTTGGAAGAATGGAAGAAGGATCTTGAGGCGGATTTGGAAGACATAAAGAGACGTTTAGATGAAATTAAGTAAGAAATGGGGCGGGATTTTTCCCGCTCCTCGAATTAGAAAGAAGATTTAGAAATGGATGTTGGAGATATTTACCTTATACGAGAAGAGTAAAGGGGGAGATAATATGCAAAATTGGATAACTGGTTTTATATTATTTGGTTTTACCTTAAGTTTATATATTGTCTACTTTGGAAAAAAATAGAAATAAACTCACAAAAACTTTTAAAAAGTCTCTAAGAATGTTTATCCAAAATTCAATTAGAATTTTTGCCATATTTGTAATAATAGGTCTTTTAGAAAATTTTCTTTCTAAAGAAGCAGTAGGAAATTTTCTTTTAAATTTTTCAGGGTTAAAGGGGATTCTCTTAGGAGATTTAATAGGAGCTATAATGATGGGACCTATTGCGTCAGGATATCCTATCAAAGGAAAGTGGCTTTAAAGGTATGCTAATAGGTGCTATCTGGGGAACTTTAATGGTAGGGCCTGCTTATGCCTTCTTTCCATTTTTCAGGGAGATGATAAATAAAGGAGCAAGAGTAGGGGTGATAGCAACTACAATAGGTGCTTGGGCAATAAAAGTTCCTTGGATACCTTTTGCTATAACTCTTCTTGGGATAAAATATGTACTTTTGTTAAATCTCTTTGTTTTTGTATATGCTATGCTTTCAGGTTTATTTGTTGAGTATTTTATGACTCATTTTGGGAAAGGAGGTCAAAAATGAGAGGATTTCATAATCATGAACATCATGAACATAGAAGTGGATTAGGACCTGAGGGTTATTGCATATGTCCTAAATGTGGGTATAAAAAAGTTCATACCCCTGGAATTCCTTGCCGAGATGAAAGATGTCCCAATTGTGGTGTTGCTTTAATTAGAGAGGGTTCTGAACACCATAGGGTGATAGAAGAGAGGAGAAAAAAGAATGAGAAATGAAGATATTTTAAAACAAAAAGAGAAGATCAATGAAAGAATGAGCAAAATTAAGAACAAGATTGTGGTAATGAGTGGAAAAGGTGGAGTTGGTAAAAGTACTGTTGCAGTAAATCTTGCTATCTCTTTTGCCTTAAGGGGATACAAAGTGGGACTTCTTGATGCTGATATTACAGGTTATAGTGTACCTAAACTTTTAAATTTAACTTCTGAAAGACTTTATAACGCTGATGACGGGATACTTCCTGCGGAAACTAATATGGGAATTAAAGTGGCATCTGCGGGTTTTCTTGTGGAAAATGAGGAAGCGCCAATAATATGGCGGGGTCCTTTAAAGGTTTCATTGATTAGAGAATTTTTATCAAGCATTATTTGGGGAGACCTTGACTATCTTATAATTGATCTTCCTCCTGGAACAGGTGATGAGCCATTAAGCATAGCACAAGATATACCTGATATAAGTGGAGCGGTAATCGTCACTATACCATCAGATCTATCTCAGAAAGTAGTAAGGAGAGCTGTAAATTTTGCAAAGGCATTAAACATGCCTATTATTGGAATAATTGAGAATATGAGTGGTTTTGTATGTCCTCATTGTGGAGCAAGGGTTGACATATTTAGTAAGGGGGGAGGAGAAAAGATTGCAAAAGATTTAAACGTACCGCTTCTTGGGAAAATCCCATTGGATCCAAGGGTAGCAGAAAGCGGAGATAATGGTATTCCATTTATTATCACTCATAAAGATTCTGAAGTATCAAAGGTATTTATGGAGATTGTGGAGAAAATTGAAAATTTTTTAAAAGGGAGGTAGAGAAGATGAAGATTGCAGTTGCGTCTAATGATGGAAAGAAAATTTCTGCTCATTTTGGAAGAACAAAAGGTTTTGTTATCTTTGAGATTGAAAATGGAGAGATAAAAAGTAGAGAGTATAGATTGAATACTTTTACAGGACATGCAAGAGGCTTTAGCCATGATGATCCAGAGCACCATAAATATACTCATCCTGCAATAATAGAAGCCCTAAAAGATTGTAAAGTAGTAATATCTCATGGAATGGGAAGAAGACTTTATGATGATTTGACTTCTGCAGGAATAGAGGTATATGTCACCGATGAAACTGATGTGGATAAGGCAATAGAGCTTTATCTTAAAGGAGAACTTACTAATGTATCAGAACTTCTTGACTAAGATTACAGTACTTTGTGATGATAGGCTATCTCCCCCTCTTTTTTCAGAGCATGGGTTCTCAGTGCTTATTGAGAGAGAGGGGGAGTCCCCTATTCTTTTTGATACAGGAAGCTCTGATGTATTTATTAAAAATGCAGAAGTTTTAGGAAAGGATCTATCAAAAGTAGAAAATATAATTATAAGTCATGGACATTATGACCATGCAGGGGGCCTAAAATATCTTTCTAAATCTCATAGGAGGTTTAGGATTTTTCTTAGGGAAGAGGCTTTTTTACCTAAGTATAGTGATGAAAGATTTACTGGAGTAGATTGGGAAAGTTTAAAAAGTTTTTTAGAATTTGTAATAGTTAAAGATGAAGTATTAAAAATATCAGATTCCATTTATATTTTTGGATCCGTCCCATTTCAAAATGATTTTGAAGAACCAGATCCTCATTTTTATGTAGTAAAAGAAGGGAGAAAATTAAGGGACTTTTTTGATGAAGAAATAAACTTAATAATAGATGAAGGAGACGGCATTATTCTTATCACTGGGTGTGCTCATAGGGGAATCGTAAATATAGTAGAATATGCCATAAAAAAGTTTAATAAAAAGATTAAACTACTTATGGGAGGCTTTCATCTTTATAAGGCACCAAGCTCAAAAGTAGAAAAAGTAATAAATATCTTACAAAAATTTAACATCGATAAAATTATTCCTTACCATTGTTCAGGGGAGGAAATGATAAAAATTTTAAATGAAAGAGAAAACTTTAGAAAAGCTTAGAGATTACTTTGCTAAACAAAGAATATACTTAGGAAATATCCTTATGCTAACAAGTTATTGGCTCTTAATAACTTGTTAGCATAAGGATATATTTAGTTATCCTTTTATCTTGAAAGGACTGCGATGAAATACATTCCACCTCCTGTAGGAAAATTACAACTTATTAAAAGTCCAGAATTAGGATCATATTCAAACTGAGCGATAGGGGATCCACTAAACTGCACCTGGGTTAAAATTCCTCCGTATTGCCCTCTCCCTGCAACAGTCCACGAAAATCCTATTTGGGGAATATTTAAAATAGAATTTGTTTTAAGCAGTTGAGGATGGATATAAAAAGGACCTACATATTGATTACCATAGCTTTTAGATGCTTTAGAACCATATGAAGTATTCATTTGGCTTGAAAAAGTGAGAATAGAACCTGTGCTTTTAGCTAAACTATATGATGTTGTTCCAAAGGGAGTAGGGTTTGAAAGACTTGTTGTTCCTCCAAAAAGACTTACTGAGGAGTAGAGCTGATAACTAGGTGATGCTTTTACAGCAGGAGGCATGGTATTTATGGAGGGTAATGAGGTCTGGTACACTCCTAATAGGTCAACGTTTATTACTGTAGAAGAACCATCTCCATATTTTTCTAAAATTCTTACTTGTTGTATCAAACCATTTTTGTCGTAAACAAAAAAGTACCTAGTCATGGATTGATAATCTGAAGATTCTAAAAGGTAGTAATACAAGTTATTTCCTGCAGTTCCTGTTTCTTGCCTCATTCCTTGTGGAAATCCTGCAGCTTGAGCTTTTCTAACCTCATCTTGTACTTCCTTAGGGTCTAAATATACAACACCTTTTAAGGGTTTAATACTGGAACTATATGAGGGATATCCTGCTGCAATAAATATGTCAAAGCCAATGCCATAAGCCATATTGTTTTCAATATTGGTTATAACGTAAATTTGATATCCTTGACCAGTACCTGCTGATGTTTGATCTCCTGATCCTCCCTGGAATTTATAAACTGCAACTAATCCAGGCTTTATCCAAGAAGGAACTTTGTTAGATTCAGGTAGCAGATCTTGTAACGTTAGTCCTTGCTGAGCAGAAGCTGAAAAAGACATTAAAAGAAGGGAGATTAAAAGGAAGATTAATATGAGTTTTGTTTTCATATTATTTCCCCCTTAAATTAGACTTATAACTATTATAATCTTTATAAAATTAAAAATCAATGATAAAGAATAAAAGGTATCCTCTCCTCTTAAAGAGAAAATTTTTCTCTTATTTCTTTTGTAGTATAATTTTTAACATGAAAATATTAATAATTGAGGATGAGAAAAAGTTAGGGACAGCTCTTAAGAAGGGATTAGAAAAAGAGGGTTATGTAGTAGATTTAGCTTTTGATGGCGAAGAGGCAAAATATATTATAGAAAATAATTTTGAAGGTTATGATTTGGTAATATTGGACATTATGCTACCTAAAATAGATGGCATTTCTTTATGTAAAGATTTGAGAGCAAAAAATTTTCAAGCCCCTATATTAATGCTTACTGCCAAAGATAAAGTAGAGGATAAAATCTTAGGACTTGAAAGTGGGGCAGATGATTATTTAGTAAAACCTTTCTCTTATGAAGAATTGTTAGCTCGGATTAGAGCTCTTCTTAGAAGACCTAAGAATCTGATGCCTACAGTCTTAAAAGTAAAAGATATTTCCTTAGATACAGTTTCTAAAAGAGTTTTTAGGGGAGATATAGAGATCTTACTAACAAACAAAGAATTTGCTATCTTGGAGTACCTTATGAGGAATGTGAATAGGATTATAAGTAAAGAACAAATTATATCTCATGTATGGGGCTACGAATCTGATACTCTTAGTAATGTAGTAGAAGCTCATATAAAGAATTTGAGAAAAAAATTAGAAAGGAAAAGGGATGAAAATATTATTGAGACCATTAGGGGAATGGGTTATCGGATTAAGGAGTAATATATTTATAAAATCAAGGATAAAGTTGACATTAGTTTATATAATAATTACTTTATTTATTCTTATCTTTTTTAGTTACTTGCTTTATACCAATTACTCTAGAGAGGTAGAAGGAGATTTTGAGGGAGATATTAGTGACAAAGAGCAATTAGTTTTGGCTCAAAGAAGCTTGGAACGATTAAGAATTCAAATAGTAATGGTAAGTGGAATTACTTTAGGATTAGTTGGAATTGTTAGCTTTATTCTTTCAGGAATTACTTTAAAGCCTATAAAAGAAAATATGGAAAGGGAAAGAAAGTTTATATCTGATGTAGCACATGAATTAAGGACTCCTCTTGCTATTATGAAAACTGAGTTAGAAGTTAGTTTAAAAGATCCTAAAATAAATAAAAAACAATTATTGTCTGTTTTACAGAGTAACTTAGAAGAGGTAGAAAGACTTACTAAGTTGGCTGAAGATCTTTTGTACATTTTTAGGTTAGAAATCAATGAAGTCGATTCTAATCTTGAAAGAATTTCTATCAAAGATATATCAGAAAAAGTAATAAAACTAATGACTCCCTATGCTAAAAAGAAGGAAATAGATATAGAGTTACAAGCTTCGGAGGATCTTTATATATTAGGAAATCCTGAAGAGATTCGAAGGATTCTTTTTAATCTTATAAAAAACGCCATTGATTACAATAAATATAAAGGAAAAGTAAAAGTAAGGTTTATAAAAGATAATAAATATTTAGTATTAGAAATTGAAGATACAGGAATAGGAATACCTAAGGATGAGATTCCTCTTATATTTAATAGATTTTATAGAGTAGATAAATCCCGTTCTTCTCAGATACAGGGGACAGGATTAGGATTATCTATAGTTAAAGGTATTGTTGACAAATATAATGGAAAGATTATAGTAGAGAGCAAATTAGGAGAAGGCACTATTTTTAAAATACTTCTTCCTATTTAATCTGAATCTTCATCTAAAATTCATTTTATCTTCATTTTGTCTTCATCCTCCTTTCCTATAATCTTTCTTGAAATTGAACGGAAAGGAGGTGAAAAAATGAAAAAATTACTTATCTTTTTAGGAGTGGCTATTCTTACCTTAGTGGTAGTTTTTGGAGTATCCAATATAACAAAACAAAAGGTATATGCTCAAACATCAACACTAACTCAGACCTCTACCACAATTCAGACTCAACAAAAAGCTGTAGATAACGATCAAGAAATAAAAGATGATCAAGAGATAGAAAAAGGAGAAGTAGAAGAAGCAAAAGAAGTAAAAGAGATTGAGGATGACAATCTTCCAAACGGTGGGCATCAAGATCCTGAAGGAGTAAATGTGGATCACCAATTTGAAGGAGTAGAGTAAAGGATTAGTAGAACCCTCCCAGTTTGACCCTCACCAAAGTCTTTTTAATGGGACTTTGGTGAGGGTTTTTTATTTTTTATGTTGACTATTTTCATTTTTTATATATAATTAGTTTAAGCTAATAATGTTAGCTCAAACTAATTTAGAAGGTGAAAAGATGTATGAATTAATAATTTATCTTGCTAAAAGTAAAGGTGTTTTAAGTTTAAAAGATTTAGAGGATATTACAGGTTTAGATAAAGAGGAACTACAGGAATATATAAAAGATTTTCATGTGAGACATGTCTCTTGAGAAGCATATGTGGAAAAGGAGGAGAGGTTAGAGATGAATCTTTTTCTTACAGAAAGTCTTGAAGATTATATTCTCTCTATTTATGAATTGCAATCTCGAATTGTGAGAATAAAGGATATTGCAAGACTTAAGAAAGTAAAACTCCCATCAGTTGTGAATGCTATAAAAATTCTTTCTGATATGGGTTTGGTTGAACATGAAAAGTATGGGTATGTTACTCTTACTGATTATGGTATAGAGGTTGCTCAGGAACTTTATAGAAGAAGAAAATTACTTTTTAGATTTTTTACAGAAATACTTGGGGTAGATGAAAACACTGCTTTACAAGATAGCCATAGAATAGAGCATGATTTATCTCCTAAGTCTTTAGAAAAGCTTACAGAGTTTACAGAAAGATTTATTAAATCCAGAAAGGAGGAAAAAGACATGCCTTTAACCCTAAAGGATTTAAAAGTAGGCGAGGAAGGGAAAATTGTAGAACTTAGAGGGGGTGGAGGAATAATTAGTAGACTTCTTTCTATGGGAGCTGTTCCCGGCACTATTGTAAAGGTGGAAAAGATAGCACCCTTAGGAGACCCTATAGAGATTTTAATTTTAGGATATCATCTTTCTTTAAGAAAAGAAGAAGCAGAAAAGATTTTAGTGGAGAGGATATGATGGCTTTATCATTTGTAAAAGAGGGACAGGAAGTAAAAGTTATAGCCATACGTGGAGGAAAAGGTGCTGTTCAAAGACTTGCAGAGATGGGGATTTTGCCAGGGGTAAGGATAAAAGTAATTTCAAATTCTGGAGGACCTATAGTTATTGCCTTGGGAAATTCAAGAATAGCCTTAGGAAAGGGTTTAGCTTCTAAAATTATTTGTGCTTAAAAGGAGGAAAATCTCTATGGAGAAAAAAGTTGTAAAAGTTGCTTTAGCAGGGAACCCTAATAGTGGGAAATCTACAATTTTTAACGCCCTTACAGGAGGGCATGCTCATGTGGGAAACTGGCCAGGAGTTACAGTGGAAAGAAAGGATGGTACCTTTAGGTATAGAGACTACGAGGTGATAGTTACTGATCTTCCTGGAACTTATAGCCTTACTGCCTTTTCTATTGATGAAAGGATAGCTCGGGACTTTATACTTAAGGAGAAACCTGATGTGGTAGTTTGTGTGGCTGATGCTACAAATCTTCTAAGAAGTCTTTATCTTTTTGTTCTTTTAAGGGAGTTGGGAGCTAATGCTATATTAGATTTAAATATGGGAGATTTAATAGAGGGAAAAATAAAGGTAGATATAGAAGGAATGGAAAAAGCTTTAGGAGCTCCTGTGGTTATAACTTCAGGGATAAAGGGTACTGGAATTAATGAACTTAAAGAAGAAATTGTAAAGGCAAAAGATAGGGAGGTAGCTCCCTTTAGAATTAACTATGGAGATATTGAAGAAGCCATAAGAAAATTAGAGGATAAGCTTTCTGGTTATTCTTTACCTTATGATAAAAGATTTTTAGCTATAAAGCTCTTAGAAGGAGATCCTATTTTCAAAGAAGAGCTAAGAAGTTTGGGATATGAAGAAATAGTAGAATTAGCAGAAAAAGAGGCTTTAACATTCGAACAAAAATTTGGATATGATTTGGAGACAGCAATTATTGAAAAAAGATATGGTTATATTGATGCTATTGTAAGAAAATATACTCAAAGAATTGCACCTATAGAGGAAAAACTTTCTATTTCAGATAAAATAGATAAGATTGTTATTAATAAGTATTTAGGCATTCCTATTTTTGCTTTGTTTATGTGGATAACCTTTGAACTAACTTTTAGAATTGGAGGCTTCTTCTCAGATTATATAGATTCTTTCTTTAGTGGTTTAGGAGGAATTCTTGAAAATTATCTTACCTCTATTAATGCTCCTTTTCCATTAATATCTTTTATAAAAGACGGTATAATTGGTGGATTAGGGTCTGTGATTGTTTTTCTACCGAATATTTTAGTTCTATTTCTATTTCTCTCATTCTTAGAAGATGTGGGATACATGGCAAGAGCTGCTTTTGTGGTGGATAAAGCTATGTATACTATAGGGCTTCCTGGGAGATCTTTTATACCTATGATTTTAGGATTTGGCTGTAATGTTCCTGCTATTATGTCTACAAGAACTATTCCTGAGGAAAGGGATAGAATATTAACAATTCTTATAAATCCCTTCATGTCTTGTACTGCAAGGTTGCCTATATATGTTCTTTTTACAGGAATATTCTTTGAGAAAAATCAAGGTCTAATCATACTATCTTTATATGCTTTAGGGATTTTTGTTGCTATTTTCTCAGCAAAGATCTTTAGAACTATCATTCCTTCTCTTAAAGGTCCTATTTCACCGTTAATTATGGAACTTCCTCCTTATAGGCTTCCTACCTTAAAAGGGGTATGGATTCATGCTTGGGAGAGGAGTAGGGAATTCTTAAAAAAAGCCGGAACTATAATTTTCCTTGGAGTTGTATTGATTTGGTTCTTAGCAAGTGTACCTTTTTCATCTGAATACGGTAGTGAAGAAAGTATTATTGGAAGATTAGGGAAAATAATAGCTCCTCTTTTAGGACCTGCAGGATTTCCCTATTGGCAAATAGCAGTAGCTTTGCTTTTTGGAATTTTGGCTAAGGAAGTGGTGATAGGAACCTTAGGTACCTTATTTGGGGGAGAAGAAAATCTTGCGAAGACTTTACAAAATCTTTTTACTCCTCTTTCTGCTTACTCTTTTATGATAATGTCACTGCTTTATATGCCATGTTTGGCTACTATTGGAGTAATTAAGAGGGAAACCAATTGGAAATGGGCTCTATTTTCTGTATTTTACAGCATTTTGGTAGGATGGACTATAAGTGTACTTTTTTACCAGATAGGTAGAGTTTTTGCAAAATAAAGGTTATTGATAAGAAATTTTTAAATGGTAAAATATAATCCAATATGGAGATTTTTAACAAATATTTTAAAGAATATGATTGGTGGTATGAAGAAAATAGGTGGGTCTACCTTTCAGAGGTAGAAGTCCTAAGGAAGGTAATTCCAAAAGGCAAAAAGGGTTTAGAGATAGGTGTTGGTACAGGAAGATTTGCAAAAGAGCTTGGTATTGAATACGGTATAGATCCATCTGAAAAGATGCTTTCAATTGCTAAAGAGAGGGGAATAAAGGGTTTTGTGGGGAGGGGGGAGAGCTTACCTTTTTCTGATAAAGAATTTGATTATGTGGCTCTGATTATTACATTGTGTTTTGTAGAAAACCCTGATAATGTAATAAAGGAATCAAAAAGGGTTTTGAAAGATGGTGGGAAAATAATTATAGGGATAATAGACAAAAATAGTTCCTTAGGAAAACTTTATTTAGAAAAGAAAAAAGAAGGACATAAATTTTATAAATATGCTACTTTCTTTTCTGTAGATGAAGTGGTAGACTTATTGAAAAGGCATGATTTCAGGGATTTTGTTTTTTATCAAACTCTTTTCAAGCCTTTAGAGGAGATAAAAGAGATAGAAGAACCTAAGGAGGGTTTTGGGGAAGGAAGTTTTGTAGTTATTTCAGCAGAGAAAAGTGGAAAAATAGATTAAATACGTGATATTCTCTAAAAAGTTTTATAAACTAATGGGTATGACTTTATGGACCTTCCTATAGATATAAAAAAGAAGTTAAAAGAATTGAACATAGGTATAATATATCTTTTTGGATCTACAGTTTTAGGAATAGCAAAGGAACATAGCGATATAGATATAGGAGTTGTATTTATAGATCCTTCTGTATTAGAAGATGTTAGATTATCATTGGAAATTTACAATACTCTTTATGGAATTTTTTCTACCCTCTTTCCCAAAAAAGAGATAGATATAGTCTTTCTGGATAAAGTACCTTTAACATTGAAATTTGAAGTTGTTAATTCAGGAGAAATTTTATATAGCATATCTAAAGACTTTCTGGCAAACTATAAGGAAAGAGTATTAAAAGAGTATATAGATTTTAAGCCCTTAATGGATGAACAGGATAAAATTTTGCTAAAAAGGTTAAAATGATTATTCCTTTAAATAAAGAAGTAATTCTTTCAAGAATAAGGGAAATAGAGAAAGGAAAAGAGAAACTTTTGAGATTTAAGGATTATTCCTTAGAGGAGTTTAAAAGTGGAGAAAATTTTGCTATTGCCGAACATTATTTAAGGAGGGCATTAGAAGCGGTTTTTGATATTGGCAACCATATTCTATCAAGAATTCCAGGAATAAGAGTTTCTACTTATAAAGATATTGCTTTAAAATTGGGGGAGTATGGCATTATTCCAGGAAAATTTGCAAAAGAAGTACTTGTGAAAATGGCAGGATATAGAAATAGACTTGTCCATTTTTATGCTGAAGTTTCAATAGAGGAGTTGTATTATATAATTCAAAATAATTTAAACGATTTTGACGAATATTTGAAATATATTAAAGATCTACTGGAAAATCCTGAAAAATTTGGTCTTACTCTTGAATAAAAAGATTAAGAAAATTGTACTAATCTTTCTACTTATGTGGTAACTCTCTCAAAATCCGACCTGTAATCAGTATTAAAAAAGGATGCCTCATCATAAATAGGGAGTTCTTTCCTTTGCAGTTCCCATAGGAGGTAACTAATATGTCTTTACTCCTTCTTGTTAAGAGCTAATGAGATTCCTTAGATTAGTCCTAATGTTGAAGAAATATAAGAATGGTTACAGGTTAGGTCTTGATTTTTGTTGCAAAATTTTAAGATTCAATATATAAAATAATAACAAGTAACCTAAACAATAGGAGGTTTCTAAATGGCAAGTATCAGGGATGTAGCAAAACGTGCGGGAGTAACAGTGACAACTGTTTCAAGAGTATTAAATAATAGGGGTTATATAAGTGAAGAGACAAGAAAAAAAGTTTACAAGGCTATGGAAGAACTTAATTATCAGCCTAATGAGCTTGCAAGGGCGTTATATAGAAAGCGATCATATTTTATTGGCTTGATAATACCTGATGTTTCTCATCCTTTTTTTGGTGAAGTTGCAAAATACATAGAGTATTATGCTTACTTAAGAGGGTATAAAATCCTACTTTGTAATTCATATTTAGATGAAAAAAAAGAAAAAGAATATATCAATATGTTGAAAAGACACCAAGTAGATGGAATAATCATGGGAAGTCATACTTTAGATGTGGAAGATTATAAAAAGGTTAATTTACCTATAGTTGCTTTGGACAGAGTTTTGTCAGAAGATATACCTTATGTTACCTCTGATAACTATAGAGGCGCTGTTATGGCTACAAATCTTTTAATAGAAAAAGGATGCAGATTTTTGGCACATATTAGTGGGCCTTTACAATTAAATACTCCTGCCAATGATAGGTATTATGGATTTATGCATGTAGTTTCTCAAAGGAGTGTAAAACATGTAGTAGTAGAGACCAGATTAAACAAATTTGACATAAACGAATATAAAGACATTGTTAGTCAACTGTTTAAGAAGTATCCAGAGATTGATGGGGTTTTTGCAAGTAGCGATTTAATAGCAGCAGTAGTTATTAGAGTTGCTGAAGATTTTGGAAAAAAGGTTCCTGAGAGTTTGAAGGTTGTTGGTTTTGATGATGTTAATATTGCTTCTATTATGAAACCTTCCATAACTACTGTGAGGCAATATAAAGATAAAATGGCTCAGAAGGCTATCGATTTAATTATTAACAAAATAGAAGGAAATAATGTAGAAGTTAGCAATGTTATTCCAATTGATTTGATTGAAAGGGAGTCGACCTAATCATAGTTTTTTTTGTTTTCTCTGTTAACCGGTTGACATATAAAAATTTTTACTGTAAAATTTATTCTGTAGATTTTTAATGAATTTATATGTTAACCGGTTGACATGCAATTATTTGTAAGAAAAGTTGGTTTTAAGCATAAAAGGAGGTGATTTAGAGGGGTTAAATGACGAGAGCCACTTAGTCTTCTCTTATTTTAATATAAGTCTAGTGGGGAGGTGTTTATAAATGAAGTTGAGGAAGGTTTTAAGTTTAATTTTAGTTTTGAGTTTTATTATCTTTTTGAATTTGGGAGGTCTTAATGCAGCTGAAAAGGTAAAGATTACATTGTTAAGTACAAAAGGGGAAATTAATGCTGCTTTGGAAGGAGTAGCAAAGGATTTTTCTAAGGATTATCCTAACATAAGTTTAGAGATTATTCCTGTTGGGGTTGGCCAGTCTCCTTTTGAAAAACTTTCTACAATGTATGCATCAGGTAATGCACCTACTCTTGCAATGATAGATGTAAATGATGTGCCTAAGTTTAAAGAAAATTTCTTAGATCTGTCTAATGAAGAGTGGGTAAAAGATGCAGTAAAAGGAGCCTTGAATGATATAACCTTTGACAAGAAAGTGATGGCTTTTCCTTTTACTATTGAAGGGTATGGCTTAATATATAATCAACAGGCTATTGAAAAAGTCATAGGTAAATTTGATCCTAAAACTATTGATACAAGAAACAAATTAGAAGCTTTATTTAAGAAATTAGAAGAGAAGGGTTTAACTCCTATTGTGGTATCACCTTTAGACTGGTCTTTAGGGGCTCATTTTTTAACTATAGGTTATGTTACCCAATCTTCTGATCCTAAAAAGATTGATAAATTTATTGAAGATCTGAAAGCAGGGAAAATAGATTTGAGTAAAAACAGAAAGATGAATGGCTTATTAGATACTTTGGATATGTGGAAAAAATACAACTATCTAAAGAGGTCACCTCTTGCAGGAACCTATGAACAAGGAGCTCAGCTTTTAGCAACTGGAAAGGTTGCATTTTGGTTTATGGGAAATTGGGCATGGCCGTTAATTAAAGAGGTTAATCCTAATAATGTACAATATGGTTTCCTACCTGTTTTTGTAAGTAATATTCCTAATGACTATGGTAATAGAGAAATTCCTGTAGGAGTAACTAAAGTGATAGGAATAGATATGAAACAGAATAGCAGAGAGCAACAAGAAGCAGCTAGGACATTTTTAAACTGGCTTGTTTATAATAAAAACGGACAGAATGCTTGGGTTAACAAACTTAGTGTTATAACTCCATTTAAAAATGTAAAATTGACTCCTAACGATCCTCTTGCGAAATCAATATTTGAGTATATGAATCAAGGAAGAACTTTAAGATTTTTGGTCACATTGCCTCCAGATCATTGGCCTACTGTTGGTGCTTCTATGCAAAAATACTTAGCTAATGTTATTAGTAGAGAACAGCTTTTCAAAGAAATAACTGATTATTGGAGAAAAGTTAAGTAATTTAAGTAGTCCTCAGGGGAGAGGGTAGTTTAGATTTTAACTATCCTCTCCCTAAGAATATTTTTGGGAGGAAGAAAGAATGATTAAACCTAAAAATATTAGAAATCTTAGGACTTATATAATCTTTGCCGGTATACCTACATTAGCTTTTCTTACAGTAGTAATTTTACCGTTTATATATGGAGTTTATCTAACATTTACCGATTTTAATGCTGTTGAAACTGTGAACCAGTTTTTAAGTAAGTTTGTTGGCTTATCTAATTATGTGAAGGCAATTTCTGACTCTGCTTTTAGAGAATCGTTTTTAAAGACCTTTAAGTATGTATTTTATACTATGGTATTTACTAATCTTATAGCTTTCTTTTTAGCTTATATACTGACAAGTGGGATTAAAGGACAGAATTTTTTTAGGGTTGCCTTTTTTACTCCAAACCTTATAGGTGGAATTATATTAGGCTTTATCTGGCAGTTTATATTCAATAGTGCATTTCCTTATATAGGGTATAAACTAAATATTCCTCTTTTTTATGATTCATGGCTTGCTACACCTCAAAAAGCATTCTGGGCATTGGTAACAGTTACTGTGTGGCAATATGTGGGGTATATGATGATGATCTACATAGCAGGGTTTGTTAGTATACCTCAAGATTTATTAGAAGCTGCTACCATTGATGGTGCTGGAAAGTGGCATAAGTTAGTAAGAATTATCTTACCCCTTATGGTTCCGTCGTTTACAGTTACAATATTTTTAACTTTACAAAGGAGTTTTATGGTATATGATTTAAATCTTGCTTTAACTAGGGGAGGTCCCTTTAAAAGTACTGAGCTTGTATCGATGCATGTCTATAATGAGGCTTTTTTATATCAAAGGTATGCTATAGGTCAAGCAAAAGCACTTATTTTATTTATTACTGTAGCTTTAATAACCATGATTCAAGTTTATTTCAGTAAGAAGGCTGAGGTGGAGATATAGATGAATATTGTCCAAAAGTTAACAAATTTTTTGAAATTCGCAGCTATTCTAACTATAGCAATATTTTATATGTCTCCTTTTCTAATGGTTATTGTTAACTCATTTAAGCAAACCTCTGAGATTATATTAAATCCCTTTAAATTACCGGAGAGTTTTTCTTTTGCAAATTATCTTAGTGCTGCAATCAAAATGAAGTATTGGAATGCCTTCTTAAATACCTTGATAATTACATCTTTTAGCATCACCTTAATTGTTATTTTTTCCTCTATGGCTGCGTATATATTTGTTCGTAAGAATTGGAGTATAAATAAAATTGTATTTTCTATGATGATTGCTTCTATGATAATCCCGTTTCAGTCCATAATGATTCCTCTTGTTAAAATATATGGATCACTTAACCTACTTAATAACAAGTGGACTTTAATTTATATGTACTTAGGCTTTGGTACTTCTTTTGCGGTTTTTATGTATCATGGATTTATTAAAGGGATACCTTATGAATTAGAGGAGGCAGCGTTAGTTGACGGAGCTAGTGAGTTTCAAACCTTTTGGAAAATAGTTTTTCCTTTATTGAAGCCGGTTACTTATACGATTGTAATACTTGATAGTTTATGGATATGGAACGATTTTTTATTACCAAGTCTTGTATTGATATCTGCTGAGAAAAGAACACTGCAGCTTTCTACTTTTTATTTTTATGGAACCTATAATACAGATTATGGTTTAGCTATGGCTGCGCTTATGTTAGCTATAATTCCAATAATTATTATATATTTATTATTGCAAAAATATATAATAGCTGGTATAATGAAAGGAGCGATAAAATAACATGGCTTTTGAAAGAAGTTTTAAAAAAGTTGACAAGAAAAATGCTTATTCTCAATTGGAGAAGGCAAATCTTTTTGTTAAGGAGCATAAGAAATATGTAAATCCTAAATATAGACTTGTATATCACCTGATGGGAGAATATGGATGGATTAATGATCCAAATGGATTTATATATTTTAATGGGATTTATCATTGTTTTTATCAACATAATCCCTTCAATTCTTGTTGGGGACCAACTTATTGGGGACATGCAATAAGTGAGGATTTGGTTAAATGGCAATATTTACCCATAGCTTTGGCTCCGGATTCGGAATATGATAAAGATGGATGTTTTTCGGGGAGTGCTATTGAAAAGGACGGGAAAATATATATCCTGTATACAGGACATGTCAAGAAGAGTGACGAAGAATATATGCAAACTCAATGTTTAGCATGGTCTAATGATACTATAAATTTTATCAAGTATGAAGGGAATCCTGTAATAGGTCTTGACAAGATTCCAGGGGGAGCAAGTAAAAAGGACTTTAGGGATCCTAAGGTTTTTAAAAGAGGAGATAAATATTATGTGCTTGTTGCGTCTAAGGATTTAAATGGGAAAGGACAAATTTTATTCTATGAATCTCATAATCTTATTGACTGGAATTTTGTTAATATCTTATTTAAGAGCGATATAGATAGGGAACACATATTGGAATGTCCCGATTTTTTTTCAATTGATAATAAAGATGTTTTGATTTTCTCTATTCAGTATATTGAAAATAATAAAGTAATAAGGAGTGAAACTCGTTATTGTACTGGATTAATAGATTGGAATAAAGGAGTTTTTAATTTGGAATACTGTGATCTGATAGATTATGGTACTCATTTTTATGCTCCTCAAACGACTTTGGGAAAAAATGGTTGTAGAGTAATGATTGCTTGGATGGATGTATGGGAAAGAGAGTTTCCTACCCATAAACTTGGACATAATTGGGCTGGAGCCCTTATCTTGCCAAGAGAAATTTATTTAAAAGGAAACAAATTGTTTTTTAGACCAATAAAAGAAATTGAGAAATATAGAAAGAACGAGCAAATTTTTGAAGGGGTTTTAGAAGGTGAACATATAAGACTTCCTCTCGAAGATAATTGTTTTGAGTTAGATATGACTGCGGAGTTTTTTGTAGACACTGAGATGAACTTAGAATTACTTTCAAGGGAAGATTCTGGGAATGACCTAATCAAGTTAACCTTCAAATACTCCTTTGGAGTCTTAGAACTTACTGTGACTATTAGAGATAGTGTCAATAATAATGAAAATCAATCACTTCTTATTGATTCTTTGAGTTCAAGATTAAATTTAAGACTCTTTATGGATAAATCATCCTTAGAGATGTTCATTAACGAAGGGGAGAAAGTCATAACTAAAAGAGTGTATCCATTTAAGAAATATGACTTAATAAATATTAGTTCCCAAAATGCTTGTAAAGTTCGATTAAAAAAATGGAATTTGCAAATCACTTGAGATTAAAAAGAAGACTAAAGATCTTTTTTCAACTAGGTTTTCTTTTATCAAAGGTCATGGCTCTTTCTTAGGAATTCAATTCATATTTTTTCTTAGTTAAGGAACAATATCGTTTGAGCCTAAGATCTCAAAAGTTTCTGAATAAGTTTTAGAGGTGATTTGAGATATTTATGCCCATTATAGGTTCATATTCTAGGCTAAAAGAGCCAAAATATAAATAGGACAACGATAATTTCTCAACTTTGTCTTGGATCTTTGAAAAATCTCTCATGGTATAGTATAGCTTTTAGTTTGATATAATTTAAAATATCCTTAGGACAAATACTGAAAGGAGGCTAAAAAGGGAATGTTTGATGTTTTAAGGGGGATCATTTCAAAAGTTCCTGCTGATTATGTAGATATCCGATATGAAAAAATGAGTGAAACTAAAATTGTGCTAAACAATAGAGAGATATTTCAGCTTGGCACCAATACAGGGGATGGATTTGTGGTAAGGGTGCTTAAAAACGGTGGATTTTCCTCTATAGCCTTTACTAAGGTTGAAGATGTCGAAAAGGCTATAAAGATTTGTCTTGAAAATGCAGAATTGATTTCAAAAAATTCAAAGAAAAAGGTTAAACTTGCAGAAGTAGAGGTTATTAAAGATACTTTCATTCCTTCTTTAAGGGAGGATCCAAGAAAAGTCTCCATAGATGAGAAACTTGAACTTTTGATGCATTATAACGAAATTCCTTTAAAGTTTGAAAATATTACTACTAATATGCAGTATACAGAAGTTATAAGGGAAAAGTATTTTGTAAGTTCTGAAGGCACAGAGATAAGGGAGGATTTAATAACCACTGGAATAAGGGGAATGATCATAAGTAGAGATGGATCTTTGGTGCAAAACGTAAGGGTAGGGATTGGAGGAAGCGATGGCTTTTATAGGTTAAGAAATAGAGAAGAGGAGTTTGAAAAAAAGACTAAAATTGTTCTTGATCTTTTAAAAGCTGAGCCAGTAAAAGGTGGAGTTTATAACGTTATATTGAATCCCGACATGACGGGAGTTTTTACCCATGAAGCCTTTGGACATTTTTCTGAGGCAGATTTGATAGAAGATAATCTCTCCATGAGAGAAAAAATGAAGATAGGGGCAAAACTTGGCAGTGACATTTTAACCATAATTGACGATCCTACTATACCTAATCAACTTGGATTTTATAAATATGATGATGAAGGGGTGAGAGCAAGAAGAACCTATTTATTAAAAGATGGGGTACTTTCTGGAAGACTTCACTCCAGAAGAACTGCAGCGGAGTTTGGTGAACCCATAACTGGTCATTGTGTGGCTGAAGATTATAGGTATGCTCCTATTGTAAGAATGGGAAATATATTCATTGAGCCTAAGGATAAGTCTTTTGAAGAGCTTTTAGATCTTCTTGGAGATGGCCTTTACATATTAGATGCAAAAGGGGGACAAACATCTGGTGAAAACTTTACCTTTGGAGCTCAATATGCCTTTGAGGTGAAAAATGGAAAGATAGTAAAGATGCTTAGGGATATAAATATTTCAGGTAATCTTTATAAAACTTTAATGGATATTGTGGCTATAGGGAGGGACTTTGAGCTTTCAGAGGTGGGGGGATGTGGTAAAGGACAGCTTAATATAAGGTCTTGTCATGGAGGACCACATATATTGGTTAAGAATGTGGTGATAGGAGGTGTTAAGTAATGCTTGAAAAGTTAGTTGAAATAGGGAAAAAGTATGCTGATGAGGTTGAGATATATCAAGTTAATAATTTCTCCTCAGGAGTTTCCTTTGAAAATGGAGTGTTAAAAGATGTTGAAACCTCAATTCAATCAGGGATATCTTTGAGGATAATTAAAGATGGAAAGTTGGGTTTTTCTTATACTAAGAATCTTCTTGATCCTGAAGGATTTGTTAAGAATGCTATTGACTCATTAAAAGGGGATATAAAGGTAGAGTTTTCTTTTCCTATAGGAAAAGAATTGAAAACCCTTAATACTTATGATCTCGAAATAGAAAATCTCACTAATACCAAGATGGTGGAAGAAGGTCAAAGAATCTCTGATATATTATCTCAGGCTACAAATACTCAAGTTAATGTGGGTTTAGTAAAGTCAGTTTCGGAGATAAGAATAATAAATAGCAATGGGGTAGATTATAGCACTAAAAATTCCTTTTATATGTGCTATGCAGCAGCAATGTATCCTGGATCTTATTCTTCAATTACAAGAGTGGTTGCGGATAAAAAATTCAAGGAGTTTTCAAAGGAAGATTTTGATTATATTACCTTTCTTTATAACAGTTCCAGAAAAGAGGTAAAGCCAAAGAGCGGAAAGATGAAAGTAATGTTTCTTCCTAACACCATGTATGTACTGATATGGAGACTTGTCTATGGTACTAACGGTAAAAATGTGTACGAAAAGACTACTCCATTGATTGATAAGATAGGCAGTCAAATTTTTGATCCAGCAATAAGCATATACAATGATCCTTTTGATGATACTATTCCTGGGTCAAGGGCTTTTGATGATGAAGGAGTAGAAAGCAAAATTCTTCCTATAGTAGAAAATGGAGTTTTAAAGAATTTTTACTATGACCTTTATTATGGGAGCAAGATGGGAGTTGGATCTACAGGAAATGGATATAAAGTCTCTGACTGGGGTGGCGAAATTATTAGGGTAAGACCTACACCATCCCTTGAGCATCTTCATATGAAGCCAGGAGATAAAGATTTTTATGAGATGATTAAGTCTATGGATAAAGGGATAATAGTAGCACAAGCTCTTGGTGCTCATAGCGGAAATATTCCTAATGGAGATTTTTCCATTGGGCTTTCTCCAGGTTTATATGTAGAAAATGGAGAAATTTTGGGACATGTAAAAGATGCAATGGTAGCTGGAAATATTTATGAGGTTATGAGAAATGTGTTAAGTCTTGAAAATAAAACTTATATGGCTAATATGGGAGTTTTTCCATCGGCTATTTTTGAAGATGTTAGTGTAGCCATAAGAGAGTAAAAGGAGGCTTTTAAAAATGATTTATGTTGCAGATTCTAAAAGGTATGAGGTTATGATTTATAGGCGGTGTGGGAAGAGTGGTCTTAAGCTTCCTGCCATATCCTTGGGTTTTTGGCATAATTTTGGATATAATGACTCCTTTGAGAATATGAGAAATATGGTAAGAAAAGCTTTTGATTTAGGAATTACTCATTTTGATCTTGCAAATAACTATGGCCCACCACCTGGATCTGCTGAAGAGAACTTTGGGAGGATTTTAAAGTTTGACTTAAAGCCCTATAGGGATGAAATTGTGATCTCTACAAAGGCAGGATATAAAATGTGGGATGGACCCTATGGAGATTTTGGTAGTAAAAAATACTTGATAGCAAGCCTTGAGCAGAGCCTTAAAAGGATGGGACTTGATTATGTAGATATTTTTTATCATCATAGACCAGATCCTGAAACTCCTATTGAGGAAACCATGGAAGCCCTTTACCAAATTGTAAGACAAGGAAAAGCTCTCTATGTAGGAATTTCTAATTATGGACCTGAAGAGACAAAACTTGCTTATGAAACTTTATCTAAAATGGGAGTAAGGCTTATTGTAAATCAAATTTTGTATAACATGTTTTTTAGAAAACCAGAAGAAAAACTTTTCGGTGTTATGGAAGAGCTGGGTATAGGAGCTACCATATTTTCTCCCCTTGCTCAAGGGCTTCTTACAGAAAAGTATCTTAACGGAATTCCTGAAGATTCTCGGGTAAAAAGATCTGGAATTTTCTTAAAGGAGAGCGATATAACTCCTGAGAAAATTGAAAAGGTTAGAAAACTTTCCCAAATAGCAAAGGAAAGAGGACAAAGTGTAGCTCAACTTGCCATATCTTGGATTTTAAGAAATAATGTGGTCTCTTCAGTAATTATTGGGGCAAGCAAACCCGAGCAGATAGAGGAAAATGTCAAGGCAATTTCCATCTTAAAATTCTCTGAAGAAGAATTAAAGAGAATAGATGAAATTTTAGAATAAATTCTTAAAAAAGGGGGAAGCCTAATAACTTCCCCCTTTATTTTACTCTTCTACTAACTCCACATTGGCAAGATAAATGGTAGTTGCAATACTTTTCTCACTAACTTTCCCCATATCAAACACTACAATATGTCCATCTTTCTTAGGAGTAAATTCCCATTCAAACTTTTGCATTTCGGTAGTTAAATCAAAAACCTTGCTTTCCACAATTTCCCAAGTTTGATCTTGAATTACTCTAACTTGTAGGTCTCTTGCTGCATCTGCTTTTGCTTCAAAGGTGATTTTGTATTTCTTTCCTGCAGGGATAGGTACATGGGTTCCAAACTGTATATGCCAGAAGGCATCTCCAGGATTTTTAATTTTAACATAAAAAGCTCCATTTTTAGCCCCATATTCTTCAACCTCTGCTGTACCCTGAATCACAATATACCAGTTAGAAGGTGCGGAAAACATCAAATTTTCAGTAAAAACTCCCAGTTTAGTAACATTAATAACCTGGGCTTTTCCTTCGGGAGTGGTTACTTCAACTACACCAGAGGTAGTTTCTTTTTGAGATACTTGAGGAGCACTTGCACATCCTGCGATAAAAATAATGAAACTAATTAATAATAAAAGAAGATAAAATTTTTTCATAAATAAACCCCCTTTTATGAAATTTTTTTGAAATTAGTTACAAAACATCATAAAAAATTAAATAAAAATACCCTTTATACCCTTTTTGTTAATTCACCTCCCTTTTTAGGTTTACCCTTTTAAAGTATATTACGTTTTTAAACTTTCTTCAATCTTATTTTAACAAAATTTTAATTGAGGAAGTAGATTTTTATCTTTAGAATATATCGTGAAAAATATAACGTTAAAAATAGAACGATATGAGGAGAGATTATGAAAAAATTGATTTTAACTCAGGAGATAAGTTGTCAGTATTGTTATAAATGTCTTAGAAATTGTCCCGTTAAGTCCATAATGTTTAATAAAGGTAAATCCTATGTTATTGATGATGAATGTGTATTGTGTGGAGTATGTATAGAGGTATGTCCCCAAAAGGCAAGAACTTATGTAAAAAGCACTCATTTATTAGAAAACTTTAAAGGTAAACCCTTTTTAGTATCCATTGCTCCATCTTTTTTTGCTCATTTTGACGAGCCTTTTAAAGTTATTACTTTTTTGAAAAACTTTGGTGCTGCTGTAGTACAGGAAACGGCTGTAGGGGCAGATATAGTTTCTTACTATTATAAAAAATTTATTCAGGGTAAAAATAAGACAGTTATAACTACTGCTTGTCCAGTTGTTTTTGAACTTGCAGAGAAGTATTATCCCGATGTAATTCCTTATTTAATTCCCTTTCTTTCTCCCATGAATGCCCATGCTCTTTTTATGAAAAAATATTTTGGAGATTTCCCTGTAATCTATTTGGGACCTTGTATAGCTAAAAAACGAGATGGAGAAAACTATGTAGACCTTGTCTTAACCTATGAAGAACTCTCTTTATATATGGAGAGAAGTGGGATCAATATAACAGAACTCGAGGAAAGTTTACCTACTCCTCCATATCCTGAGAGAGGGAGAATTTATCCTGTAAGTGGCGGGATAAATTCAACCCTTGATGGATCTTGGGAAAACTACCTTGTAGTTGAGGGGATAGAAAATATCATAAAAGTTTTTGAAAATATCTCTTCCTATGGAGAGGGTTTTGTGATTGAAGCTTCCTCTTGTTTTGGAGGATGTATAAATGGTCCAGCCATAAGAAAGGATATAGGAATATTGGAGAAAAGAAAAAGGATTCTTTCCTACATGGAGAAGTTAAAGGAGATAAATGGGGAAATTATAAAGCCCGAACTTATCAACTTGGATTTAAAGAGAAACTTTTCATCCCAGAAGAAAATTATTGAAATTCCAGAGGAGAGAATAAGAAAGGTTTTAAGAGAGATGGGAAAGGATAACCCTAAGAAGGAGTTAAATTGTGGGGCTTGTGGTTATCCAAGTTGTAGAGATAAAGCCATAGCAGTTATTCTTGGAAAAGCAGAAAAAGAAATGTGTATTACTTATCTTATTGATAAGGTAAGTTCGGTAAGCAGTGCCATAATTGAAGAGTTCCCTAATATTGTCATTATATATAAGGATGGAAAACCCATCTATTTAAATCCAGCAGGAGAAGACTTCTTCTTGAATAAAGAGGCTTTACTGGGTTTTATTATTGATGAGATTGAAGAAGGGAAAAATCCCTTGGAGATATATATAGATAATGAAGAATATTACTTCTTTGTAAAAAAATTTAACCTCCCCGATGATAACGGAAAGGTGGCTCTCCTTCTTGATATTACTAATGAGAAAAAGAGGGAAGATGAACTTAACAAATTGAAAAAGGAAAGCGCTGAAAGAATTGAAGAGTTGATTAATCGCCAGATGCTTCTTGCTCAGGAGATTGCAAGTCTTCTTGGAGAATCTATTGCAGAAACCAAGAGTCATTTTGCCCAATTTAGGAAGGTGTTGGAAGAGGATGCTCACCTGTGATGTGAATTTTGCTTTTAAGAGTAAAGAAGGAGAAGAAGTTTGTGGTGATTCTATTAAAATTAAGAGAAGCGAAGATAAGGTAGTGGTTACCGTTTCGGATGGTCTTGGAAGTGGGATAAAGGCAAGTATTCTTTCTACCCTTACTGCTTCTATGACTACTACTATGCTTTTCAATGACATGCCCATGGATGAGGTAATGAAAAGCGTCCTTGCAACTTTGCCAAAATGCAAAGTAAGAGATATTAGTTATGCTAATTTCTGTAGTGTACTTTTCAAAGCCAAAGAAAACACTTGCTATATAGCAGAATATGAATTTCCAGTAGTTCTTTTATTTAGGAAAAATGAATTTATAGATTTTGAAAAGAAAAGACTATTAGTAGAAGATAGAGAGATAAAAGAAAGTTATTTTGTTCCTCAAGATGGAGATCTTCTGTTTGTAATGACCGATGGAGTTTCCCAAGCTGGTCTTGGCACCAGACTTTATCCTCTGGGATTAGGCATTGAAAATATAAAGAGAGAGATCTTCAATCTTACAAGATACAAAGTTCCTCCTAAGGAGATTGTGAACTACCTTATTGAAAAGGCAAAAAGGTTAGATAAGGGGATAAAAGGTGATGATGCTCTTTTATGTGTTTTGTATTTTAGAAGCTTTAATAGGTTAAACATCATGGTAGGTCCACCCTCCGATCCTAATCTTGATGAATACGTAGCTTATAAATTCTTAAACATGCCTGGAAGGAAGGTGATATGTGGGGGTACTACTGCTCAGATAGTAGGGAGGATTATGGGAAGTGAAGTTTCTCTTGATTTAAAAACCGTCTCTGAAGATTCTCCTCCTGTAGGATATATGGAGGGGGTAGATTTAGTAACCGAGGGAATTATCACTCTTACCCAGGTTTTTAGATATCTTGATGGTCAGATAGAGAAGGTAGGTTATGGGGCAAGTCTTATCATTGATCTCATAGAAAAATCCGACGAGATATGTTTTATAGTAGGGAAAGCTATAAACCCTGCTTATCAGAACCCTCTTTTCAGTTATGATATGTCCCTCAAATTCAAGATCGTTAAAGATATTATGGATATTTTGAAGAATAAAGGAAAGATTGTGAAAATTGAAGCTTATTAAAAGGAGGTAGAAAAGTGAAGCTAAAAAGAAATTTTACAAAAGTAGAGGAGATTCTTAAAAAACATGAGTATCGTAAAGACAATTTAATAAAGATCCTTTTAGATATTCAAAAAGAATATCGTTATATTCCAGAGGATGTAATCAACTATATTGGGGTTGCTCTTGATATTCCTCCTGCCAAAATTTATGGTGTTGCTACTTTCTATGCTCAATTTTCCTTAAAGCCAAAAGGTAAATATACCATTCTTGTCTGTGATGGAACTGCATGTCATATGGCAGGATCTACGTCCCTTATAGGAGCTATAAAGGAAGAACTGAATATTGGACCTGGGGAAGTGACAGAAGATTTGATGTTTAGCTTAGATCAAGTAGGATGTCTTGGTGCTTGTGCCCTTGCTCCTGTGATGGTCATAAATGAAGAGGTTTATGGAAATCTTACTCCTGAAAAGGTGAAAGAGATTTTGAAAAATTTAAAAGAAAGGGAGATGAAAAATGCTTAGGAGTATGGATGAAGCTATTCGGTATATTGAAGAAAAGAAGATTGAAAGAAAAAAGAAATTAGAAGATCTTAATATTTATGTATGTGTGGGAACGGGTTGTGCTGCAAAGGGATCAATAAAGGTCTATGAAGAATTAAGGAGGATTTTTAAAGAAAATAATGTAAAGGCTAATTTACAGAAATTGGAAGAAAAGGAAGAAAGGGTTAGAAAAACAGGGTGTTGTGGTAGATGCTCTTCAGGACCTTGGGTAATAGTTATGCCTTATGGATATTTTTACTCCGAGGTAAAGCCTGAGGATGTAAAGGAGATTTATGAGGAGACAATACTCAAAGGCAGACCTGTGGAAAGACTTCTTTTTACAGATCCTGCAACAGGTGAAAGAGTAGAAAGGCTTGAGGATGCAAAATTCTATAAAGTTCAATCCTTCTATATTATGGAGGATATAGGAAAGTGTGAATGCGATAGTATTGATGACTACATGGGAAGGGGAGGATATCTATCCTTTATTAAAGTCCTCAAAGAGGGAAATCCTGATAATGTTATAAAAACCATTAAAGATTCTGGACTTCGTGGAAGAGGTGGAGCAGGATTTCCCACAGGAGTAAAGTGGGAGATAACCAAAAACAGTAGGGGAGATAAAAAATTTGTGGTATGTAATGGAGATGAGGGAGATCCTGGAGCCTTTATGAATAGGACTCTTTTAGAAAGGGATCCCCATGCAGTATTAGAAGGGATGCTTATTGCAGCATATACTATTGGGGCTCAAAAGGGTTATGCCTATATTAGAGCGGAATATCCTGTAGCGGTAGAGATGTTCCGAAAGGCTATAGAGGATGCAAAGAGATTAGGACTTATAGGAGAAAATATTTTAGGAACTGGTTTTTCTTTTGATATAGAGATAAAAGAGGGAGCGGGAGCTTTTGTATGCGGAGAAGAAACCGCCCTTCTTGCCTCTATTGAGGGAAAAAGAGGAGTTCCTCGTCCTCGTCCACCCTATCCTGCTCAGGCAGGTCTTTGGGGGTATCCAACCCTTATAAATAATGTGGAGACTTATGCCAATGTACCTAAGATCATAAGAGATGGGGCTGAAAATTATAGAAAAAGAGGAGTTCCTAACTCTCCTGGCACTAAGATGTTCTCAGTGACAGGTCCAGTAAAACTTACTGGAATAATAGAAGTGGAGTTTGGGACTACCTTAAGACAGATTGTGTATGAGATATGTGGGGGTCTTACTGGAGACAATGAGTTTAAAGCAGTGCAAATAGGTGGACCTTCAGGGGCATGTCTTTCGGAAGCTTTTCTTGATTTGCCTTTGGATTATGACTCTTTAAAATCTGCTGGAGCTATGGTAGGTTCTGGAGGTATTGTGGTTCTATCAAAGAAAGCCTGTATGGTTGAGGTGGCAAGATTTTTCCTTGATTTTACCAAGAGAGAATCCTGTGGTAAGTGTATTCCATGTCGTGAGGGTTTGATGCAAGCTTATCGTATCCTTGAGAGATTCACACAAGGCAAAGGAACCTATGAGGATTTAGAGAATCTGGAATTTCTTGCAGGTCTTATAAAAACTGCTTCTGCTTGTGGGCTCGGGCAAACAGCTCCAAATCCTATATTAAGTACATTAAGACTGTTTAGAGATGAATATATTGCTCACATCGAAGGGATATGTCCTAGTGGAATGTGCACTGCCTTTAAGAGATATGTTATAAATCCTGAGCTTTGTAAAGGATGTGGGCTTTGTGCGAGATTCTGTCCTCAAAATGCCATCTCTGGTGAAAGAGGAAAACCTTATGTGATTGACCAAGAAAAGTGTGCTAAATGTGGAGTTTGTGTTGAAAAATGTAAATTTAAAGCCATTGAAATTAGGTAAGGAGGAAGATAGTTATGAAGATATTTGTGGATGGAAAAGAAGTAATAATAAAAGATGATGAAAGAAATCTTCTTGAGGCTTTAAAAAATGTAGGTATTGAAATACCAAATCTATGTTATCTTTCGGAGACATCAGTTTACGGGGCTTGTAGGTTATGCCTCGTAGAAGTGGATGGAAAAAGTATAGTTACCTCTTGTAATCTAAAGCCTTATGAAGGAATGGTTGTTAGAACAAATACTCCTGAGATATATGAAATAAGAAAAGGAATTCTTGAACTTCTTCTTGCCTCTCATAATAGAGATTGTACCACCTGTGAGAGGAATGGCAGCTGCAAATTGCAGGAATATGCAGAGGCTTTTGGTATAAGAAAGATAAGATTTGATAATATTCTCAAAGATGGTGGAATGGACAATAAGTCGCCTATAGTAAGGGATAATACAAAATGTATCTTATGTGGTGATTGTGTTAGGGTTTGTGAAGAGGTTCAAGGAGTTGCTGCCATAGATATAGCAGGAAGGGGTTTTCTATCAAAGGTTACTCCTGCCTTTGGGCATAGCCTTTCTGAGGTGGAGTGTGTATATTGTGGGCAGTGTGTTGCTTATTGTCCCACAGGAGCTTTATCTATAAGAAATGATATTGATAAGCTTTATAAGGTTTTAAAGAGTAAGAAAAAAGTAGTCATAGGAATGATTGCGCCAGCGGTAAGATCTGCTATTCAGGAAGAGTTTAAGTTAGAGTCCGATCTTTTTATTGCAGGAAGGTTAAATACTTTCTTAAAAATGCTTGGATTTTCAAAAGTCTTTGAAGTACCTTTTGGGGCGGATCTTGTGGCTTATGAAGAGGCTCATGAGTTTCTTAATAGATTAGAAAAAGGAGAAAAACTTCCTCAGTTTACTTCTTGTTGTCCTGCATGGGTTAAATATGTGGAGGAATTTTATCCTTCATATATTGATAATCTATCCACGGTAAGATCGCCCCAACAGGCTATGGGAAGTGTCATAAAAGAGATTTATTCTAAGGAAATAGGAGTTTCCAAAGAGGATATTTATTTAGTATCCATAATGCCTTGTACTGCTAAAAAGTTTGAGGCTGAAAGGGAAGAACATAAAGGGGTAGTTGACTTAGTAATTACTACTAAAGAGCTTGCCCAAATGATTAAGGCAAGTGGTATTGATATATCCTCTACAAAGCCTGAGCCCTTTGACAAACCCTTTAACCTTTACTCTCAAGGAGGACTTGATTTTGGAAAGACAGGAGGAGTTCTTGGGACAGTTCTTGCAGTAATAAATCACAAAGTAAAGGTTAAAAATGTGAAAGAGGAAGAGATAGATAAGGGGATAAGGCTCTTTAATGTGGAACTCGCCGATGGAAGAAATATAAAAGCTATGGCTGTACATAGCTTGGGTAAGGCAAAAAGAGTTTTAAAGGATATAAAGGAAGGGATACTTGATGTGGATATAATAGAGGTTATGGCATGTAGTTTTGGTTGTATTGGGGGAGGTGGACAACCTTATCCTAATGACAGCAAAATAAGGCAAAAGAGAGCAAAGATACTTTCTGATATGGTAAATATAAATCCTATAGCATCGCCTCAAGAAAATCCATATCTTATGGAGCTTTATGAAAAATATTTAGAGCATCCTTTAAGTCACAAAACTCATGAAATCCTTCATACATCCTACTCTCCCAAAAGGAGAGTTCCAGAACAAGATATAGAAATTCTCCCACTTCCTATTCCAGAAGAAGAGAAGGTTAAAGTAAGAGTATGTCTTGGAACATCCTGTTATCTCAAGGGTTCTTATAAAATTCTTTCTGATCTTATTGAAATTGTAAGAAAGGAAGAATGGGCTAAAAACATAGAAGTAGTAGGTACTTTTTGTACTGAAAATTGTAGTAATGCTCCTAATGTACTCATAGATGATATACTTATAAGTGGGGCTGATACTAATAAAGTAAAGGAGATGTTGAGGGAGTATGTCAGGAGAAAACAGGAAGGAGTATCTGATGTTTCCTAAGGCAACTCTTGAAAGGCTTAAGCTTTATCATAGACTTCTCTCTGAGGAGAAAGAAGAATACATATCGTCGGAAGAGATTGGGGGAAGACTTGGCATTCCTCCAGAGCAGGTAAGAAAAGACCTATCATATCTTGAGTATAAAGGAAAACCAAAGGTGGGATATCACGTCAAAAGTCTCTTGGATGAGCTTAATAGACTCTTTGGGTTGGACAAAAAAGTCAAGGTAATAATAGTTGGGGCAGGAAACTTAGGTACTGCTCTTACCAATTATCCTGGCTTTTCTAATTACAATATTGAAATAGTGGGAATATTTGACAAAGATCCTGCAAAAATTGGCAAAAAAGTTGGCGATCTTGTGGTTTTGCCAATGGAATATTTGGAAAGGGTCATAAAAAGATTTAATGTGGAGATTGGAGCAATATGTGTGCCTAAGGAATCAGCACAAGAGGTAGCAAACCTCCTTGTGGAAAATGGGATAAAAGCCATATGGAATTTTGCTCCTGCCTTGATAAGTGTCCCTGAATATGTAATAGTAAGGAATGAGGACATTACCTTAGGGCTTCTTTCTTTAAAGCATATGCTTGAGGTAAAAAATACTCAATCTAAGCAAGGTTAAAAATTCGATCTGCAATTTCTCTCTCTTCTTCCTCCTGGTGGCTTACCATCAGGAGGGTTATTTTTCTATCTTTTAGGTGATCTTTTAAAACTTCCTTTACTCTTTTTTTTCTCTCTGGATCGAGAGATTTAAAAGGCTCGTCTAAGATAAGCAAATTGTGGGGTATAGAGAGGGCTCTTACAAAGGAAAAAATTTGTTGATATCCCCCACTAATTTCTGAGGGGTAGAGGTGAAAAAAATCTCTTAGGGAAAAATATTCTATTAAATTTTTTAATATTTCTTTGTCTCTGACAAAAAGTTCTAAATTTTCCATCATGGAGAGCCATGGAAAGAAGACTACATTTTGAAATTGAAAAGATATCTGAGGCTTTACCAAAAAGTCAATACTTCCTTCATCGGGAAGAATAATTCCTGCAATAATTTTAAGTAGTGTGGTTTTTCCTACACCATTTGGTCCCTTTATTATTACTCTTTCTCCTTTGTAAACCTCCATAAAGACACCATCAAGGACCTTCTTTTCATCAAAGCTCTTTTTTATATTATTAACCCTCAGAAAAACCATAGTTTTTGTCTCCTTTTAAAATCCCAGATTTTATAAATATTAGTTCAAGAATTTTGCTTAAGATAAATAAAATCACTGCGTAAGCATAAACCTCTTCAATATTTAGAAAGGCCTTTGCATAGCTTAAAAGAAACCCAATTCCACTTTCTCCTGATAAAAACTCTGCCATTGCGGTTATTTTTAAAGAGGAAATTGTTGAATTTGCAAGGTTAGGAAGTATAAAAGGCTTAAGGTATGGGATTAAAAATTTTATTAAGTAATTTTTTCTACTTATGGGATATATTTTAAAAAGTTCAAGGTATTCCTTAGGAATATTATTTATAGCATTATAAGTAACAAGATAAAAATTGGGGAAGAGAACTATAAATACAGTAAATATTATAGTTTTATTCCCAAAACCAAACCAGAAAAGGGCTATGGTGATCCATACAATCAATGGATTGCTCTGAAAAATATCAATGATATTTCTTATAGTACTATAAAAAAACTTATTCTTAATATATCCAAGAAGAAAACCTGAAAAGAGAGCAATAAAAAGCCCTAATGTTGATCTTATGAAGGTTATAAAAAGATGGCTATAGAAATCTTTATGTTTAAAAAGATCTAAAACCTTATAAAGTACCTTATGGGGAGGGGGAAGAATAAGGTTAGAGTTTATGATAGTCCCCATAAGGTACCATATAATAATAAAGGATATCCAAAAAATTAATTTAAAGAGTAAAGAATTTCTCATCAGGAATATTTCCTATGGTCTGGGGATTTTTTTCGTATATAAATTCTAAGTACTTTATTAACTCATTTTTTATTGAAATTCCTTGATATAAAAAAGAAAGTCTTTTAAGAGAAAGCTCTATGATTTTCTTATCCAATTTTAAGATCTCCGATGCCTTTTCTATATAGTCCTTAGGGTCCTGAGAGAATTTCTTAAAATTTTCTCTAAATATGGAATCAATTTTTTGAGCTTCTTTTTTATCTATATTTCCCCTTACTGCTATAGAGGTTATAGGAAGAAATCTTCCCTTGGAGATTTCTCTATAAACCCTTTGAATATCAAGAATAATTCTTCCTCCATTATTTACACCCATGGATACATAAGGCTCTGGAAGTAGGGCATTGTTTACTTTTCCTGCTATAAATAAAGATGTGATCTCTTGAGGAGTAGAATAATAGAGATTAATTTTATCTTTTAGATTTCTTTCTTGTAAATAGATGTTAAAAATTATATCTTGAGTAGATCCCTTTTGGGCAATGTAAAGGTTATCTCCGATAATCTCATTAAATCTTTTAGCTTTGTTGCTTATCAAATAAAAGGAGGCAAAATTAAAGGTAGAAAGATATTTTATATTAACTCCCTTATTATATAAATTAACTAAGGTAGTAAAGGGTGCGATTATTACATCATATTTATTATCCCTTGCTTTTACCACGAGTTCGTCTAAAGTTCTCCATATGGTAAAGTTAAAATCAGGATTTTCCGAAATCATAGTAGAAAAGGGAATAATAGTTGGTCCTAAAGGTATTAATACTTCAATCTTTTTATTTTGAGAAAAGATTGGATTCATAATGATGAGTAGAGCAAGCATTATTAATATGAATACTTTCTTTTTCATCTTTTCACCTCCTATAAATCGTTAATTATTTCACGATAAATTATAGCAAATAAATTTTTAAAACATGTTAAACTTTAACCTTTATTTTTCTTTTGATATAATTACTTTTGTTTATGGATGGAAATAATATTGTTCAAAGGATAAAAAGAATATTTATAAAGCAAAGTGTTACTGAGGCAGCAATTCTCATTACCCTTCTTGCTGCAATAAGTAGGGTTATGGGATTTTTAAGAGAAATGATGATTGCTGCCTTTTTTGGTGCGAAAAAGCTCACCGATAGTTTTGTAGTAGCACAGGCAGTACCAGGAGTTCTTGCAGGACTTGTTTCAGGGGCTTTGTCCTCAGTATTCATCCCTCTTTATGCAGAGTGGAAAGAGAAAAGAGGTAAAGAAGAAGCAGAAAGATTTGCCTCTATATTAGTTTCAGATCTATTTGTAATCCTTCTTGGGGTTACCATTTTTTCCTACGTCATTTCTCCTTTAATAGTTGAAATTCTTGCTCCAGGATTTTCTCAAGAGACAAGAAGATTAACCCTTGATTTTACCTATATAATGCTTCCTGGAATTATTTTCTGGGGTACTTATGGTCTTATTACGGGCTTATATAACTCTAAAAAGAGTTTTGTGATTCCAAATTTGGCTGGTGTTCTCGGAAATGTAATTTTCATAGTTTCAATCTTCTTTCTTCATAATGTCTTTGGGGCTTATATTCTTCCTTGGGGATATCTTGCTAATGTAGTTGTTCAATATATTTTGTTACTTCCTTTTCTGAGGAGGATAGGAGTAAGAATAAATTGGGAACTTAATTTTAAATATGATGGACTAAAAAGGGCTCTAATCCTTATAGGACCTATTTTTCTTGGACAGAGTGTGGGAATCTTAAATATGGCTGTGGATAGAATTTTTGGATCTTTCCTTCCCGAAGGAAGTATATCTGCATTAAATTATGCAAGCAGGCTTTATCAACTTCCTATAAATCTTTTTGTAAATGCCCTTGCCACTGCCATATATACCGATCTTGCCTTTCAGGCTCAAAGTGATGATTTGGATCAGTTCAAAAACTCTCTTAATAAAAGTTTAAGAGCAGGGCTCTTCTTTTTAATTCCAGCTTCCTTGGGACTTATACTTCTTGCCAAACCCATTGTTCAACTTGCTTTTGAAAGAGGAGCCTTTGATGCTCTTGCCACAAAAAGAACCTCAGAAGCCCTTATATTTTACTCCTTGGGTTTGACTTTTATGAGTATTAATATCATCATTGTAAGAGGATTTTATGCCTTACATGATACAAGAACTCCTACGATGAATTCTATAATTGCTCTTTTATCAAATATTGTTTTAAATGCCATATTTATAAAACCTCTTGCTCATATGGGGCTTGCCCTTGCCACATCCCTTGCATCTTTAATTTCCACTATCCTTTTAGTAAGGTCTTTAGAAAATAAAGTCCCAGGTATATTTTCAAAAAATCTCCTCTCTAATACTCTTAAATTTACCTTAGGAGGTGTATTTATAAGCCTTCTTGCTCTTTTATCTTTTAATTTTATTTACAGCCATATTTCCCGTGGACAATTAGGACTTGCTGTTTCTTTACTTATATCTGTAATTATAGCTTTAGTGGTTTATCTCCTCCTTGGACTTAGGTGGGGCGTTGAGGAAGCAAAAAGGATATTTGGTATTATAAGAAAAAATATAGAATTAATTGCTCATTTGATTAGATAATTTTATAAGGATTTTTTCAAAAGGGGAGAGAGGGTGTGAGTAAGAGGTATATGGCTGTTTTTATATCCTTTGCATTATGTATTATGTTTACCGTTATTTCTAATGTGAGTTTTAAACTTTCAGTGCAAAATAAAGATCTTAAGAACTTTATCTTTTGGCAGGTAATAGGCAACTTAACTGGGTTTTTCTCGGTTATTGCTTATACCTATCTCCTTACATTGGTACCTTTTTATATAGGCTATGCTTTAACTACTGCTTTTGGGCAAATTTTTGTTCAAGTTTTTGGAGCAAAGTGGTTTTTCAAAGAGGAGATATTGCCTTCTCAATGGATTGGAATAATCCTCATAATGATTGGAACTCTTTTCCTTGTTAAGACTAAATGATGGGAAAATTATTTCGTTTCATAATAATAAATTTTGATCATTTCTTGAGCAAAATTCAAGGAGTGAAGATTTTTACTGATAATCCTGAATGTATTTTAAGGTATAAATTGGTAAGAAAAAAGAGCAAAACTTTTGTTGAGCTTCATCTTTGGAATGAACATCTACCTCAAATACCTTCGGAAGGTATAGATCTTTTTTGGGGAAAAAGATTTCAGAGATTATTTTTTAATTCTTTAAAGGAGCTTTTAGATTTTGTAGAGAGATCTTCTTTTAGTGATGTGGAATGGTTTATGGGAGAAATTGCCTTTTTCTTTAAAAATCAAGATAAGGTAGTAAGGTTCTTGAAAAAATTGGGATTTATGGTCTATCCAATAGAAGGTAGGAATATTTTTCAAAGATTTTTTATCTTTCTCAAAAATGGATATAGCTTTTGTTTAATTTATGCCTATAATCCTAATAGTTTGCGAGGAAAAGATTTTTTCTCAAGAAAAAGATATCAATTATGGATTGAAAAAGATAAAATAAGGAGTGTATATGAAGAGGCTAAAAAAGTATATAAAACATAATTTGCACTTTTTTATATCTGCCATATTTTGTGCTGTTTTTGCCCTTTCCCTTGATATGTTTAATCCTAAAATTGTGGAGATGATTATAGATAGAGTAATTTTGAAAAATAACATGGATCTTCTTCCACGTCTTCTTTTATTTATGGCCTTAATTACCTTTTCTCGGGTTGTTCTGGGCTATTTTAAGGAATATTTTATGGATCTTGGGGGATCAAGGCTTGCCTACGAATTAAGGGTGGATCTTTTTGAACATTTGCAAAAACTTCCTTTCTCTTTCTTTGATAGGATAAATACAGGAGAGCTTATGTCAAGGATAAAGGAAGATATTGATAATATATGGTTTACTTTTGGTTTTGGCTTAGTCTTTTTTATAGAACAACTCTTTTATTTTCTAATTGCAAGTGTTATTTTGTTTTCCATAAACTGGAGATTAACTCTCATAGTTCTTACCCTTGTGCCCTTTATAGGATATATAGCCTATAAACTTGAGAGGGAGAATGATGAAATTTATGGAGAGATATCCGATCAGGGAGTAAGATTAAATACTACTGCTCAAGAGGATATAGCTGGAATAAGGGTGGTTAAGTCTTTTGGTAGGGAAAAGTATGAGATAGGGAAATTTTTTGAAGAGAATAGAAAAATTTTTGAGTTGAACGTGAAACAGGCAAAGATATTTGCCAAGTATTTTCCATGGATGGATTTTATTACTAATATATCTATTGCCCTTACTATAACTCTTGGAGGTTTATGGGTTATAGGAGAAAAAATGTCCATTGGTACTTTAGTAGCTTATTCAGGATATGTTTCTATGATTGTTTGGCCTGTAAGGCTTGGAGGATGGATTGTTAACATGCTTGCTCAGTGTGTTGCTTCTTTGAAAAAGATTGAAAGGCTATTTAGGGAAAAACCAGAAAAAGAGGTCATAAAGGAAAGGGTAGAAATCAAAGAAATAAGAGGGGAGATTATCTTTAAAAATGTTTCTTTTAAATATAAAGATGAGTATGTATTAAAAAATATAAGTTTTCATGTAAAGCCAGGAGAAACTCTTGCCATAATGGGACTTACGGGATCTGGTAAAACCACCATAGTAAATCTCATTGGAAGATTTTACGAGCCTTGGGAAGGAGAAATATTAATTGATGGGGTAGATATTAGAAAGATTGATCTCAAAACTTTAAGGGAAAATATAGCTTATGTACCTCAAGATGTTTTTCTTTTTTCCGATACTGTTAGGGAAAATATTAAGCTTGGTAAAGAAGTGGAAGAAAATGTAATAAAAAAAGCTTTAAGGGATGCAAGGGCACTTCAGTTTGTAAAAAACCTTCCTGAAGGTCTTGAAACCATAGTCGGAGAGAGAGGATTAGGACTTTCAGGAGGTCAAAAACAAAGATTAACTATTACAAGGGCTCTTGTAAGAGCTTTAATTGGATCTGCAAAAATTCTTATTCTTGATGATGTAACATCAGCCCTTGATATGGAGACAGAACTTTATATTCAAAAAGCTCTTGAAAAGTACCATCTTACAAAAATTATCATAGCTCACCGAGTTTCTTCAGTCAAAAATGCTGATGAGATTATCCTCCTTGATAATGGAGAAGTTGTGGAGAGAGGAACTCATGAATATCTTTTGTCTCTTAAGGGAAGATATTATGAGATATATCAGGAACAATATGGAAAATATGTATTCATGGAGGAGACTGTATAAATGCCATATAGTTTGAGAGAGGATGAAAAGTTAGAGGAAAAAATAAGTATTGATATCTTAAGAAGACTCTTTAGATATTTAAAGCCCTATAAAAAGGAGATATTAATTGTACTTTTTTTCATCTTCGTAGTTATGACTGTAGATCTTGCGAATCCTTATCTTATGAAGATTGCTATTGATAGATTTATAAAGAATAAAGATCCAAAGGGGCTTATTACTGTAGGATTTATAGTGCTTCTTTTGAATTTAATATCAGCCCTTTGTGCTAAGAAGCGAACAGAAAGGATAGCAAAAATAACCCATAGGATAATTTTAAATATTAGACAGGATCTTTTTAATCATGTTCAAAAGCTTTCTTTTGCCTTTTTTGATGAAAGACCTGTAGGAAAGATACTTGCAAGGATTATAGGGGATGTAAATTCATTGACTAATCTCTTCAACATGAGTGTGACTAACCTTATTCCTGACACTTTCACCATAATTGCCACTGCAACTATCATGTTTTATCTTAATGCCAAGCTTGCCTCTTATGGACTTTTGATGTTTCCTTTTCTTTTAATCACTCTTTTCTCTATTCAAACCATAAGCAGAAGGAGATGGCAATTAGTAAGAAAGAAGAACTCTACTTTGAATGCTTTTACTCATGAAAACTATTCAGGAATAAGAATAATAAAGTATTTTAATGCAGAGAATTATAGGAAGAATATTTTTACTGAGCTTGCTTGGGATGTAAGGCAGGCTTTTGTAAGGGCAGTAAGAATTAACGACCTTTTCTGGCCCATGGTAGAATTTTCTTGGGGGGTAGGATCCATAATTACTTTCTATTTTGGGATAAAAATGATAAAGTCAGGAAGTATTACTGTTGGTCTCCTTATAGCTTTTTCCAATTATATTGCCATGTTCTGGAGGCCTATTATGAATCTTAGCAATTTTTATAACAATTTAGTTACTAGTATGGCAAGTGCAGAGAGAATCTTTGAAATCATGGACATTAATCCTAATATTGTGGAGGATGAAGAGGCTGTAGAGCTGGATATAAAAGGAGAGGTGGAATTTAAAAATGTATCTTTTTCTTATGATGGAAAGAAAAAAGTTCTTGAAAAGGTGAGCTTTAAAGTATATCCAGGAGAAAGAATTGCTCTTGTGGGGCATACAGGTGCTGGGAAAACTACTATAGTGAATCTTATTTGCAGATTTTACGATCCTGATGAGGGTGAGATATTAATTGATGGGGTGGATATTAGAAAGATAAAACTTGAGAGTTTGCGAAGGCAACTTGCAGTAATGTTTCAGGATACTTTTCTCTTTTCAGGAAGTATAATGGAAAATATAAGGTATGGAAGACTTTCTGCTTCAGATGAAGAAGTAATCAATACCGCGAGGGAGGTCTATGCTCACGATTTTGTAGTGTCCTTAGAAAAGGGCTACGATACAAGAGTGCAAGAGAGGGGACTTAGACTTTCCACAGGACAAAGGCAACTTGTTTCCCTTGCAAGAACTCTTATTGCAAACCCCAAAATTCTCATTCTTGACGAGGCTACCGCAAGTATTGATACCCATACAGAGAGACTTCTTCAGAAAGGAATTGAGAAACTACTACAGGGAAGAACATCCTTTATTATTGCTCATAGACTTTCTACCATTCAAAATGCTGATAGAATTTTTGTCATAGAAAACGGAAAAATAGTGGAAGAGGGAAATCATGAAGAACTTATGAAAAAGAGAGGCATTTACTATAACATGTTTATATCTCAATTTAAGCTTTGGAGTGAAGAGAAGGAAATTGTCTCTTAAAAAAAATAAAACCCCCTGAGAGGGGGGACTCAGGGGGAGGGGGTGAGAGGGGGAGGTGTCTTTGCTTACTTATTTATTTTTTACACTTTTTTAGACTTTCAAACTTTATTTTTTATTCCAAACTTTTTTATTTTTTCCTTTTATATTTCCGTCAACTTTCGTTAAGTAAGATATCAAATATTAATAGGGGTGTCAATAAATTGGAGTTAAAGTTATATTAAATATTTTAAAAAATTGTTAACAACTATAAATTAAGACCCATAAGCTGTAGAATTAATACAATCTGACCCGCATGATAACAATCATGGCTTATTATACCATAAAGATTGTCCTCTAAAGTTCCGTATTCGCCTAAACTTTTGTCCAGATCTTCATCGGTTTTGCCCTTTAAAATTTCTATAAGCTTATTATGAACTTCTTCCAATTTTTTAACAGTGTTTTTCCAAGCCTCCTCCGAGGTATCATCAGGGGTTTTAAAATCATCCTCAGATGGAATTTCCTTACCTTCTAAGATGTTTATTAAATACTCTTTCCCAAAGATTAAATGATTCACAATTTCCCAAATGCTGTGTATATTTTATAATACATCCATAACCGAATGAGACCAAAGACCCGCATCCCTCTTAAAGGCATCATTCATATACTTTATGATCCTCTCAATTCTCGTAGCCATTTTTCAAACCTTCCTTTGGAGTTTTATACACAAAATCCTTTGTTAATAGTTTAGCATGTATGGCTTAGTAATTGTTTTAAAATTTTATTTTTTGTAAAATATTAAATCATGAAGAGGGAAATATTTCTTTTAAAGCTCTTCTTTTTTATATATTTTTCTGCATGGGTATTTATTTTCTCCTTTATCCCTGTGTATTTGAGAGAAGTTAAAAATTTTTCCATAGGAATGATTGGAGTTTTATCTGCTATTTCTTCTCTTTCGGGTGCCCTTTTTCAAGTTTATATAGGATATCTTTCTGATAAATTTGGTAAAAGAAAGCCTTTTATTCTCATAGGTTTTATTGTACTTATATTGATATATACTTTTATCTTTCCATCTTTAAAAAATTTTTGGTCCTTTCTAATAGTCTATTTTATTGTAGGAATATTTACAAGCACTATCACTACTATGGCGAATGTTCTTGTTATGGATTACGCAGTGTCAGAGAGAACAGGCTCTCATTATGCCTCCATAAGGATATGGGGAAGTATAGGATTTCTTCTGGTTATGCTTGCAACAGGATTTTATCCAAAATTGGTGGAACATAAGGTAATGTTTTTGATGATTGGCTTAATATACCTATTGGGATTTATTTTAAGTATTGTAATAAAAGAGTCTCCTGTTAAGACTGGCATCTCTAAAGTGGATTTTAGAAGTGTAAAAAAAATAATATTAAAGCCTGAAGTAAGGAACTTTTTAATCTTTTATGTGATTTATTTTATTGCTCTCTTGGGAGCATCCTCCAATGTTAACCTGTTAATAAGATCCTTGGGTGGAGAAAGTAAGCATATAAGTTTTGCTTATTCTGCAAGTTCTTTTTCAGAGATCCCCTTTATGCTTATTTGGGGTTATCTGTCAGACAAGTTGGGAAGAAAACCCATACTTATATTCACTTCTATTGCTCTTCCTATAAGAATTTTTCTATATACTTTAACTAACAATCCATGGCATATCATTCTTATTCAATTTATGCATTCCTTAACTTTTGCAGTAATAGGGACCATACCTATTGTTTATATGAATGATCTGGTGCCTCCTGAGGAAAGAGCAACAGCTCAAGGACTATTAGGCATGGCTATGGCACTTTCATCTACTTTAGGTCCTGCTATTTCAGGATTTGTAGCTGATCTTTTTGGACTTCCTGGAATGTATCGCTTTTTAACCTTTGTATCTCTAATCTCTACAGTACTTGCTATAACTTCTTTAAAGGAGTCAAAAAATAGGGTGTCCTCTTAAATCTGAGGACACCCTACCAAGATTTTTCTTTTTTTACTTTTCTACTTTGTTAATTTCTTATGGCAGAACCACCAGTCAAAGCATTCAATTTCACCTTTCTTAGCTGCTTCAAGTCTTGCTTTAACAGTCTCCACATCACCTGCAGGAGGAATAATTACATGATCCTTTCCTACTACTTCACTGTCGGGCCATTGAGCTGGAGTTGCTACTCCATATTTATCGGTAACTTGTAGTGCCTCTACTGCTCTCAAAATCTCGTCAATATTTCTTCCTACCTCTTGTGGATAGTAGAGGATAAGCCTTACTATGCCCTTGTCATCTACCACAAATACTGCTCTTACTGTGTTGGTTCCTTTTCCAGGGTGAATTAATCCGAGCTTTTCTGCTACCTTTCCTGTATCATCAGCGATAATTGGAAATTCAATTTCTACTCCTAATTTTTCCTTAATCCATTCTACCCACTTAATATGGCTAAATACTTGGTCAATACTAAGCCCAATAAGCTCGGTATTTAGAGCTCTAAACTTATCATATCTCTTTTGAAAGGCTACAAATTCAGTGGTACATACAGGTGTAAAGTCTGCAGGATGGCTAAAAAGTACGAACCATTTTCCTTTGTAGTCATTAGGAAGAACTTTCTCACCATGGGTAGTTTTAACTTTCATCTCTGGAAAAGGCTCTCCTAAAAGGGGAATTCCTTTTCTCTCTAAATTTTCCATTTTTATCCACCTCCTAATAAAAATTATTATTATTTAGAATTATTATTATTTTCAAGTATATATTACCATAAATGAAAAATTTTTGCAAGAGGAGATTATAAGAAAGGCTTCTAAAAACATAGGGTTTAGTTACTAATAAAAATTAATTATACTAAAGTACGTTGAATGTCTCAATGATATTTATTTCTTTAAGAACCTATATTTTTATGGTATATTATGATGTAAGGTAATGAGAAGAAAAAATTTATTAGAGATTTTGAGGGAATGTTTTTGAGGAGAAGAAATTTATTTAAGATACCACGTTCAACAATATTTAGGATATTTGTAGATTTTGCATTTTTTATTCTATCTATTTATTTTTCCTTTTTGTTAAGGTTTGAATTTATACCTCCTTCTAATTATATTAAAATACTACCTCTTGTTATATTTAGAGAATTTCTTATTTTCTTTATTATTTATTTCTTTGCTTTTAAGCTCTATCGCACTTTATGGGAATATTTTAGCCTTGAAGCCCTGAAAGAGTTGACCCTTGCGATTACACTTGAAAAAATAATATTTTATTTATCTTATTTAATTTTTCCAATTCAAGGACTTCCAAGATCAATAATTCTCATCTCTTACTTTACGTCTCTTTTACTTTTATTCTCAGTAAGGGCTTTTACTCGCTGGGTTTACGAGAGTAAAAAGAGTATAGATAAAGTTAATTATGCTCAAAAAAAGAGAGTAGTTATTATTGGAGCTGGTGATGCTGGAGAAAAGATATTAAGAGAGATAAAGACACATAAAAACCTAAATTATGATGTGGTAGGATTTTTGGATGATGATCCTAAAAAAATTGGAAAAACAATTCATGGAATTAAAATATTAGGACCTATATCTTCTTTGCACAAAGTTGTTAGGGGGAATGGAGTTCAGGAAATTCTTGTTGCAATTCCTTCTGCACCTCCTTCGCTTTTGAAAAATATTTTGAGTATGGCTTCTAAGTTGAAACTTCCTGTAAAAACCCTTCCTGGAATATGGGAGCTTATAGATGGGAAAGTGACCATAAGTAAAATTAGGGACGTAAAGATAGAAGATCTTCTTGAAAGGGACGTTATAGATTTGGATTCTGAAAAAATAGGTGAATACTTAAGAGGAAAAAAAGTACTTGTTACTGGAGCTGGAGGATCTATTGGGGCGGAAATTTGTAGGCAGGTTGCAAGATATGGACCACAAAAACTTATTCTTCTGGGAAGAGGAGAAAATAGCATATTTAATATTGAATTAGAACTTAAGAATACTTACCCTAATTTAAATATCTGCTCTTATATTGCAGATATAAAGGATAGAGATAGGATATTTTACATATTTTCCATGGAAAAACCTGAGATAGTCTTTCACTCTGCTGCCCATAAACATGTGCCTTTAATGGAGGAAAATCCTGACGAAGCGGTGTTTAACAATGTTTTTGGTACCATTAATGTAATGGATGCTTCAAAAGAATATGGAGTAAAAAAATTTATCTTTATTTCTACCGATAAAGCAGTGTATCCAGCAAATATAATGGGTGCGACAAAAAGAGTTGGAGAAATGTTAGTAAGGTATTATAATTCTCACTCTCAAACGGAGTATATAGCAGTAAGATTTGGAAATGTCTTAGGAAGTAGGGGAAGCGTCCTTGAAGTATTTAAAAAACAGATTGAAATGGGCGGTCCTATCACTATAACCCATAAGGATATGGAAAGATATTTCATGACAATACCCGAGGCGGTAGGACTTGTGCTTCAGGCAGGGGCTATTGGGAAATCGGGTGATCTTTTTGTTCTTGATATGGGAAAGCCAGTTAAAATTATAGATCTTGCAAAAAACTTTATAGAGCTTTCTGGATATTCGGTGGAAGATATAGAGATAAAGATTATAGGTCTTCGCCCTGGAGAAAAGTTAAAGGAGGAACTTTGGGAGGAAGAGGAAAAGGTTCTAAAAACCTCGCATCCTAAAATATATAAAATAATTTCTAACAATGATCTTGATAAAAATAGTTTTGAAGCATTACTGAGAGAGCTAAAGCTTTCTGCTGAAAAAAGGGATAAAAATGAGATTGAAAAAGTGCTTAAAAAGTTAATTCCTACTTATAAAAAAGCTCAAGAAAATGCAAAAGGGAAAGAACAATGGGAAGCTTTAAAGTAATTTCCATAGTAGGAGCCCGCCCTCAATTTATAAAACTTGCTCCTTTTTCAATTGAGCTTAGAAAAAGCGGAATAAAGGAAGTTATTCTTCACACAGGTCAGCATTACGATGAAAACATGAGTGATCTCTTCTTTAAAGAATTGGAAATTCCAGAGCCAGATTATAACCTTGGGATAGGTTCAAGCTCCCATGGTGAGCAAACAGGAAGGATGCTTATAGGAATAGAAGAAGTCTTAATAAAAGAAAAACCTGATGTAGTAATAGTATATGGAGATACAAACTCTACTTTAGCTGGAGCTTTGGCAAGTTCTAAACTTCACATTCCTTTAGCCCATGTAGAAGCGGGACTTAGAAGTTTTAATAAGAAGATGCCTGAGGAGATAAATAGAATTGTAGCAGATCACCTTTCGGATATTCTTTTTGCACCTACAGAAACTGCAGTGGAGAATCTTAAAAGAGAAGGTATAGAAAAAGGCGTATACTTAGTAGGGGATATAATGTTTGATGCTCTTATGCATTTTTCTAAATTAGCAAAAGAAAAAAGTAAAATTTTAGAGAAGCTTTCTCTTTATCCTAAAGGTTATTACTTAGTTACAATTCATAGAGCTGAGAATACTGATAATCCTGAAAGATTAAAAAGTATCTTTTCAGCCCTCCAAGAATTAGATAAAGAAGTGATCTTTCCTATTCATCCCAGGACAAAAAATAAAGTAAAAGAATTTGGTTTAGAAGATTATTTAAAGAGCAGAATTAGAATAATAGATCCAGTTGGATACCTTGATATGATACAGCTTGAGAAAAATGCGTATGCAATTTTGACAGATTCTGGAGGGGTCCAAAAAGAAGCTTTTTGGCTTAAGGTTCCATGTATTACCTTAAGGGAAGAAACAGAATGGGTAGAAATAGTGAAGCTTAAATGGAATAGATTAGTTGGTGCAAATAAAGAAAAGATATTAGAAGCTGTAAGAAATATAAAAGAGGGGGAAGATGTAAATTTTGAAGAAAATTACTCGGCACCTAAAATGAGAGAAATTTTAGTAAGAGAATTGGAAAAGAGAGGAGGAGAGTTTAAGTGAGTTTTAAGAAGATCTCTATTGTGGGACTTGGATATGTAGGACTTCCTTTAGCCTTAGAGTTTGCAAAGGCTGGATTAATAGTACACGGCATTGAGCAAAATCCTAAAAAAGTCGAGATGGTTAATAAAGGAATTTCATATATTGACGATGTAAAAAATGATGAACTTTTAGAAGTTGTAAATAAAGGAAATCTTAAAGCTTTTATAGATTTTGAGCCAGTAAAAGATTCTGATGCTATAATTATTTGTGTACCTACACCTTTAGGTCCTCATAAAGAACCTGATATTTCCTATATTATAAATGTTACCACTGAGATTTCTAAATATTTAAAAAAAGGACAATTAGTAGTATTAGAGAGTACCACTTATCCCGGAACCACCGAAGAAGTTTTAGTTCCTATATTGGAAAAAAGTGGGCTGAAAGCTGGTGAAGACTTTTATGTGGCTTTTTCTCCCGAAAGGGTGGATCCTGGAAATAAAAATTTCACTACTAAGGATATTCCAAAAGTTGTAGGAGGAATAAATGAAGTTTCCACAGAAAAGGCGATGAAACTTTACTCCATAATTATCCCCAAGATCCATAAGGTATCTTCTCCAAGGGTCGCTGAAATGGAAAAACTTCTTGAGAATATCTTTCGCCTCGTAAATATATCTTTCATAAACGAACTGGCGATCCTTTGTAGAAAGATGAATATTGATATTTGGGAAGTAATATCTGCAGCTTCTACAAAACCTTACGGATTTATGCCCTTTTATCCTGGGCCAGGATTGGGGGGACATTGTATACCCATCGATCCTTTTTATCTTTCCTGGAAGGCTAAGGAGTACGATTTTGATGTAAGATTCATAGAGCTTGCGGGTGAGATAAATGATAATATGCCAAGGTATGTGGTCCAATTGGTAATGGAGGCATTGAATAATCATAGAAAGCCGGTAAATGGATCTAAAATACTTATAATTGGTGTTGCCTATAAACCCAATATAGCAGATCCCAGGGAATCACCCGCTTTGAAAATTATTCCTTTACTTGAAGATCTTGGAGGAGAAGTTGAATTTTATGATCCCTATGTATCAGAGATCAAGATTGAGAATAGCAAAACAAAAGAAGTTAAATATATGAAATCCTGTGCATTAGATGAAGGTAAAGTTAAAAATACTGATTGTGTTCTTATTGTAACTGACCATGATAACATTGATTATGAGATGATATACAAGAATGCAAAATTAATAGTAGATACAAGGAATGCTTTGAGAAAAAGAGGACTTAGTATAGATGAAAGGGTAATTTTGTTATGAATAAATAATTGAGGGAGGAGAAAAATGGATAAATTTATTGGACTCATAGGGCTTGGATATTGGGGAAAGAATATATTGAGAAATTTATATGAGCTTAATGTTCTTCGTTCTGCGTGTGATTTTGATAAGAGGGTTATTGAAGAAAGAAGAAAAGATTTCCCAGATGTAAATTATACTCAGAAAATAGAAGATATTTTGCAAGATCAAGAGATAACTGCTGTAGTTATAGCAACCCCTGCAGTTACCCATTATGATTTAGCTAAAAGGGCTATTCTTTCAGGCAAGGATGTCTTTGTGGAAAAACCTATGACAGTCTCACTAAAAGAAGGAGAAGATTTGGTTAAGTTGGCGGAGGAAAGAGGAAAAATTCTTATGGTGGGACACATTTTAAAATATCATCCTGCAGTAGTAAAAATGGAAGAAATGGTAAAGAGAGGTGATTTGGGAGACATAATGTATATCTACTCCCACAGATTAAATGTGGGAAAGGTAAGGACCGATGAAAATGCATGGTGGAGCCTTGCTCCTCATGATATATCCTTAATTTTAGAACTTACAGGAGGGATGCCTGTTAAAGTATATTCTCAAGGATTTGGATTTATTACAAAGGGAATTGAAGATGGAGTACTTGCGGCCTTGGAGTTTGAAAGTGGTATTAAGGCGCACATCTTTGTAAGCTGGTGGCATCCTTTTAAGGAGCAAAGATTAGTAGTAATTGGTAAAAAGGGTATGATAGTTTTTGATGACAATACAAGGGAAAAATTATTCTTATATCCTCATAAAGTGGAATATAATAATGGTTTTCCTATGCCTAAAAAAGAAGAAATGCAAATTATTCCTGTGGAAAATGAAGAACCTTTAAAATTAGAGCTTCTCCATTTTATAGAATGTGTAAAAGAAAGGAAAAGACCAAAGACAGATGGATATGAAGGATTAAGAGTCCTGAAAATACTTGAGCAAGTAATGGGCTAAAGGAGGATTATAAATATGTCTAAAGATCTTCATTATTTTGTTCATGAGAGCTCTTATGTAGATGAAGGTGTAGAGATAGGTGAGGGTACAAAAATTTGGCATTTTTGTCATATATTAAGAGGTAGTAAAATAGGGAAAAATTGTGTTCTTGGACAAAATGTCATGGTAGGACCAAATGTAAAAATAGGAAATAATGTAAAAATACAAAACAATGTAAGTGTATACGAAGGAGTAGAGATAGAGGATGATGTATTTTGTGGACCATCTTGTGTATTTACCAATGTCATAAATCCGAGGGCATTTATAGAAAGAAAGAATGAATTTAAAAAGACCAAAGTTAAAAAAGGTGCTACCATAGGTGCAAATGCCACAATAGTTTGTGGAGTAACCATTGGAGAATATGCTTTTGTAGGAGCGGGAGCGGTAGTAACAAAGGATGTCCCTCCTTATGCCCTTGTGGTAGGAGTTCCCGCAAGACAGATTGGTTGGGTATGTAAGTGCGGAGTAAGATTAGAATTTGATGATAATGGAAAGGCAGTTTGTAAAGCCTGTGGAGAAAAGTATAGATTAGAAGATGGGAGATTAGTAAGTGATGGATGATGAAAGATAATGTAAGATTGTAATAGAATAGTCTAAATATTGAGGTTTTCACATTTGAGGAGCTTGAGAAAAATTTATAGTTAGGATATCTTGATATGATAAATTTAGAAAAGAATGCAGAGGTAATCTTAATAGATTCAGGAGGTATCTGAAAAGAAGTCTTCTTGGATAAAAGTTCCTTGTAGTACTTTAAGGGATAAGGCAGAACGGGTGGAGACAGTAAAGTTTGAGTGGAATAGAGTTGTAGGAGCGGATTGTGATAGAATAAAATCTGTAGTGGTTTCTATAAGACTAAGGATAGAGGTAGATTTTAAAAGATGAATATTCAGTGGAGAAGATGGTGAAGATGTTAGTAAAGGAGCTACAAAAATATTAAATGATGGGAGGAAGTATAAATGCTTTCGCAAGAGTCACATATACTTTGGTTAATTGAAGAAGCTTTAAAAAAAAGTTCAGGAATTTAATTATAAATCATATACAAGTGAACTTTATCAACTGTCTTAAAGTATGAGAAATAAATGGGTAAGGGAATATAAATATATAATTAACCAGATTTTGGAAAAATTTGGCTTACATAAAGAAAGAGGCTCAATATGTTTAGAGTGTTGGTGACAAGTGGAAGTTATAAACATTCGATTGCTATTCAGAAATATCTCAAAATTTCTATACCTGATATTTATCTAATTGTTCAAGATGATTCAAAGTTGAATTTCTCTAGGCTATACGGTTATGCTAATGTTATTAAAAGATGTTCATTGGAGGAAGCTTTACTTGCTAACGATTTTGACATGGTAATTCCAGTAGGTGCTAAAGATATTCTACCTACTTTGAAATATGTCAGAGAGAAGGCAATTTTGCCCTCTGAAGAAAGTATTAGAGTATGTTTCAATAAATATCAAACTATACAATTGGCTAAAACTTGTGGCGTACCTGTTCCGTTCTCTATACATCTTAAGTCATTGAAAGAAATTGAGAAAGTAAAGGGAATAGTGAAATTTCCTTGCGTAATAAAACCATCTTCTGAACTTGAGGCAAAGTTTGTTTTTTATGCTAATAATCAAAAAGAATTAAATTATTATTTAAATCAGTCATTTAAGATACTTGGAGAGAATTCTCAGCATGGTGTTATTCTTCAAGAATATATTTCTGGAATGGGGGTTGGTTTTTTTGCTTTATATAAGAAAGGAAATCCTGTAAGAATTTTTATGCACCAACGTCTGAGAGAATGGCCAATTTCAGGGGGAGCAAGTACTGCTGCGAAAGCATTTTATAGTGATAAGTTAAAAAACTATGGTTTAACTTTGCTTAATACTTTAAATTGGAATGGTGTAGCCATGGTTGAGTTTAAATATAAATATGATGAGGAAGAATTTTATTTAATAGAAGTAAATCATAAATTCTGGGGATCTTTAGAGTTGGCATTACGTGCAGGAGTTAATTTCCCTGCTGATTTGGTTAGAATTTTTAGAGGGGAGTCTTTAAGCTATTCAGAGAATTATAACATTAATCAACATTTTTATTGGCCTTTAGATGGTGACATCTTGAATCTTGTGAAAACGAAAAGATTATATCTTATTAGAGAGTATTTTAACCCCAATGTATCAACCTGTTGAGGTGAGTCAATATTAGCAGATATTTTAAAAGTATTAATACTTTTAAAGGACCTAATCTTGAAATAATGAAAGCGATATGTCATATTCATACAAAATATTCATTTGATGGTATGATGTCTCCTTCAAAGATCGTAGAATATGCTAAAAGGAGAGTAATAAATATTCTCTTAATCTGTGACCATGATAGCTTTGAAGGAGCAAGACAAGCTCTGGATTATGCTTACAGTAAAAAAATAGATATATATATTCCTTTCTCTGCTGAAATCAAAACTGAATATGGTGATATAATTGTTGTTTTAAATGATTTTGACGAGAACTTAAATATTTCAGAGTTGAAGAAATTTGAGACCCTTATTCATGTTGTAAAAAATAAGGGTGGAGTAATTATATTGCCTCATCCATATTGCCAACATAGAGATATAGAACGAATTGCTATGAAAGTAGACTGCATAGAGGTTTTTAACTCTCGCTGTAGCGAGCAACAAAATCAAAAAGCTCTAAATCTTTGTATGCAACTTAATAAGGTACCTATTTATGGGGCTGATGCGCATCTTTTTTCTGAGTTAGATAATGTAATAGTTTCTTATTCAAATTTTGATAGAAATTTCCCATTCTTATCTTCCTCAGTATTGTTGGCTGGAAGGCAAACTCAAAATTATAAGATTCGTATCTCAAGTCTTATTAAAGCAGTTAGAAAACGAAACTTTTATGAGATTGTAAATTTAACCCTTTCTATGATTAAATGGTTATTGATAGAGGAAATTTTTGCAAATAGAAGAAAGAATATAGGGAGGAAGTAATGAGCACTCTAATTGTTAGTATTCCAGAAAATTTCTATTTACAAGAGTTCAACTATATCATAAAAGTGCTCTTGATAGATTTTCTTGGTTTGGATTATACACTTGAAATGTATGATGGTGATAAAGTAAAGATTAGACTCAAAGGGGACGAATCAGATAAGGCCCTGAGTATTGAAAATATATTATTTAATACACCCACCGAAGAATGGCTGAAAGAATCATCCTTGCCACTATCTCCTCTTCCTCGATGGAATATATTAGATGATTTACCAGAAGTTAGATTATGCAAGAAAGATTTACCTATAATTTATGGAAGATTGTTATCTAATGGAAGATATTTTGATCAGGGGAAAAATTTTATACATTTAGGTGTTGATATCTTTGGTTCTTGTTTCTTTATGCTAACAAGATATGAAGAAATAATAGTTTCGGAAAGAGATGAGCATGAAAGATTTCCAGCAAAAGCCTCATTAGCTTATCGAGAGGGATTTCTTTCTCGTCCTATAGTAAATGAGTATGTTGAAATCTTATGGGCTTTGCTAAAACGGCTTTGGCCAGGTTTGGAAAGAAAGCAACATAGTTATAAAGTTTTATTAACACATGATGTTGATCATCCTTTTGTGGTCTATGATCAAAGTTGGTATCAAATACTCCGTAATGTTAGTGCTGATTTAATTAATCGCAAGAATATTAGTCTTAGCTTTCAAAGAATAAAGTGTAAAGTCAAAAATGACCCTAAACTTGATCCAGCTAATACTTTTGATTTTATTATGGATCTAAGTGAAAAAAATGGATTACAAAGCGAGTTTTATTTTATTACTGATCATCCTGCAGGGACTTTAGATGGAAGTGATTATTCTCTTGAATCACCCTATATACAAGTTTTAATTGACAGGATTTATAAGCGTGGCCATCGGATTGGGTTACATGCAAGTTATAATAGTTATTGTGATTCTCAACAAATAAAAAGGGAGTTTGAAAAGTTAATTATGTTAGCGGAAAAACTTAGCATTAAGCAAGATTCTTACGGTGGAAGGCAGCATTATTTACGCTGGAAAAATCCAACTACATGGCAAAATTGGGAAGACACAGGACTTAATTACGATAGTACTTTATCATTTGCTGATTATGCAGGATTTAGGACAGGGGTTTGTTATGAATATCCTGTTTATAATCTTGTTACACGTAAAAGCTTGAATCTTTTTGAGAAGCCTCTTATAGTTATGGATGTAACTCTCTTTGGGAGTAGCTATATGAACTTGAAAGTAGAGGAGAGTTTTAGATATGTAGAACATTTATCTAAATGTTGTCGCCTTTTTGGAGGAACTTTTGTTTTACTTTGGCATAATACTTCTCTTATAGAAAAATGGCAAAAGAACATTTATAGAGATGTTCTTTATAATATTATTTAGGATTAAAAGCCTATGAGAAATACTTTTAAAAATGAGAGTTGGGTATGTATAAATAAAGGGAAAGTTTACGGCAGAAACTTAATTAAAATTATTTTGGTTGTAGGCGTAAGACCTCAGTTTAGAAAACTTGCTGAAGAGGAATATAATAAAGATGTATGGTCTTAAAAAGTTGAAAGTCAATATTAATAACTCTACTTTAAAAGTTTTTAATTCTATTTTTACGGTATTAGTTTATTGTTTAATTTTATTGTCCGAATCTCTGTTTAAGTATCCTGAAATCTATTTTGCGCTTTTTCTAACAGCGGGTGTTTATAAGGCAGATCCAAGATTAAATTTTCTGCCTAAATTTCTCGATCTTACAGTATTTTTTGGGTTTTTAACTACTCTGGGGGTTTTGTATAATATTTTGAAAGGAGAATTAAAACCCATTCTACCCCCTATAAAAATTTTTTTATCATATATATTTATAGTTCTATTAGGGATTTTAAGTCTTTCATATACTTTAGCTCCTATTTATGGAACTGAAAAAATTCTCAGATTCATAATTATTACATCGCCTGCTTTCTTTTTTCCTATAATGCTTTTCCAAAAGAAAGAAGTATATGTGAGATTCTTTGCTGTGTTCGTTATTATTGCTATTATTATGAGTTTTGATATCATAACAGGTGGATTAGCTCCTGGAGAGACTGGTTTTCACGAAGCACTTGGTTCAAACTATTTAGCAGTTGGGAGAATTAGTGGAATTGCGATATTATCAGCCCTATCGCTCTTTTTTGTGATAAAACAAAAATTATATAAGTTTTGTCTTCTCTTTATTATGGGACTTTTTATTTTTAATATGTTCATATCTGGTGGTAGAGGTCCTTTAGTAAGTCTTGCTTTTAGTTTTGTTTTTATCTTCATATATCTGGTAATAATGAATTTATTCAAAATTAAAGAAAACAAATTTACAATAAATAAAAGAGATTTCAAGTTACTATCATACATATTTTTAATTTTTGTATTTGCTTTATTTGTCGTTGTATATTTTAAAGATTATTTCTCAATTATTTTTTATAGACTAATGTTATTAGAAAATTTAGAAGGTACTTCGATAGAGACAAGGTTAAAATTGTATAATACAGCAATAAATTCTCTTAAGGACTTCCCAAGAAATATAGTGGGTTTAGGAATAGGGGGCTTTAGTGTGTTTTACAATGGATATGATGCACCCAGGGGTTTGTATCCTCATAATATCTTTTTAGAAATTGGTTCTGAATTAGGTATTTTAGGACTTTTTGCCTTTATTTTTGTTATATGTAAAAGTATTATAGTGGCTTTTGATAATATAAAAAAATCGAAATTAGAGTGGAACTATTACATAAACATTAGTTTACTGATGAGTCTTATTTTTATGCTTATTAATTCTTCGGTATCTGGAGATATAAATGATAATCGATTGCTATTTACTACTTTGGGATTAATTTGGGCAAGAAGGAGGATTTCAAATAATGAAAGCTAAAGTTTGTCACATAACTACCGTACATTCTCCATTTGATGTTCGTATATTTCACAAGGAATGTAAAACTCTTGCAAAATCGGGTTATGAGGTTTACCTTATTGCTCAGCATGATAAAGAAGAGATTGTAGATGGAATACATTTAATCCCTTTGCCTATAGTGAGAAGTAGGATTAGGAGGATGATTTATTTACCTATTAGAGCTCTCAAAGAGGCATTGAAACTAAAAGCAAACATTTATCATTTCCATGATCCTGAGCTGATTCCTATAGGTGTCTTGTTAAAAGTCTTTGCTAAAGGAAAGGTTATATATGATGTTCATGAGGATGTTCCTAAACAGATAATGTCAAAATATTGGATACCTAAAAAATTAAGAGGTATTATTTCTTTTATAGTAAATCTAGGAGAGAAGAAATTTTCTTTTTTATTTGATGCTATTATAACCGCTACAGATGATATATTGAAAAATTTCTCTTTTTATAGAAACGCCATCTCGATAAAAAATTACCCAATGTTGTCAAAATTTTTAGAGGTTAAAGGCAAAGAAAAAAAAGATGATGTGTTTAAAATAATTTATATAGGAGGACTTTCAAAAATAAGAGGAATAAGTGAGGTAGTAAAAGCCCTTGAATATGTAGATTCTAATAAAGAAGTTCGCTTGATTTTATGTGGAAAATTTTCCCCAATTGAATATGAAAAAGAAGTTCGAAATCTTAAAGGCTTTGAGAAAGTAGATTATCTTGGATGGTTAGAGCCAGATGAAGTAGTAAATAAGCTTGTAGATGTAGATGCAGGTATTGTATGTTTACATCCAATAACAAATTATGTTACTGCGTTACCTGTTAAACTCTTTGAATATATGGCTGCTGGGCTTCCTGTTATTGCTTCTAATTTTCCTCTTTGGAGAGAAATTGTTGAAGGAAATAATTGTGGTATATGTGTTGATCCTCTTAATCCAAAAGAAATTGCAGAAGCAATAAAATATTTAATAGAGCATCTAGATAAGGCTCAAAAAATGGGAGAAAATGGTAAAAAAGCTGTTTTAGAGAAATATAATTGGGAAAAAGAGAGTGAAAAACTCATTAAATTGTATGAGGATTTACTACATGGCTAACAAAAATATCTGGCTCTTCAATCATTATGCTATAACTCCAAATCTTCCTGGGGGAACAAGGCATTTTGATTTTGGAAAAGAATTAGTAAGGAGAGGTTATAAAGTAACCATATTTGCTTCTAGCTTTCATTATAGCTTACTTAGAGAAACTAAAGAATATGAAAAGGAGAAATTTATTATTGAAGATTACGAAGGAGTTAGATTTGTATGGTTAAAGACATTTTCATATTCTGGCAATGATTGGAGAAGAGTAGTCAACATGCTTTCTTATGCTATTAGAGCTTATGAAGTAGCTCAAAAAATTAATACAGAGAAACCTGATATTATAATAGGATCTTCTGTACACCTTTTTGCAGTGTTCACTGCTTATTTACTCTCTAAGAAATATAAAACCCCATTTATAATGGAAGTAAGAGACCTTTGGCCTCAAACATTAATGGATATGGGAGTTTCTAAATGGCATCCTTTTGTAATTTTGTTAGGAATACTTGAAAAATTTTTATATAAGAGAGCAGATAAAATAATAGTATTACTACCAAGGGCTAATGAGTATATAGAAAAATTGGGAATTTCCCCTGAAAAGATTGTTTGGATTCCCAATGGGGTAGATTTCGAGAGGTTTCAGTTTAAGAACGGAGGAAGTTTGAGAGATGAAACTTATACTTCTGATGAATTTATAGTGACCTATACAGGTGCCATAGGAAAGGCTAATAATCTTGATGTTGCGGTAGAAGCTGCCAAAATACTTCAAAAAGATTATCCTAATATTAAATTTCTATTCGTGGGAGATGGACCAGAGAAAGGAAGATTATTAGAAATAGTGAAAAAAGAAAAAATAAATAACTTAGAATTTAAGGCTCCTTTGCCCAAGGATAGAATAGTAGAAATAATTCAAAAAGCTGATGTTCTTTTTCTAGCGCTTAAAGACTCCCCTCTTTATAAGTATGGTATAAGCTTAAACAAACTCTTTGATTATCTTGCTTCAGGGAAGCCTATTATTTTTTCTTCTAACTCTATCAATAATCCTGTGGATGAGGCTAAAGCGGGTATAACTGTTCCGCCAGATAATCCTCAAGCTCTTGCGGATGCTATAATTAAATTGTATAAAATGTCTCCTGAGGAAAGAAGAGCAATGGGATTAAATGGAAGAAAATATGTAGAAAAGTATCACTCTATACCTGTTCTTGTGGATAAGCTTGAAAAGATATTTGAAGAAGTAGGAGTTATGAAAAAGGGTTAGGGGTGCCAGAGAAATGAGGAGTTATTTTTTAAAGCGTATCATAGATATTATTGGCTCCTTAATAGGGCTTGTTGTAGCGAGCCCTATTATAGTGGTTATCTCCATAATAATTTACATTACAATGGGAAGACCTATATTTTTTAAGCAGGTTCGTCCTGGGTTAAAGGGAAAGCCTTTTGTGATATATAAATTCAGGACTATGCTGGATTTAAGAGATGAAAATGGGAATCTTTTGCCTGATGAGAAGAGACTTACAACAATCGGTAAGTTTTTAAGAAGTACTACTTTAGATGAGCTTCCTGAGTTTTGGAATGTGTTAAAAGGAGATATGAGTCTGGTGGGTCCAAGACCTCTTCTTATGGAGTATTTAGATAGGTATACTCCAGAGCAGGCAAGAAGACATAATGTAAAACCAGGTATGACAGGTTGGGCACAAATAAATGGTAGAAATGCTATAACTTGGGAAGAAAAATTTAAATTAGATGTATGGTATGTAGATAATTGGAATATTCTTCTTGATTTAAAGATTATCTTTCTTACCATTTTGAAGGTATTAAAGCGTGAGGGTATAAGTGCAGAAGGTCATGCTACAATGCCTGAGTTTATGGGAGAAGAAGTTATAAACTCATTATGAAAGATTTTTAAAGGGAGGAATATAATTTGTGTATAATGATATTAAAATTCTCTTTTTGTCAAAATATCTTAATCCAAGTGGAGTTACAGTTTTTATGTTCAATTTAGGTAAGAAGTTAATTGAGAATGGATATTCAGTGGGGATAGCTACAGGGAAGGAAACAGGTGAGCATAGTTACTCACTTAAAAAATTTAGAGAGGCTGGTTTTGAAACATTTGAAATTCCGTTTCCTGGTAAGGGTTATGGTGTAAGCAATATACTTAGGTTATCTAAGTCTATATTAAAATATTTAGAAATTATTAGAGAGTATAAGCCAGATTTAATTCATGTCCATTGGAGAATTACAAGTTTATTTGCAGAGTTATCATATAAATTATTTGGTATTCCTTATATAGTTACGCTTCATTTAGAGGGAATTCCCAATAATAGAATATCAAAGTTGTTATCATTCTGGGGAGAATATGCTATTGCTATTTCAAGAGAAACTTATGATTACTTACATTCTGCTTTTAATCTTCCATTGTCAAAAATAAAACTAATATACAATGGGGTAGACGAGGATTATTTTTATCCACCTAACGAGAATGATAGAATAGATGCAAAGAGAAAATTTGGAATATCACTTGATGATAAGGTGGTCTGTCTAATTGGAAGATTTTCAAAAGTTAAGGGGCATGATTTATTGATTAAGGCTGCTTCTTTATTAAAAGAGAGAAATGTTAAACCAATCTTTATTTTGGCAGGTAGCGGTGATGAGTCTTGGATAAGAGCTATGATCGAAGAATATGAGCTTCAAGATCAATTTATCTCAACTGGGTTTTTAGATAGTAGAGATGTTTTGTGGGCTTCTGATATATTAGTACTTCCAAGTAGAAAAGAAGGTTTTCCTTTAGTAGTAGTGGAAGCAATGTTATGTGGGGTTCCTACTATCAGAACTCCAGCTGCTGGAGCTTATGATCAGATTGAAGATGGTATTAATGGGTACATAATTCCTTTTGAAGATGAAAAATCTTTGGCTGATCGGATTCAACTTTTGATAGAGGATGATGAATTGAGAAGAAAAATATCAAAAAAAGCTTTTGAAAAGGCTAAACAGGTTTTTACTCTTCGGGAAATGGTCAGTAATTATATAAAGGTCTATGAGGATGTATTATCCAAAAAGAAAAAGATCTATCGGTATATGGAGAGTTAGAAATGAATATTTTGTTAACATCTGTAGGAAGAAGAGTTTCTCTTGTAAAGTTTTTTAAAGAAGCCCTTAATGGAGAGGGATATGTTTATACTGCGGATTGTGATCCTACGGCTCCAGGGCTTTATGTGGCAGATAAAAGTTTTTTGGTTCCAAGAGTAACCAGTGAGGATTATATTCCCCTTCTTTTAGACAAATGTGGAAAAGAGAACATAAAATTGATTATTCCACTCATCGATCCAGAACTACCTATATTGGCTTGGGAAAGAGATAAATTTTTGGAGAAAGGAATTATACCTCTTGTCTCTTCTTATGAGAGAGTAATGATAGGCTATGATAAGCTTTTAACATATGAATTTTTAGTAGAAAATTCTTTCCCTTCTCCTAAAACATTTTCTTTTGATAAAGATCTTGCAGAAAACAAGCTTGACTTTCCTCTTATAATAAAACCTCGCTTTGGTTCCGCAAGTATTGGTGTACAAAAATGTGAAAATTATCAAGATTTAGAGTTTTATGCTCGGAAAATTTCTGAACCAATTTTACAGGAATTCTTGCAAGGAGATGAAATAACTTTGGATATTCTTTGTGATTTTGAAGGAAACCCTATCTCTATTGTTCAGAGAAAGAGAATTAAAGTAAGGGGAGGAGAAGTTGAAAGAGGCATTACTATAAAAAATTATGAATTACTATATCTTACTTTAGATCTTGTTAAGAAGCTAAAACCATTTGGTGTTATCAATATTCAATGTTTTTTGACCTCAAGGGGATTTTATTTTACCGAGATTAATCCTCGTTTTGGGGGAGGCTATCCTCTTACCCATTATGCAGGTGTGAATTTCCCTCAGTTGATTATTAAACTGATAAAAGGAGAGAAGGTCGAACCAATCATAGGAGAATACAAAGAAGGTGTTTTAATGTTAAGATATGACGAAGGAATTTTTATAAGTGAAGAAGAACTTTTAAAATGATTAGACTTATTATATTTGATTTAGACGATACACTTTATCCAGAGATAGAATTTGTAATGAGTGGTTTTAAAGCAGTAGCGAAAGCTATTTCACAAGATTTTGATTTTGACACTAATAAGATTTATGCTTTACTTATAGAAGCTTTTAAAGAAGATAAGAAATTTGTTTTTAACAGGGTATTAAAGTATTTAAAAATTTATAACGAAGATTACCTTAATAAACTAATCTTTTTATATAGGACTCATAATCCTGAAATACATCTCTATAAAGATGCTGAAGAGATGCTTCCTTATTTAAAAGAGCATTTTCTATTGGGACTTATCACTGACGGATTTCCCACTACTCAAAGGTTAAAAGTTGAGGCTTTAAATATTGAAAGGTATTTTGATGGTATTATATATACTGGAGAAAAAGGTGAAAATTATAGTAAACCTTCTATATTTCCTTTTATAGATATGCTTAATGAGTTTCACATTCAATCAGATGAGGCTATCTACATAGGAGATAATATAGAAAAAGATTTCAAAGGGCCAAAAGCCCTTGGAATGGTTTCTATAAGAGTCATAAGGAATGGAATATATAAGAATTCCATTTCACCCGGAAAAGATTTTGATCCAGATTATGTTATAAATTCACTTTTTGAGCTCGATAATCTATTAAACAAGTTATAGTTTTTCAATGTAAAGGAATTAGAACGAGAAATTTGAAAGAAAAAATTGCTCTACTTATCAGGAAGGATAAAAGGTCTAATTGATATGGTATAGTGTAGTTTGAGGTGAGAAGGATGGATAATTAGAGTGATAAATTATGAGTTATGAAGAATAGGTTAATATAATACTATAGGAGGAATCAGAAATATGGAGTATTTGGATATAAAAAATCGTATTGAAAGGATTTCTAAAGAGATCACTGAGTTAAGAAAGAGGTTGATCTTAGAAGGTGTTATAGATAAAGAGAAAAATGAGATTTCTTCCTCTTGATAGTTCAATTATAATAGCTGCTCTAAGAGAACAGGAAGAAAAGCATAATACATGACACAGTACTTGTCGAGGTTACTGCTGCAATTAGAAGGAGGACCGGTTCAAAAGAACTTGCTGAAAAGGTTAGGTTTTATCTAGGAGATATCGATTCAATCCATTTTTTAGAGCTTGAGTCTTACAGAGCAGAAGAGGCTTCTAAAGTTGCAGAAGAACTCAGTGTAAGAGGAATGGATGCAATAGTCATTCAAATTGCTAGAGAATTCGGTTCTGTCCTTCTAACCCTTGATAATGAGATGGCAGAGAAATCTAAAAACTTTGTTTATGTTGGTAAAATAGAAGAGATTTTATGAATACTATTCCCCAACTTTTAGAACAGAAGAAGAATAGAAGGAAATAAAAAATAGAATAATTATGGAGTAATAGGACTTATGAGTCTTAAAATTCTGAATGCAAATCCCAATTTTTCTACTCTTATAACTCTTATCTTTGTTTATAGTGTTCCTATATATGATTCAGCTTTAACAGTTATACGAAGATTTATCTCTGGAAAATCTATATTTACTCCAGATTTGGGACATTTCTATAACAAGCTTTATAATATTACCAGAAATTATGTAGGAACAGGTTTAATAATATATCTTTTTTCTATTGTTCTTGGAATTATAGGAATTTGGTTATATTCTTTAACTCCTATTTTGAGTCTTGTATTAGGAGGATTAATCTGGATTATTCTCGTATATTTAGGATATAAGTTGGGATTTTTAGAAGGCTAATTTATATAACGAGTACTATAGCCTGAGCTTATGGAACTACGCGAAACATTTGGAAAAATTTTTACGTCTGCGAGAGGAAGATTTTAATATGGTATAATGTTAGCCAGAGATATTCAAATAAAGAAGGAGAATTTATTTGGGTTATGGATATTGATATTTACGATAAAGTAAAAAACTAGAGCGTGAAATTTGGAAGATAAAGATTGCTCTGTTGAAATCAGGAAGTATAAAAAGGTCTAAGAAGCCCATCTCTTTAGAGGGTATTTGGAAAGGGGTTGAGATTACAGAAGAAGACATTGAAAGAGCTAAGAAGCCCCTTTTTCCTCAAGATTATGAGGTGTAGGGATTCTTAACAGATGAGCCTCTATGTAGCTGATACCCATTCTCTTGAAGTGAAAAGCTTGGGCAGAAAGCGCTTTAAGTATTTAGAGATTCAATTTTAGGAGAGGTTGTAATAATTATTCCGCCCATTGTGTTGGCAGAAGTGATAGATATTGCTGAAAAGAAACGCATTAGCATTGATTATGAAGAATTAATAGATAAAATTGAGGAAAACAGTAGTTTTGAAATTTATCCTCTTGATATAAATGTTTTGAGAATGTTAAAAGATGTTCCCAATATTTACGAATTACATGATAAAATTATAGTTGCAACAGCTAAATTATTGGATGCAAAGGTGATTACTAAGGATGTAGATATACAGAATTCTAAATTAGTTGAAACAATCTGGTAGAAAAAGACCTCACTAATACAGGAATTAATCTACAATAAACTAGAAGAATTAGAACGAGGAATGTGGAAGAAAAATTGCTCTAATTAGCAGGAAGGATAAAGGGTCTAAGTAAAGTTATATAATTTAATTTGAGGTGAGAAAAAATGGAAAAAATTCCTATGTCTGCTCCTGATTTGGATGAGACTGATATTCAGGAAGTATTGGAAGTTTTAAGATCAGGGCGTCTTGCTTTAGGTCCAAAGGCAAGAGAATTTGAGGAGATGATGGCAAATTATATTGGGGTAAAGTGTGCAGTAGCGGTGAGTTCTGGTACTGCGGGACTACATATTTTAGTTAGAGCATTAGGTATTGGTCCTGGTGACGAGGTATTGGTGCCATCCTTTACTTTTGCTGCATCGGTTAATGTTATTTTATATGAAAAAGCAATACCTGTTTTTGTAGATATAGAGCCAGAAACTTACAATTTAGATCCTGATGATTTAGAAAGAAAGATTACAAAGAAAACAAAAGCAATAATGGCAGTAGATATTTTTGGACATCCTGCAGAGTGGGACAAAATTTTAGAGATTGCTGACAAGTATAATCTAAAAGTGATAGATGATTCTTGTGAGGCATTAGGAGCGGAATATAAAGGTAAGAAAATTGGGCAGTTTGGAGATTGTGCATGTTTTGCTTTTTATCCAAACAAGCAGATGACAACGGGGGAAGGAGGAATAATTGTAACAAATAACTCTGAAATTGCTAAAATTGCAAGGAGCTTGAGAAATCAGGGAAGAGGAGAGATGGGGTCATGGCTCGAGCATGAAAGACTTGGATATAACTATAGAATGGATGAGATGTCTGCTGCCCTTGGGGTATCTCAGCTAAAAAGAATTGAGACTTTTTTAGAAAAAAGGGAAAAAGTTGCAAAGATGTATACGGAAAAATTAAAAAATTATTCATGGGTAAGGGTACCTACAGTTAAGCCATACGTGAGAATGAGTTGGTTTGTTTATGTGATTACATTGGAAGATGGTCTTGACAGAGATATAGTTATAAGGGAACTTGAGAAGGAAGGAATTCCCGCAAGGGGATATTTCTCACCTATTCATTTACAGCCGTATATAAGAGACATGTTTGGAACTAAAGAAGGCATGCTTCCTGTTACTGAAAATATTTCAAAAAGAACTCTTGCTCTTCCTTTTCATAATAATTTGAAAGAGGAAGAGGTAGATGAAGTAGTTTCTACACTCAAGAAGGTAGTAGAAAAGGTTAAAAGTTAGAGCTTATAGGGAAAAGTTGTTTTATAATTCTATTTGGCGAGTATAATTTTATTAATCTTGGAGGAAAGATAAGTATTCTAAAAGAAGTTTCAGAAGAGGAATTAAAGAGAGCTTTATTAAATGAATATAGATGTAGACTTCTTAATATCTTTTGCTCCTTTCAGGGCTACAGTAAAATGATATAATGTGAATAGAAAGGACATAAGGAGGAAAGTTAGTTGGCAAAGCTAAGTGACAGAGTAGATAGGCTTGAGAGTTTGCTTGGGCAGTTTATTGTAAACACTGATGTAGCTTTGAGAAGATTGGAAACATCCTTGGAAGTTTTCAAAGATGAGATGAAGGTTTTTAAGGAGGAGATGATAGCATTTAGGAATGAAGTAAATGAGGACAGAAAAAGAATAAACAAGATGTGGGGAGAACTTGCTAACAAAATGGGGACATTAGTGGAAGATATTGTAGCACCAAACATTACAGGGATTGCAAAAAGATATTTTGGGGTTGAGGAATTAGATTATTTTGCTGTAAGGGTTAGGAAAAGAAATGTAAAAGATAGGAGTAAGATAAGGGAGTTTGATGTTATAGCGGTATGGGATGATAAGGTAATAATAAATGAGACTAAGTCAATACCAAGAATAGAATATATAAATGAATTTATAGAAGTTTTGAAGGAGATAGGCGATTATTTTCCAGAGTATAAGGATAAGGAAATTATCCCTATTTTTTCCTCCTTATACCTTTCTGATGAAATAGTTAAATACTTAACAAAGAGAAAGATATACGCCATGGCAACGAAAGATGATACCATGGACCTTCTTAATTTTGAAAAGATTAAAAGGTAAATTTAGAGATATGGAATTAGAAAAAAATGTATATAAAAAGTCGTATTGAAAGAATCTATAGAGAGATTACTGAATTAAAAAAGATATTGATCTTAGAAGGTGTTATAGATAAAGAAAAAAGCGAGGTTGCATGGAGAAATTTGTTAATCCTTTCTAAGGAAATTTCAGCAAGATGGGAAGGTTTTTCTGCAGTTGAAGAAATAAGGAATCAAAGAGAAAAATGAGGTTTCTTACTCTTGATAGTTCAATTATAATAGCTGCTCTAAGAGAACAGGAAGAAAAACATGATATATGTTTGGGAGTTTTAGAAAAGATAAAAAATGGTGAGTATATTGCTATAGAGCCATACATAGTACTTATTGAAGTTACGGCTGCAATTAGAAGAAGAACCGGGTCAAAAAAACTTGCTGAAAAGGTCAGATTCTATCTAAAGGATATCGATTCAATACATTTTTTAGAGCTTGAGTCTTACAGAGCAGAAGAGGCTTCTAAGGTTGCAGAGGAACTCAGTGTAAGAAGAATGAATGCAATTGTTATTCAAATTGCTAAAGAATTTAACTCTGTTCTTCTAACTCTTGATAATGAGATGGCAGAAAAGGCTAAAGACTTTGTTTATATCGGTAAAATAGAAGAATTTTTATAAATTTTATCTCGGATTTGCATTCAACCCTATAGATTATCAGCAAGAAACAACTCCAAACTATAAAGTGGTTCTATAATAGCAGATTTTTCCTCTCGGAGTGAAATGATTTTTTATTTATGACTTTTAAAGATTTGGTGTATTCTGAGGTCTTAAAAGAAGTTTGAAGTTTACTAAGGATGATGAAGAAAAGGCAAAATCTGTTAAAGTATCTAAAGAAGAGATAAGAGATTTGCTTACTCCTATTTGATGAAGATTTTGATAAATTAGAAGGAATTAAAATAGTTGTTCCCTAAAAACTTACTAAAAAAATTATTTTAGTATGGATTCTAATAAGGCTTTTTGAAAAAAAGAATAATAGGAAAAACTTTCAATTTTTATGAAAAGGCAAGAAAAACGAAATAGTTTCTTAGTTAATAAAGAAGATACATGTCATGGCTATGATGGATGATAGGGGGTTTATTCTTCTGTTGAAAATATGCTAAAATTAAAAGAGGTGCTTTTTTAGGAGGTTTTTTATGAAAAGGCTGGGAATTATTTTAATTGTTGCTTTATTTCTTTTCTCAAATATTTTTGCGCAGACTGGTGAAGGAACGGTCTCAGGAGTAGAAAGGATATACTTTGGAAAAGTTATAGATCCAGATAAATATGTGCTTGGAGTAGGAGATATAGTAAGAATTTATATAATTCTGGAGACAGAAGATCCTATTTCTTTTAACGTGACAGTCTCTCCTACAGGGTCTATTAATCTGCCCATGGTTAGAGCGATAAAAGTTTCTGGTTTAACTCTTACCGAAGCTACAAGAGAGATTTCAAAGCAACTTTTAAAACTCTATCCACGAAGTAATGTTATTGTGGACCTTGTATATCCAAGAAATATGAAGATTTCTATTACTGGTGAGGTAACAAATCCAGGAATATATAGTGTTTCTGCTATAAGTACTTTAGATGATGTTATCAAACTTGCGGGATTAAAATCCTCTGCATCTTTAAGAAATATTCAAATAAGAAGAGAAGATAAAGTTATAACAGTTGATTATTTTAGATTTTTGAAGTATGGAGATATAAATGCTAATCCATATATTCAGGAGGGAGATCTTATATATGTACCTCTTATGGGGAAAAGCGTGAAGGTGCTTGGACAAGTGAAAAATCCCGGAATATATGAGATAAAGGATGGAGAAAAATTAAAAGATGTACTTGATATGGCAGGGGGACTTACAGCGAAAGCAGATCTTTTAGGTGGATATATAGAAAGACAAAGTGATGGAAAAAAACAAGTGATAAGTATAGACCTTTTTAATTTGATGTATGGAAAAGATAATAAAGAGAATATAGTTCTTAAAGATGGAGATTCTATAGTTATACCTTTAAAAGTTGATAAAGTTTACGTAATAGGATATGTAGCTAAGCCTCAGGTTTTTACTATTGTATCTGGAGAATCTAAAAGTGAGGTTGGAGGACAGCCTACTTTAGGAGAAAGTGAAATAAAAGAGGGGGCAAAGATAAGTGAGCTTATCCAAAAGGCTGGAGGAGTGCTTCCTAATGGAAGTAGGAGAAGGATTCAAGTTATAAGGGATGGACAGATAATAAAAGAGGTAGATCTATTTAGAGTGCTTGTAAAGGGGGATGCCGAAGAAGAAAAGGTCAAATTGGTTCCTGGAGATATAGTGTATGTGCCTTTGGTGGAGAAGACTGTTAAGATTCTTGGTGAAATAAAAGATCCTGGAATATATGAAATTAAGCCTGGAGAGAAGATAAAGGATATCATAGATATGGCTGGAGGGTTTACTGTGAGAGCATCCCTTAAAGATGTAACTATTGAAAGATATATTACTGAGAAAAAGCAGATTATTAAACTTGATTTGACAAAGCTTTATAAAGATGGAGATGAAAGTGTAAATATATCTCTTGAAGATGGAGACATAATAAATATACCTATCAGAAGTGAATAGGTTATTAGGGAGGTAGAGGGAATAATGAGAAAAAAACTTTTCTCAGTCTTTCTTCTGATTTTTATTTTTGCTTTGACCTTTGCTCAAGAAGGGGTTTATTTTGGAAAAATTATTGATCCTGACAAGTATATATTAGGACCTGGAGATAAGTTGAGAGTTTTTATTATAAGAGAGACAAATCAGACTGATAGCTTTGATGTTTTGGTTTCTCCTACAGGTTACGTAGTACTTCCTTTAGCAGGAAGTGTAAAGGTTTTAAATATGACTCTATCTGAAGCAGGAAAAGAAATATCAAAACAACTTTTAAAATTTTATCCACGAAGTAATGTTATTGTGGACCTTGCATATCCAAGAAATATGAAGATTTCTATTACTGGTGAGGTAACAAATCCAGGAATATATAGTGTTTCTGCTATAAGTACTTTAGATGATGTTATTAAACTTGCAGGAGGATTAAAATCCTCTGCATCTTTAAGAAATATTCAAATAAGAAGGGGAAATAAAATTTTAGAAGTAGATTATTTAAGGTTTTTAAAATATGGAGATGTTAATCAAAATCCTTATATAGAAGAGGGAGATCTTATATATGTACCTCTTATGGGGAAAAGCGTGAAGGTGCTTGGACAAGTGAAAAATCCCGGAATATATGAGATAAAGGATGGAGAAAAATTAAAAGATGTACTTGATATGGCAGGAGGACTTACAGCACAGGGATCTTTTTTTGGAGCTACTTTAGATAGAATAGATGGCACAAGAATTGAACTTAACTTATATGATTTATATTATGGAGATGAAAATAAAAAAGAAAGTGCTAATATTGCCTTGCAATCTGGAGATACTATCACTGTATTTCCCGAGATAAAGAGGGTTTATGTGCTTGGATTTGTGAAAAATCCTGGTCCTATACAGCTTGTTGAGGGGGTTAAGGTTAATCCTGAAGGGATTGAAGTTACCGGACAGGCGTCTATGGGAGCAAAGATAAGTGAGCTTATACAAAAGGCTGGAGGAATACTCCCTAATGGGAGTTTAAGGAATATAGAATTGAGGATAAAAGGTGATCCTAATAACAAGATTATTGTAGATCTATATAGAATACTTGTTTTGGGAGAAGAATTAGAGGAAGAGATAAAAGTGAATCCTGGAGATGTAATATATGTACCACCTATTTTAAGGTCTGTAAAAGTATTGGGGCAGGTAAAGATTCCTGGTATTTATGAGTTAAATCCAGGAGATAGAATAAGAGATATTCTTCTTAAGGCAGGTGGAATTACTGAAAAAGCTTCTCGTGAAAGTGGAGAGCTGGAGAGGATAGAAAATGGTAAAAAAGTGGTTTATAAATTTAATGTGACAAATGCTATACAGGGAATTGAAAAGGATAATTTGGAACTAAAGGATGGAGATACCATCTACATAGGTGAATTAAGAAGGTTGGTATATGTCCTTGGACAGGTGAATAATCCTGCTGCTTATGAATATAGGGAAGGAAGAAAGCTTACTGAATATATTAGTATGGCAGGAGGTCTTAAAGATAGGGCGGATCTTTCTAGGGTTGCTGTAGTGAGAGAGTTAGATGGTGAGACAAAGGTTATACCCATAAACATGAATGAGATAATAAATAGGGGAAGGAGCAATCTTGATATTGAAATAAAAGAGAACGATATTATTTTTGTTCCTGAGGTATTTGTAAAGGGATGGCAGGATATTGTAAATATATTAAGTGGAATATTCTATGTTTATTCCCTACTTAAGCCCATCGTAGGGTGGTAAATTTCACAGGGAGGTGAGAGGGTTATGATTTATTCTTTTAGAAGAGGTGAGCCACAAAAGGGTTGGGTTGTAGTGGTACATGGACTTGGAGAGCATATTGGAAGGTATGAGAAGTTAATAAATGATCTTGGGGAAAGGGGTTATGGAGTTATAGGATTTGATCACCCAGGACATGGGAGAAGCGATGGTAAAAGAGGGGATACAACCATTGAGGAAATTATCTCAGTGATTGATAATTTAACTTCTGATATTGATAAGTTTCATCTTTTTGGACATAGTCTTGGAGGACTCATTGCCACAAGATATGCTGAGGAAAGACAAGAAAAAATAAAGTCTCTTGTTATTTCTGCTCCTGCTTTGGGTGTTGAAGTAGATCCCTTGACAAATTTTATTGCAAAAACTTTTGGAAAAATTCTTCCCAGGGTGACCATAAATAATAAATTAGATCCTGAATATTTATCTAGGAATAAAAAGGTGATTGAAAAATGTATGAATGATCCTCTAATGCATAACAAAATTTCCTTTAGGTTAGGACTCTCTATGATGGAAAATATTAAAAAAGCTCATGAAAAGGCTCCATACCTTAAAGTACCAGTGCTTATACTAGTTCCTACTGAGGACAGATATGTGGATCCCAATGGTGCTCGGGAATTTTTTAAGAAGCTAACTTATGAAGATAGAAAAATTGTAGAGTTTCCTGGTGGATATCATGAGCTTTTTGAAGATGAAGAATATAAAGATGAATTTTATAAAAATATTTACGATTGGATAGAAAGACATAGTTAAAGATCAAAACTGGTCTGATCTTTTTTGATGATATAAATTTTGACGGGCTTTATGAGTTCTTCAGAGTCATAAGAAGGATTATTTACTTTCTTTGATACAGGATATGCCTCCATCTCCTCTGCTGGATATGGGGCAAGGAGAGATTGGAGTTTTTTAATGTCACTTTCTTCTTTATTTACCCATATCTCCTCGTATTCCCTTCTTAAAATAACGGGCATACGATTATGAATTTCTTTAACCAAATCATTAGGCTCAGTAGTTATTATGGTGAAAGTCTTTATTAATTTTCCGTCTGGGCTTTTCCATATGTCATAAAGTCCTGCAAAGGCAAAGAGTGATGAATTTTTCATTTTTATATAATACGGAATTTTTTCCTTTTCCATTTTCTTCCATTCATAAAATCCATCGGCAGGAATCAAACATCTTCTTCTTAAAAAGGACTCTTTAAAGGCGGGTTTTTTAAGAAGACTTTCTGCCCTGGCATTTATCAGACTATTTCCAATTTTAGGATCCTCTGCCCAGTGGGGAATAAGTCCCCATATCATCTCTTCTACTTTATTAGGACTTTCCTGAAAAACAATAGGTACCGGTTGATTAGGAGATATGTTGTATCTTTTTCTTAGGTTTATTTCTCCAATTATTTGGGCATTAAATCTTGTAGGAATTTTTTCTATTTGAATAAGAGTAAATCTTCCACACATTTTTACTTATATCCTCTTCTTTATTACAGATAAATTCGAGTATTCCAATGACATTAATAATTATAGCATATAAAAGAAAAAAAGCCTCCCCTTTTTATTGGGGAGGCTTTTCAAAAATTTTATTAATATTTTAGAGAGAGGCTAAATATGTGTTGATTTGACATATCTTTTGTATAAAGGAAAGCATAATTAAATTCTATATTTTTTGTATTTAATCCAACTCCAAAACTTAAAGTATTTTTCTCTCCATTGTACCCCGTTCTAATAATTACTGGAGTTTTGGGTATTTGGGTTTCTAAGCCAAAATGAAGTCTCTGATAGAAATATATTTTGTCGTAGAAACTAAAATCAAAGGCAATATTTAAAGGAAATTCTCCTAAGAATAGCTTATAGTTAACGCCTAACACAAGATCTTGTCTTCCTGGAGTCTCTATGAGGCCTGTGGTCCATTTAATGTAACTTATAGGGTTGTACCATACTGCTCCAAGCCTTAGAACTGGAGTTATCTCATAGATTGCTCCTATATCTATTCCTAAACCATTTGCCTCTTCGGTATCTAGTTTGGCTACGTATAACCTTAGAGATGTCCCAAGACTTAATTTATTATTAAGTTTTTTGGCTAAGGAAATTTGAGCTATTCCTTCATAATATGGAAATAACAATTCATCAGGATTGGTTACCCCTACAGCTTGGAGTCCTGCTCCTAAGCTAAAAATTCCAAGATTAATTGCTCCCCCTATAAATTCTACCCTTGTAAAGCTTTGAGGAATTTGTAAATGGGTAAAGCCAAGGGTTACCTCATCTATATAAGTTAACCCTGCAGGATTATAAGTTAATCCAGAAAATCCTTCTGATATGGCTGTAAAAGCCTCTCCCATTCCTCCCGATTTAGCATCAAGGATCAAGGGGGAGAAGACTCCCCCAGTATCACTGGCAAAGGTTAGAGAGATAAGAAATGTTATTGTTAAAAAGGATATTAAAATCTTTTTCATTTTATTCTCCTCCTATCACTTCAAAATTCCTATGAATCTATTTATTCTTGCTTCGCCTTGAGAGGATGTTGCTACAAGCTGGAATACATAAAGCCCATTTTTCAGAATTTCGCCCTTTAGATTGACTCCTTCCCATACTATACTGTATTCTCCTGCTGGAAGATATCCAAGATCTCTTTCATAGAGTTTTACTCCAGCAAGGCTGTATACTATGAATTTTACATGGGCATCTTGGGTTAAAGTAAACATAATTTGTGCAAATTCTTTGTTAGGATTAAAGGCTTTTGAGAATTTAGTCACATCTATGAAAGATAATGGAACCCCATAGGGAATTGTGGTGTAATATGTTTTTGTAATGCTGTTATTTAGTTCATCTTTTGCAAAGACTTCCACCATGTATCTTCCTGGATTGACTTTTCCATTTTCGTCCTTTCCATCCCAGGTAAGTTCATATGTACCATTGTCAACTTTTGTATTATCTGCAAGAGTCTTCACAAGATCTTTCTTTTGATTATTCAAAGTGCTGTAGATTTTTACTGTGAGATATGAATAGCCTATATTGTCTTTTACTGTTAACTTAATACTACAATTTTCATTGTTGTTAGGGTTGAAGCTTTGGGTTACTGTAGTGGTAATTTCTGGAGATGAAAGTAGTGCATATCTTACTCTGCTTAAAACCTCTCCACTTATATTGGGAGATAGTCCTTCAAGCCCAAAGGCAAAATATACTACTCCATAGTGTTTTGTAGGATCTGCATAGAATATTCCAGCTGTCCCAGAGGATGCAATCTCTTTATTTATAATTATGGATTTTTGCTCTTTTATCTTTTCGGGAAGCTTAATATTTGGAGTTATGGGGGAAATTCCAGATGGAGTATATACTAAGATTGCTCTTGCTCCCTCTAAGGGATCTATTTCGTCAGGATATCCTTGGTTTTGAGCAGAATCCTCGGTATTTAACGAGAGGGACAAACTCTCAAATTCACTTCCGTTTGCACCTTTTATGGAATAGATTCCTACATCATCCTGTACAAACTCAGCTCTTAAGTAAGTGTTATAGAAAGTACTACTTATATACCCTGCTGAATATCCCCAGCCTAAATCCTGGCTTGAGATGAAGAGTTTTCCACCATTATCAAGATAATTCATGATCTCATTTTGAACTGATGGATCATAGATTGCTCCCCAATCTCCGCCCCAAATCACCCAATCAAAATTGCTCATAAAAGAAGCAGGTGGAACTGCATTGTCATAAAATACATCCACGATAAAGTAAGATACATTTATATCTTGTAGAGCTTTTTCAAAGTACGGGGCTATTCCAAACTCTCCACCATCATCGGAGACAAGAAGAGCTTCAAAGGTATTTGGTGTGGTAAAAGATATGGTAGTCCATGGAGATACACCACTTGCATTTTCTGCTCTAACCCTTGCAAAGTAAGTTTTGCCAGGTTCAAGGAATTCCTCAAGGGTAGGTCTATATTCGTTCTTTTCTGTGCTTACATTTATTATGATACTATTGAAGTTGCTATCTGTTGCAACCTGCAAAGTGTAATTCACTGCGTAAGGTATAGGCTTCCATTTGAAGAGAGGTCTTATAGTGAGAGGGTTTTCTCCTGTCCATGCCAAATGCTTTACAAAGGATGTGGTTTGTGGTGCACTGAGAGATTTTACATAAATATCACATATAATATTTTCTCCTGAGGCGGTTATATTCTTGACTGCGACTCCTGTTGGAATTTCTCCATAAGCATTGCTATTGGGAGTGCTATTTTCATCAAAGGTTGTATTATTAGTACTTCCCGGATATGGATCTCCCGCATCTCCACTATTTCTTCTTTTTTCTAAATCCCATTTTCCATCGGCTTGCTCTAATGCTACCAAATAGTGCCTTGATGGATCAAGTCCTGGATACCATTCATTATCGTTTTGAAAGTTTCTCATATTTTCATCTACATGATAAATAAGCAAGCCAAAACCTCTTAAATACTTATCAAATCCAATGGGTTGTCTATTTTCAATTAAAAAATATTGAGGACCTTCTGCCCCATCGGTCCAAAGTTTATATACTACAGGATTTGTTTCTACCGGTGGAATATTTACATTAGTTAGATCATTGGTAGGAACAGTTGGGGTTATCCATCCAAGTTGAATCTTACTCCAAGCATCAAAATGAGATGGTCCTCCTCCTATGGAATATCCACCTGGACCTTGAGGCCCATTCCAAGATCCTGCTGCCATTAAGCTCCACCTACCAAGCCCCAAAGATGAATAGTCTCTATCATAAAGATCTGGAAGGTGTCCAAAAGAATGTCCCATCTCATGCACAAATACACCTACAGTTTGAGGCATTATTACAGGATTTCCTTGAGTATCATAATCTTCCATATATTCTGGTTCAATGGAATATCTTATAGGCACATTTTTTCCACCAATATTAACATATACTGTAGAGGCATGGGACCAAATATCATTTGGATATCCTGTCCACTCGGCACCTTGTCCACTATGAATTACAAAAACTACATCATAATTTCTTAGATCATATCCAATATCTACTGCATGCTGTAGTACTTCTTTTACTAATACAAATACCCCTCCATTAAATCCATTATTACCATCGTTTATATAGTAGGAGTAGGTATTTTGGGCAGTATACCAGGGAAGTACTGTTGCAGTTATATCAAATTGTCCATAGGAATTTTCTAAATAAAATTCTCTTACACTACCTACGTTGTATGGGTTTATATTGCTCCAATCTGCCTTTACACTATTAAAAAGTATGTCAAAATAGTTTGAAGGTATAATATCTTCGGGCTGTCTTGGTTTATCGGTAAATTCTACAGGTATTACAATTGCTTTACCTATACCTTGGGCTTTTTCAATAGTTCCATAGATTTTTGTTCCTTGGGGTATATTTTGAGGAGTAATTTCAGGGAGTTTTGGAAGTTTTACCTTTTTTTCAATAAGCTTTTCGTGGGGTGGCATTATATGTACTTTGGTTAATGGGAAGACTTGGGCAAAAGAAATGTTTATTATAAGGACTAAAAGGATAAAAAGACTAAGGGTTAGTACAAGTTTTTTAGACATATTTCCCTCCCTCTATAATTTGTTTTATTTTGCCTAATATTATACAATAAAAAAAATAATAATAAAGATGTATTTTGATGAGGGGTAATTATGGATATATTAAAATATTTTTTGATTTTGCTTTTAATTTTAATCCTCTTTCAAGTTACCTTTGCTAATATGGTGCCGGTGGTGGAAAATAGAAGCAAAGTAATTGCGAGGGTTAGGGCTGTTTTTCTTAAAGACTTTCCTTTTTCTGAGATTGTGCTGGAAATTTTAAAAAGCGAAAATGTGGAAGGATTTAAAAATTTTGCAGAAGTTGGAGATATAATTCTTGTTTATCCAATATCATTAAAACCCAATATAAGTAGTGCTGGTGACTTTGAGCGAAGGATTCTTTACACTTGTTATTTTTTAAAACCAGGGGATATGGTAAGGGCAGAGATTGAGTTTATAGGAGACGAAGTAATGAGAGGATGGGTTGTAAGAGATGTGGAGAGGATTGTAGAGGTAAGGGAAGATTTGTTGAAAGATGTGATTTATAGCTTTTTAAAGGCAAAAGGAGTAATAAAGGAAGGGGAAAGATTGGAGTATAAAGTTGTTAAAGATGGAAAATTTTACAAAGTTAAGGCAAAGGTAGAGGAAAAAGAGATTAATATAATTCTTGATGAAAATTTAGTTATTTTGAACTATTTTTAGCTTTTTCATATAAAAATACCAAATCTCCCTCTTTTACCCCCAAGTTTTCTGCTACTACTTCACATTTTGCCTTGAGAAGGAAAAAGATGTTATATCCTCTTCCTTCTAAGCTTTCATAATTTGCCTGTCCTTTTGATATGATAAGTTTGGCACTATTAAATGTTTTCTGATACTCTTCTCCTCCAAGCTCTGGAGGTTTTCCTACAGAACCAGAACCTGTGGTTATAATTTTAGCGCATTTATTCAATCCTACTTCAATAGCGTCCTCCATAAGGGCATCATTTATTACAGGATTTTCGTTTACCACTGCTATAACTTCCTTTTCCTTAGATAGTTCTTCAATTAGGATCTTATCAAATACAATCTCTCCTGCATTATCTAAAAGGTAGAGTATTTCGTTGGTCTTTGAAAGTTCATTTTTGAAATAGAAATAATGATCTATGGCAAGAGGAATATTTATAATCTCTTTTATGTATTCCCCAAGATTTAATTTTGATATGTTCAAAATTCCCAAATCAATTACATTTCCTGCTATTGCTACTTTTATTGCTGTATAAAGAGGGTCTTCTGAACTTAGTACTATGTTCCTTAGAGCTTCATAAAGTTTTAATCCCTGCTGATTGTAATATTTCTTTTCCTCAAAATAGGGATCTTCCACTCCAGAAAGTTCGTATATCTTTTTAAAAATAAAATAAGTGTTGTAGGATGGTGTATCCTCAGGAGAAAGTTTCTCAAGATCCTTTGCTATTTCTTTAATAATCTCTATTTTTTTCTCATTTGGTATATTTATTCTTTTTAGAGCTGATTCTGCTTGTCTGAAAAAGCAAGTATAACATTCCCATCGCGTCTTCATAGTAAGATAATTTCTACCTTAAAACTCTTTAAAAGTCAATTAATATAATTTTAAAGTTAATTTAGGGTTTTTCTGATATGGTAAAATAGTTTCAAGGATTCTTTAAAGAGGTCATTGAAATCTTCAAAATTTCTTATGATAGATTGAGTTTCTCTTATGTTCCCATGCACCGAAGAGTTTCTTACTCTTTCAAAATTATCAAAAATTTCTCTCATCCAATCTTCGGGGAGCACTTTTATATAAACCTCTTTTACCTTTTGTCTCCTATTTTCTATCTTTGTTAAGTCTCTATATCCTGCTTTCTTTAAGATTATAATTGTTAAAGCTTCATATAAGAGTATAAGACTCTTTAGATATTGCTTTTTCTCAAAGAAAAATTCCGCTCTTTTAGTCATACGGTCTTCTAAGTATTCCTCTGAATAAAGAGGGGTCAGATCTTTTATTAAGCTTTCTGCACATATTTTTTTGTATTCTTTCTCTACTTTTTTTAAGCTTTCTATTACCTCTTTCAGCTCTTTTCTTGGTCTCAAATTCATTTCAATCATGAAATATAAATTTTCCTTTCCATGTATACCTAAATTTTTTAAGAGTTCTGAAAAGTAGCCAGAATTTCTATAGAGTTCAAAGGCTGTAGAAATTTGGAAAAGTTCATTTATGTGATCAATTTCTAAAACGGGTGCCTCATTATTTTCACTCATCTCAAGGGCTCCATAATATATTTTTAACTCTTTTATACTTTTGAAATTTTTAACGTACATAAGGGAAAAACTCAAAATTAGAGGCAAATATCTATAACCGTGAGTTATGTCAAGGATTATTTTTAAATCTTCATCGGGTAGATTTTTTAGCAAGAATTCTGAGAAAAACTCGTAATTAAAAGGATCAATTAAAATAAGTTTTATGCCAGGAATCTCTGAAGATAGAGCATCCTCCCAAGTTTTTAGAAGATTTTCAGCTATTCCTGTGATTTCTGCCTCATATACTTCGTAAGAGAGATGATAAAAGTTGTTTCTTTTTGATTCCTCTAAAGCATAGATTATTTCAGACCAAGAAGATTTTGTAGTGCCAAATATGTACCAGTGATCAATCTTTTCCTTGTGAGAGACATATTTCCAAAGGGCAGATCCAAAAAAGCCAGTCTCAAAAATCTCTCCTGTTCTAAACCTATATTTAGTTTTTACATAGCCTTTTAATATATTTTCTGATGTTCTTCCTTTTCCAATTAACGATATTAAAATGTTTTTCATTTTTTATGTTCCAAAAAATATTCGATATACTTTTCTATTTTGTCTTTTTTAGTCTCATTAAACCTGTATGATATAGAGAAATTTTGAGGATTTTGATCAATAAATTCACAGATTAATCCTGCATGAGCATTGAAGTTTCGCTCATAGTTAGGAGATCTTCCTGTCTTTTTAATCTCTCCTTTTTTAAAAGTCTGCTCAAAGTCATTTATCTCTCTTGAAAGTATAATACTTGCAGAGTTTTCTTGAAATAGCTTTTTAATTACATTCTCATTGAAGTTTTTTAAAGTGCTAAGAGGGACCCATTTTCTATTTTCTTCATATGTTATTTGGTTTTCATAATCTTTATATATCTCATAAAAGGTATTTAAAAGATGCACGTAAATCCATAAATTTCCCAAAGGATAATTCATTTTAAATTTTACCTTTTTTTGATTTTCATTCTCATAGGAGAATTCTTTAACAAGCTCTTTTAATCTTTTAAGGGAAAGTTTTTCATGGGAAAGAGAAATAAGATCTTTTATCTCACTCCATGGAATAAAGGTAAGATAGGCGAGGGCAAATCCCCTTTTTATTGCTGTAATACAACTATTTACATGGCTTATTATATTTTTTGTAAAATTAAACTCCTTAAAATAATCTAATTTTTCAGCTTCAAAGTTAAAAGGTATTCCCTTTTTAGTGAAAAAATCAAAAAAGAAGGGTGCCGATGCTTTTTCTAATGAGATTTCTCCCTCCTCGAAATTTGGCTTTTTGGGAGTAAGATATACATAAAAATATTCTAATTTATCTAATTTATTTTCTTTATTGTAGTATCTTGCTTTTTGGGCTACAATAAACCTTCTAAAGGCATCTACTGCAGTAAGAACTAAAAAGTTTATTCCTCGTGAGACATCTAAAATTACTTCTTCTGCTTTATCATCGGTGTTTTCATTTAAGGTTAGGAATATGAAATCAGCAATAATAGTGTTGTCTATATCATAGTATTTGTTTTCATAAAAGCCTTTCATGGGAATTTCTTGGGTTATAATTTTGTCTTCATTAACTCCTAAGCTTATTAATTTTTTTCTTAGCTCTATCTCTTCTTTAATATCTATGGTTTCAGGCTTTATAAGAATTACTTTAATATCTTCTTCATTAGATAAATAATAGGAACATAATGCCTCTATGGTAGATTTTCCTTTGTATATTTTGCCCCCAATGTGATATGGTATCTCTTTACTATCTTTGGGAACAAAACTGCATAGAATTTTAGTCATTTCTTATAATATAAACTCCTCCTAAGGGGAAAAGTTTTTTTCCTATTTGTACTGCCCATCTAGTGGAAGGATAAATTTGGGGATCAACATTTCTTCTAATAATACCTAAGTTTTTTAATTGTTCTGTTTTTATGAAATATCCAAGGGAATTATAGTAATAGGTTTTTCCAAATCCAATGGGTAGATATATTACTTCTTTATTCTTTTGTTCCTGTTCTTTTAATTCTTGCTGAACTTTATTATAGTGTTCTATAAGGTCATTTATAGTATTCTTAGCCTCTTCGTTATTTGAATATTTTTTGGAGGAAAGTTCACTTAATAACTCTTGTTCCTTTTTAGAAAGTTTAAGAGAGTAGTTTTTTAGAGCACTCCAAAGCTTTTCCTCTGGTTCTTTTTCAAAAAAGTCTTTCCATTCTGTAGGAATGTTTGATATCATATCTTTCTTTATAATTATTTCGGTATCAAATTCTTTACCAGCAGGTATGGCAATTACATATTGGGAAAGCTTTTGATGAGGAATTCTTCTAATAACATATACGTTGAGCTCACTTAAAGGGACTAAACTACTGTCTCTCACTATTATGTATTTCATTATATCTGTGTGTATATCTTTTTCATTTGTTCTAAGTATATCTTCTCCTATGTAAGGTTTATTTTTTTTTGGTATTTCTGATTTAATTCTTTCTGCTGTTTTTTCTAAAAAGGCGTTTTGTTTTGATTTATCTTTTTCAAGAGCATAGAAAAGAAGAGCATTTCTTATTACTCCCTTTAGGGTGCTTCCTGGAATATAAGCATTCTCTCCTGTAAGAATGGGCATGTAAATATTTCTTGATGGCTGTCTTGAAGATTCATTATTTCTCTCTATTTTACTTTTTATCTCTAAAGAATATTTGATTACCTCATCGATAGGGATTTTATATTTGTTAAGCAGATCTTTTATATTTTCCCTTTGGTTTGTAATCATAGATGATAATTCATTAACAAAATTTTTTAGATTTTTATCTTTAAACATATTTAGGAGTTTTTCTTTATCTATGATTTTTAGTCTATTATCTTCTATTACACATTCACTTACGTTTGATATAACTTCTCCACTCCTTATCAAAGTGGGAGTTATAACTTGAATTTTTATCTTCATTTTTTATCCCCTTCCCTTAAGATATTTTAAAGCCTAAAGATTTTCCATAGGATATAACTTTCATTGAACTTATAGGGGAAACGTTTATGTTTTCGCCCACATATGGAGATCTTACTAAGGCACCTTCTGCTATCTTATAATGAGTCTTTTTCCTGTATCCTGTGGGTTTTTGATAATATATAAATCCATCCCTTTTTACTAATTGATAGTAAATTAAATTATTTACTTCTTCTCTTTTTGGAAATGTTAGAGAAAGACTTATTTCAAATTCTCCATTTTCTGGAACTTCAAGCTCCTCTTTTTCAAAGGTATCAAATATACCTTTACCTGTGGTTCTTTCTCCTCCTAACCCTTCTTCAAGGGTAAGACTTAAAGAAGGTGTGAATAACTCTTCAATTTCATTATTTTTCATCTTTAGGAAATAGAGAAATGGGATAATGGTTTTTCTGTTTGAGAGTTTTATAGGATGAAGTTCTAAATTCTCTTGAAAGTAAAGTGTAGTATAGGAATTTTCCTCATCCGCCTTTGCTTTATAATAAGTCTCTCTGCTAACTCTTACCTTTGGCTCAAGAGTTGTACCCATGAAATATATTTCTTCTCCTATTTCTTCAAATTCAGACTTTGTAATTAAAGTTCTTGGGTTTAAAAATTTAAACTCTTCTACATTTTGTATAAAGATTTGTTTTGAGTTTTTATCAAAATTTGCCAATAATTTTTTCAGAGCATCAAGGGATATCCATTGAAACTTTTTATATTTTTTGTGATCCTCTTCAGAAGTTTTTATAGGGATTTCAGGCTTTGGTAAAAGTAGGATGTCTTTTGAAAGACGTAAGCCTGGAAAAACCGATGATATAACTAAATTTTTTTCAAAGAGATCAAATTTTTCTTCTCCAAAAAGCTTAATAAGTGAATTAGATAAAGCAGAGAAAAGGGTATCAGAATGAATTATATTAGATGTTCTATCTAATCTCCTAAGACCTATATGTAAGAGTAATGGTCCCTCTTTAAGAAGTTTATAAACTTCTACCTTCATTTAATGCTCACCTACTTATTTATTCGATAACTTATCTTCAATTTTATTGGTTAAATCTTCCATCTTTATTTCGCTTAAAGCTTTGCCCTCTATAATAGTCTTTTTAGTGTTATCCCCTAAATAGTCTTTAATACTTTTGATAGAAATATTTAAATTTTCAAATCTTACTTGTCCATATCCCCTTGTTCCACTTCCACCAAGATAATCATCTTCCAACATTCTCATGCCCTCTACAAAGGTCATAAGAAGTTTTTGGATATCATCCTTTTCGTATATGCTTATAGCGGAAGAAAATTTAAACTTTGCTCCCGCAGGAACCCTTTCCATAATTCTTGGATCCTTTGCTGTTCCCTTTATTCTGTCTATAATGTTTTCTACTTTTTCTTCAGTATATCCTCCTTCAAGAGCATTTCCAAATTTTTGTTGAAAATCCTCCTCATCTAAAAAGGAATCTCTAATAATAAGTCTTGAAATGGTTTTATTTTCTGTGGAATGAGAGCCAAAAAGTTGGCAAATTTCGCATTCTCCACATCCACATGGTTCTCCTGGTTCTTTAGGAGGTTTAATATCATAGGTTCTTTCAAGTAAACTTCTTATTTTCCCCTTTAGGGATGAGCCAGGTATATAGGGTATGCCTTCTACCGTTTTTATTACAGGATTATCAAGTCCACCTATTTCTCCTGTTTCCTTAGAGCCTCCGATATGAAGTCCTGTAACAAGGACAATTTCTCCCTCAATAAATATTTTGCCTATGAATTTATCCACCGATATCCCCCCTTAATCCTTTCCATAAAATTTTTGATATGCTACAAGAGCTTCGGTAAATTTTTGAATATTCTTTACGTGTTTATCATTTTCTGCTTTCTCAATAGCCTCTTTAAGGACCACATATAGCTCTCCAAGAGCTTCTTTTCTTCTTTTGCTTTCCTCTCTTCCTACCATATAGGCAAGATATGGTATGGTATATAGAAGTTCTGAGATATTCTTAGCCTTTTTAATAAGGTCATAAACTTTTCGAAGTCTTGAAGAAGTAATCCCTTCTGTTCTTTCTCTTATAAAGTTTTGTATTCTTTCATTAAACTTTTTAAATTCATTAATATCTAAATCTTCACCAAAGGCCAATATTTTTTGTACATAATCTTTTCCAAGCACACTTTCTACCCTTTCCCTCCATAATTCCTCAGGAGTTTTTGTATTTTGTTGCCTTGAGGATTGATTATCTCTCATTATTTTCATCCCCCCTTGATTTTCTTGTTTTCATCTTTGCAATTTTGGTAGCTACAAGGATAAGTCTTGGATTTCTTATTTTATCTTCCCCCTTTCTTAAGACATTTTCAAGAATTATATCGGACAATCTTTCAGCAATATCAGGATATAATCTTAAGTAATACTTAAATCTCCATATAGCTGGAGGACTTATTTTCCCTTTTAAACTTTGCTCTAATAGTGGATTAAATCCTTTGAGAGAATTTTCTATTTTTGTTATAACAGCACGAGAAGCTTTATCTTCTTTAGTTTTTTTAGTTATTTTGTCCGCAATATCTTTGGCAATCTCTTTAGCCTCTTTAAACTCTCTATAAGTTAGTACTTCATCTTCAACACATATTTTGTCTTTTTTGGGTTTTTCCTCTTCGGGATATTTAAATTGTTTTGCCTTTTCAAGGGCATTTTCTACAAGACTTGCTCCTCTTATAAGCGGGAAATTATCTGGAAGGTAGTAAAGCCCTGAAGATAGTGAGAAAACTTTAGAATCTCCTGTATATCTCTTAAATTCCTCTCTAATTTTTAAGGCAAGTTCATTTATTTTTTCATAAGTTCCAATAATGAATAAGTCATCTCCTCCTACAAATACGGGATAAATTTTATCATTATTTTTTATCTTTTCCATAACTATTTTTCCAAAGAATAACTCTATTCTTCTACTTAAAACTCCGTATCTTGTTAGAGATAGTCTTTCCTTCGTTTTCTCTTCATCAGCCAATTTCTTAAAAATATTTCCCATATTGTCGGCATCCATTTTCAAATAGGCAAGTTTTTGATCTCCATATCCATTTTCTATATTTTTCTTTGCTATGGATTCAAAATCACTTTCCTCAATGGTATAACTTCCTAATAAAAATCCATGAGGGATAAAATTATCTTTAATTATTACCTCTTCCAATAGGTATATTTTTTCATTGTTATATCCCGTGGATTTCATCTCTTTGATAAAGTCTAATTTATAACCTAATTTTTCAAAAAACTCATTCCAAGTTTGGGGTACTCCTTCAAAGGAGGATTTCTTTTCTATAAGAAATTTAGCTCTTTTTAAAGAATTTGTTAGCTCAACAAAAGAGTTACAGGTTTTACATAATCTTTCTCCCTCTTTAATTTCTTTTGCCATCCTTTTTCCACATATGATACAATACTCACTTTCTCCTACATTTTCCTCTTTAGGGTATAAAATAAGGTCATAGAAGTTTTTAAGCTCACTGAATTTTCTTCTCTTCCTTTCATCAAGCTTATTAATTAGCTCTTGTCTTTTGTCAAAAAAGTTAAAGAGGTCATTTATGGAAAGATGGATCCACTCAATAGCAAGGTATAAATCTTCTCCTGTTAATTTGAAAATATTTTCTGATATAAATTCTCTCAACTCTTCTAACTTTTGGTCTTCTATGAAAGATAAAAGTAGATCAAAATTACCTCCACCTATGTAAATAGCATTAGCCTTTGTAAAATTATTATTTTCCAATATAAATTTTGCTGAGTATCTGGAGAGAAGATCTAAAAATACAGATTTGCCTTTTAACATTCTTCCTGCTCTTTCAGAAGAAACATTAAAAATGAATGACTGTATTCCAGATAAATCTCCTGAGATTAGAGTAAAAAGAGGCTTATCAAGTAAAGGAGAGTAATTCTTTTCTTTACTTCTTAAATCCTCTCTTATTTCAATCAGATCTTTACTTGTTATTCTCTGATTTTGATAATCTTTGTATAATGCATGAGCAATAGCTCCTGTAATTCTTGCGTGATCATATATGGAAATATCTGTAATAAACCCTGTAGTTTGTGCTGGAACTTGAGAAAAATAATACTCCATTAAGGTTAAAAGCTGTTCTATGTCATTGACTTTTGGAAAGCTTCTTAAGAAATCTTTTGTTAAATTTTGATAATTAATCTGTGTAATTTTTACATCATCTTTTTTGGGAAAAAGATCTTCGCTTTTTTCTAAGGAAGAAAGTTTGTAATAGAATCCTCTTGTGCTCTCATCTATTTTATAGAAAGGATTGTGTAGAGGTATAGTTAGGTAAAGATCTTTTTGACTTTCATCTTCTTCTCTTTCCGAAGAAGATAACCAGTCGGCAATTTGAATTATTAATCCATAATCATTTTTTGGATCATGGTGATTTAGAACAAGCTCAATTACTTCTTCGGTTAAATTTTCTTTTAAAAAAGGTGATAGGTCTTCTTTTCGTTGAAGTAGTGTGTTTAGAAAAAAGGCTGAAAATTTAGGATGAGCATATTCAACTTTTTGAAATTCCAGGGGTAAATTTTGAGACCTATATTCTTTTGTTCTTTCAAGAACCTTTCCTAAATCATGAAGAAGGGCAGAAAGTAGAATTTTGGCATCATTCAAAATTTATCCCTCCCCATCTAAAGAAATATCTATCACATCCCCCACATTAATACTTTTTATATGTGATTGAATAACAACAGCACCTATTCTTGGATCATAAATAGCAATAAAAGGAGTAGGATGATAATAATGAACTAAATAGGCATAAAGCCATATAGGTCCTCTTCCAGAAATTATTAAGCCTCTTCTCAGGTTGATTTTAGGTGGAGAAATTTTTTTGAGTATAGAGGGGTCAAGATTACTTTTTAATTTAAAGTAAAGAATAGTGTAATCATCTTTCTCTGTTATTTCAAGGCTTATATCCTCAACTTCCATTATTAAATATTTTAACATAAATTTTTTTATTTAAGTAAAATATTTTTCTAAATTTATTTGTAGCCCTTGAGCTTTGTTAACGATATATCATCTAATTCTGAAAACTTTTTCTTTAAAGTAGAGATTTCTTTAATGGGGCAGATTAAAAAACAATTACAATGAAAATTAGAACTAATAAAATTAGTGCTATAAACAATGAGAAAGCTAATGTAGATTTCAGTGAAAAGCAAAAGTAAAAAATATCACAATCAAGATATTCTCTTTACCCCCTCCTCGTTTCAATCCCTTATAGGTACGCTACAAACATGCCGGGGTAAAAAATTTAAAGATCTATGAAAGAAGTTTCAATCCCTTATAGGTACGCTACAAACGGGCCCATTCCTCAGGGTCATACTCATATGAGTACTCGTTTCAATCCCTTATAGGTACGCTACAAACGGACTCCCAAAAATTCTTTTGAAGGGGAGGGTTTGAAAGTTTCAATCCCTTATAGGTACGCTACAAACACTCTACATCCGTGAACTCAAAAAAGCGAGCGAATTGTTTCAATCCCTTATAGGTACGCTACAAACAAAAAAGAGGGGATTCTCTTAGAAGTTTATTCAAACGTTTCAATCCCTTATAGGTACGCTACAAACACAAATATCCCTGAGGGGTACGAAAGGGAGGTTGTATAGTTTCAATCCCTTATAGGTACGCTACAAACTCCCTTTTTTATTTTTTTTAAGAATCCCATTGGTCGTTTCAATCCCTTATAGGTACGCTACAAACCTTTCTACGACATAGATAGCATGAGTGATGAGGAATAGTTTCAATCCCTTATAGGTACGCTACAAACCCTTTTTAGTCCTGTTCTTAAGTGGGCAGTAGACTTGTTTCAATCCCTTATAGGTACGCTACAAACTAGACTACAAGAATAAACCAGACGCCCAACTATATGTTTCAATCCCTTATAGGTACGCTACAAACAAAGCAGGGGAAGGAGGCGAGAGGGTTGAAAAAGGCCAGTTTCAATCCCTTATAGGTACGCTACAAACATGTACACATGCTTCCAGTGGAAAGAGAGATTTGGGAGTTTCAATCCCTTATAGGTACGCTACAAACGGCAAGTAGTTTTGTCTGTATCAAATGAGAAGAGTGTGTTTCAATCCCTTATAGGTACGCTACAAACTTAGCAGAAGCTTTGTATTTTATTGCCTCTTCAGGCATGTTTCAATCCCTTATAGGTACGCTACAAACATTTCAACAAAATTTCAATGTTTTGCATCTATGTGGGGTTTCAATCCCTTATAGGTACGCTACAAACGTAAAGCTCGTTAAGAACATCGTTATCCCTGACGTACCGTTTCAATCCCTTATAGGTACGCTACAAACCAATTTGGAAAGTTTCTCAAGTCAGGTATCTAAAGGAGTTTCAATCCCTTATAGGTACGCTACAAACGGATCTCTATGATAATCTTCTTAATTTCTTTATCATGTTTCAATCCCTTATAGGTACGCTACAAACGGATAGTACCTCCAGAAACGTCATAGACAAATCCATCGTTTCAATCCCTTATAGGTACGCTACAAACGAGTAGTAATGAACACTCCGATTGAACCTGATTGGGAGTTTCAATCCCTTATAGGTACGCTACAAACGTGAATTGAATATCCCTGAAATTGAAGAAAAAGAAAAGTTTCAATCCCTTATAGGTACGCTACAAACGAATAGCGCCAGACCTACTAATGGGTTTTACAACGATGTTTCAATCCCTTATAGGTACGCTACAAACGAGTAGGTAAAACCCATTTATCCTATGCATTGCTGAAGTTTCAATCCCTTATAGGTACGCTACAAACTTCTAAGGGCGCGTGAGATCTCTCTCCAGTACCATCAGTTTCAATCCCTTATAGGTACGCTACAAACTTCTTTGGCATATTCATAAAAAAAAGGATTTGTATCTGTTTCAATCCCTTATAGGTACGCTACAAACGGAGATAATCAACAATTACAAGACACTTGTTCTTAGTTTCAATCCCTTATAGGTACGCTACAAACTTCTTTGGCATATTCATAAAAAAAAGGATTTGTATCTGTTTCAATCCCTTATAGGTACGCTACAAACGGAGATAATCAACAATTACAAGACACTTGTTCTTAGTTTCAATCCCTTATAGGTACGCTACAAACCAACTTACGTTTCCAGATGTCGGCTTGGGTATTACATGTTTCAATCCCTTATAGGTACGCTACAAACAGAAAAATTTAATCCAGGGAAGAGCTGGAGATTTGGGTTTCAATCCCTTATAGGTACGCTACAAACGTTGTAGACATAAGGGGGGTGAAGATGTGATGAAGAGTTTCAATCCCTTATAGGTACGCTACAAACCCGTAAAAAGGGCAAAAAAGCTACCGCTTAAAATTAACTACCCTTATAGGTACGCTACAATTTTGAGGATAATATAGCATAAAAAGAATAAGATGTAAAGAGGTATGGAATGGAAAATTTATAGGTCTGTCGATCCCCCGGGGTTTAGGGGGTTATTGGGGGTCGACGAAGAAATAAGCTTTTAAGAATAAAATTAAAAACTTTTAAATGAAGTATTTAAGAAGATTTTAGAGAGATTCTACTCAGAAAAGTTAGAAAATTTTTATGAAATTGAGTAATAATGAGGTTTTTCTTTAAAAATTTGCTTTGATTTTTTGTTACAATTTCTGTCGATCTTAAAAAGTTTAGATAAAATAATGTTTTTGTTGAATGGTATTATGTAACAAAATGGTATTTTTTTAAAGATTTTTAAACAGAAAATTCCATTTAGTTTCTCATTTTAAATGATATAATTTACAAAAAACTTAGGGAGATTTGAGATGTTCCTTATACGTGAGTTTAAATTTGACGCAGCTCACAATTTAGAAAGTTATAAAGGTAAGTGTGAAAAATTGCATGGACATACTTATAGGTTGGTAATTGTTGTAGAGGGTGTTCCAGATTCGGAAGGTATGATTATAGATTTTGTAGAATTAAAAGATATTGTAAAAGAAGAGGTAATTAATGTTTTAGATCATTCTTATATAAATGAAATAATGAATCAACCTACTGCAGAGAATATAGCTATATGGGTCTGGAAGAGGTTAGAAAAAAAACTGCAGAGAGATAATTGTCATCTTTATGAAGTGCAAGTGTGGGAGACAGAAGATAGCGGGGTAATTTATAGGGGTGAAAAGATTGAAGGATGTTCAAAATGAGAGAGACTATAGAGGTATATATTTGAGAAAAGTGGGAATTAAAAATATACATTGGCCTATAAAGATTATTACAAAGAGTGGAGAATATCAAAGTACTGTTGCTAATATTGATATTTCTGTGGATTTAAGAGAAGATTTAAGGGGAACCCACATGAGTAGATTTGTTGAAGTTTTAAATGGAATTGACTTTCTTCATCCAGAAAATCTTGGCAAGATATTGCAAGAGGTCAGAGAAAAGTTAAAAGCAGACAGCAGTCATATAAAGATAACCTTTCCTTATTTTATCTTTAAAAAGACTCCTGTATCTCAGATAGCTTCTCCTAATATGATAGAATGTGTTATTGAGGCTGAACTTAGTAAAAAGCTCTATATGATTATTGGAGTCAAGGTGCCTATTCATACTTTATGTCCATG